>JAODAS010000101.1 GCA_025463555.1 Schumannella sp.
GCGTCGACGATCCCGGTGCCGATCGAGGCCAGCGCCTCGTCGATGCCGAGTTCGACCAGGTCGATCTGCTCGCCCTCATGCACGAGCCCTCCGCCCGCGTGCCGGGCCGTCTCGGACGAGTACGGCGCCGCATAGAAGTGCAGCCGCTCGGTGACCGAACCGGGGCTCATGTACACGTCGAACACGTGCTCGAGCTCGCCGACCTCGTGCCCGGTCTCCTCCATGGCTTCGCGACGGATGGCGGCCTCGGGCTCATCGTCGTCGAGAAGTCCCGCCGCAGCCTCGACGAGCATGCCGTCGGCGTGGCCGTTGACGTACACGGGGTACCGGAACTGCCGGGTCAGCAGCACCGTACGCCGGTCGGCGTCGTACAGCAGGATCGTCGCGCCATTGCCACGGTCATACGTTTCCGCTGTCTTCGAGACCCACGCGCCGCTGCGGTCGCGCTGCTCGAACGTGGTGCGGCGCAGCACGTGCCATGCCGTGGCGACCAGCTCGACGTCGGTGACCCGCACCTCCGGATTCCCGGTCAGGTCGCGCCCGGTCAGGTGCAGCCCGCTGCGGCCGCGGTGGTCGGGTTCGTCTTCGCCGAGGGTCACCCCTTAAACGTAGAGCGCCCCGCATGCCGGGGCGCGCTGAACACAAAAGAGGGGCCCATTTCTGGGCCCCTCCGCTGCGGTAAAGCTGCCTACGCGGCGGCCTTGACCGTCTTCTTGGCGGCGGGCTTGGCGCCCACGCCCACCTCGATCTTGCGCGGCTTGGCCTTCTCGGCGACAGGGATCGTGACGCTGAGCACGCCGTTGTCGTACCCGGCGGTGATGCCGGCGGTGTCGACGTTCTGGCCCAAGGTGAAGCGGCGCAGGAAGGTTCCTGTGCGACGCTCGCGCGAGATCCACTGCACGTCCTCGCCACCGGCCGCGGGGCGCTCGGCGCGGATGCTGAGCAGCTGGCCGTCGACACTGACATCGACGCGGGCCGGGTCGATGCCCGGCAGGTCGGCGTTCAGCACGTAGCTGTCGCCGGTGCGAGAGAGATCCATCGGCATGAGCCGCGGACCCTGTCGCGAATCGAGATACATCGCCATGGTTCCTCCTGAAGCTAACTTGAGTCGCTCTGACTCAACTAGGACGAAATTAGCACTCGACCAGCCCGAGTGCCAGCGTGCTCGCCCAGGGCGAACACGGCATCCGGTGGCGGTCGAATCAGTACCCGATGAAGACATCCGTGTGGATGCGGCGGGCGCCCGCCCGACGCAGGGCGCGTTTGAGCGACCCCACCATCGCCGGCGTCCCCGAGAGATAGGTGTGGCGGGTCTTCGCATCCGGTACCGCGGCCAGCAGCTGATCTGTCGTCAGACGCTGCGACGCGACCCACGTCCAGCCCTTCGGCAGCTTCGCCGGCTTGGTCGCGGACACCACGGTCACCGTGCACGAGGTCTTCGCCAGCAGGTCGGCGTAGGCGAGATCGTCGGGACGGCTGATCGCGTAGACCAGAGCGACATCCCGCTTCGAACCCGATGCCGACAGCTGCTCGAGCTGGCTGATGTACGGGGTGATCCCGATGCCGCCCGCGACCAGCAGCAGGGGCGAGTCGCCCTTGGGGAGGACGAAGTCGCCGCCCACGGAGGTGGCGGAGACCTTCGTGCCTGGCTCCAGTGCGAGCAGCGCCTTCTTGAAGCTGCTGGCGCTCTCGGGCAGGCGGATGCCGAACCGCACGCGCGATCCGTCGCCCGGCGCGGACGCGATGCTGAACACGCGTCGCCAGCCGCGCGCGTCCGTCCTGGGGTGCGGAAGCGTCAGCTCCATGTACTGCCCCGCGGTGAAGCGCACCGGATGCCCCGGCTCGAACTCGAACTCCCAGCTCGTGGGCGTCAGCTGCTTCTTGCCGAGGTACGAGAGCCGGATGCCGCGGCGCTGCCCGAAGAAGAACGCGAGCAGGTTGCCGACGATCAGGGCGAACTGCGGGCTGGCCGAGAACAGGCCGAAGAAGTTGAACGCGACGCCGAAGAGCAGGCCCACGACCGCCGCCTCGAGAAGCTGTTGCCACCGCCGCGGAGGCAGCGTCAGCGGCTCGCTCAGCATGAAGCCGGCGAAGAAGACCGTCGGATACTGCAGCAGGGCGAAGGTCAGGCCGCTTGCGAACGGCTGGCCGGTGCCGACGAACGTGAGGCACCACGTGAGCGTGCCGACCACGACGAACGTCAGTCCCAGCCAGAGCTTGCGTGTGCGGAACAGGATCGCCAGAGCGGTGATCGCGGTGAAGGGCAGCATGAATGCCGTGCCCACCCACCAGGTGACGAAGGTGCTGCCCAGAAGCGGCGGGATCGCGCCCACGATGAACGCGGCGGCCGCCGCGGGGTTGAAGAGGTGGCGCCCCCGGACGGCGAGCAGGTACTTGGTCGCCACCGCGAGAACGGCCGCGAGGGCGAGGACGGCCAGGCCCGCGGGGTCGAGTGTGGGCGCGAAGATGAACAGCAGCAGCAGCGCGGTGATGAGCGACGAGCTCAGTTGCGGCCGCACCCGGAACAGGAACGCCACCACCCCGTTCGCCGCATACGAGGTGACCAGCAGCACGGCGGCGCTGACCAGGATGTCGACGACCGGATAGCTGATCTGACCGAGCAGGCTGCCGATCAGCGCAGCGGCTCCGACGAACGCGAGCGAGATGAGGACGAGCCCGTACATGGTGACGCGGCCGAGGATGCGATCGAGCCAGGCGGTCATAGGAACAACTCCCCGGGGAAAGACGGCGAGTGCTCCACCCGTCCGTCGGCGAACATGCGGACATAGGAGACGCCGGGCGCCTGCGTGAAGGCAGGAGTCGTGTCGAAGAACAGCGCGGTCGCCAGTCCGTCCGCGTGAAGGGCATCGGGCGCGAGCGCCCAGGTCGCGATCACCGACGAGGTCGGCAGGCCGGTGACCGCGTCGATCACGTGATGCAGGCCATCGCCCCAGGTGCGGCGGTTGACGGCGCTCGCGGCGAGCGCGCCATCGGCCAGCGGCACCACGCCGATGGCCTTCGACGGATCAGCCGGATGCTCGAGCGCGACCGCCTCCGACGTCGCGCCCCGCGCCACGATGTCGCCGCTGGCGTCGACGACGTGGGTGCCGATGCCCGCCTCGAGCAGCAGCAGGCTGATCAGATCGGCGAGATAGCCCTTGCCTGCCGCTCCGACGTCGAGCAGCACCGGGCCGACCGTGTCGAGGTACTCGCCGTCCCACGCGATCGCGTCGGACCATGCGGGCACCGACACGATCGTGGATGCCGGGGTGAGCCGGTAGGCCGCGTCGTAGCCCAGCGACTCCATGGTGCGTCCGACGAGCGGGGAGACCCGGCCGCCGGTGGCTTCGTAGAGTGCGCGGTACCACTCCAGGAGGGGACCGGCGTCGGCAGGGAGCCGGTGGCGCCCCGGCTCGCGGGAGATGCGGCTGACCAGGGAGTCGTGCCGGAAGCGCGACCAGTCGTGATCGAAACGCTCGACCCGCTCGAGCACGGCCGCGCGCTGGGAGTCGCTCAGGGCATCCACCGTATCGATGCGCCATGGCGCGCCGATCGCGTCGAACTCCCACGCGCTCGGCAGCGCGGCGACAGTGTCGATCAGGACTCCAGTGCCTGTTCCTTGATCGCCTCGATGGCGATCTTGAACCCGCCGCTGGTGAGGGACGAGCCGGAGACCCGTGTCACGTTGAGGGTGTCGATGTCTTTGCCGACGACCTGATCGGCGATGCCGCCGACGAATTCCGCCTGGTGGCCCTTCGCGGTGGGGTCGGTGGCGTGCGGCGTGACCGTGATGCCGGTGATCTTGTCGCTCGCGAGGGTGACCTCGACGGTGATCGACTCCGTGCCGCTCGGTGCGTTGTAGCTGCCGTCGGCCGTGTAGGTGCCGTCGGTGTAGCTGGCGTCGGTGTTCGTGGCGCCGCCGCCTGAATCCGTGGGGGGAGTGCCGGCGGGGGCGCAGGCCGCAAGAGCGCCCATCAGGCCGAGCGCGGTGAAGGTCAGCGCTGCTGCGCGGGTGGTGGGGCGGGGCATGTGGTCTCCTCGTTCGAATGTGCTTCGGAAGCGACGCATGAAAGCGGTGGGCCCATGATGGCAGCCCGGGCCGGGATATCTTCCCGGTTCGACGTCACTGTGAAGAGAACGAGAGAGCGGAGCGAGTGGTTCACGCAGCCTGAGAACGGATCTCCTCGACCGCTGCGTTGAAACCGGCGGACGTCAGAGATGAGCCGGAGACACGGGACACGGAGAGCGAGGAGAGATCCTTGCCGACGACTGCGGCGCTGATGCCGGACGAGAACCGCTGCTGGAACTGCCGCGCCTCGTGGTCGGTGGCCCCGTTGCTGACCGTCAATGCCGTGACCGTGTTGTTGGCGATGGTCAGTTCGACCGTGATCGACTCTGTTCCGCTGGGTGCCTGGTAACTGGCTTGGGCGGTGTACGTGCCGTCGGTGTAGCTGCCGGAGTTTCCGGAGGAGGTGCCGGATGAGCCGCCGGACGTCGTCGTGGATGTGATGCCCGAGGTCCCGCCGTCGACGGCGCAGCCGGCCAGGACGACCAGCCCGAGCGAGGCGAATCCGATGGCGGCGGCACGCGGCGCGGGGCGGGTTCGGAGGGAGGTCATGGGTACACCCTCGACGGGATTCCTATGAGGATCCCCAGCGCGCGCCTGTCGAAACCTGTGCATAGCCACGTGCACAGGGTCCGCCGACCCCGAAAAGGGGGGATTGCGTCTTGCGCTTTGATTGTTCGTACGCTTTACTAACAAATCATGTCGACGCCGTCCTCTGCGGGTTACGCCACCGGTCGCATCCTGCGACCGAGTGCGAAGTCGCTGCCCGAGCACTCGCGCAGCCACAACCGTGCGCTCGTGCTGCAGACCCTGTACCGGTCGGGCAGCATCAGCAGGGCCGACCTCGCCCGCGCCACCGGGCTCACCCGCGTCACCATCTCCGACCTGGTCGCTCAGCTCATCGCCGACGACCTGATCGTCGAGCTGGGCCAGCGCGAAGACGCCCGCCCGGGCAAGCCCGCGACGCTGCTGGACATCAACCGCACCGGTTTCCAGATCCTCGGGCTCGACCTCAGCGACCACGCGCTGCTGCGCGGCGGGGTGCTCGATCTCGACGGCGGCATCCTCGAGCGCCGCCAGGTGCTGCTCGAGAACGCCACCGGTCAGGCCGCCGTCGACAAGGTCCTGGCACTCACACACGAGCTCGTCGCCGCAGCGACGGCGCCCATCATGGGCATCGGCGTCGGTTCTCCCGGCGTCGTCGACCTCGGCGGCACCGTCCTCAGCGCCCCCAACCTCGGATTCCGTGACCTCCCGCTGCAGCAGATCCTGGCGGACGCCACCGGCCTGCCGGTCCTGGTCGCCAACGACGCCAACGCGGCCGTGCTCGCCGAGCACAGCTTCGGCGGCGCGCTCAGCGACACCATGCTCGTCAAAGTCGGCCACGGCGTCGGCGCGGGCCTGTTGCTCGGCGGCACCCCGCTCTTCGGCAGCCGGTACGCCGCTGGGGAGATCGGGCACGTGGTGGTCGGCACCGACGGCGGCGCCGCCTGCGCCTGCGGCAAGGTGGGATGTCTCGAGACCTGGCTCGCCATCCCGCGCCTGGAGGCCAACCTGGCCGCCGCACCCGACGACGCCGCGCGCGACCTCATCCTGCGCCAGGCCGGCGAACGCCTCGGCATCGCTCTTGCGCCCGTCGTCGGCGCTCTCGATCTGGCGGAGGTCGTGCTCAGCGGCCCCGCCGAACTGCTCGATGGTCCCCTCGCCGAGGCCGCCATCGAAACCCTCCGCAACCGGACGATGGCCGAGTTCCACGGCGATCTGACGGTGAGGATGACCGCCCTCGGTCAGGACATCGTCATGCGCGGCGCCGCCGCGATGGTGCTGTCCGGTCAACTCGGGGTCTCCTGACCCCACCCCTGCACCACACGGGGTGCCAGCAGTCGCTGACACCGTCGCCCTAGGAAAGGAAACAGCACATGAGGAAACTCGCCATTGCGGCTCTGGTGGCCGCATCCGCGGTCGTCCTCGCCGGATGCTCGACGCCGAGCGCTCCGGCTGAGGATGAGACCGGCGACATCCGCGTCTGGCTCGTCGGAACGGACACCCCCGACGAGGCGCGCGCCTACCTGAAGACCACGTTCGAGAAGGAGAACCCCGGTTCGACTCTCACCATCGAGGAGCAGCAGTGGACCGGCCTGGTCGACCTGCTGACCACGAGCCTGTCGTCGAGCGATTCCCCCGATGTCGTGGAGGTCGGTAACACGCAGGCCGCCGCGTTCACCTCGGCGGGCGCGTTCCTCGACATCAGCGACCAGTACGACGCCCTCGGCGGCGACGACCTGCTTCCCGGGTTCGTCGAGGCCGGCACCTACGACGGCAAGTTCTTCGCCGCTCCGTACTACTCGGGTGCACGCATCGTGTTCTACAACACGAAGCAGTACGCGGACGCCGGTGTCTCGGTTCCGACCACGCTGGATGAGTACGTCACCAACGCCGGCAAGCTCGCCGACGCCCTCCCGGGCGTCTCGGGTGTCTGGTACCCCGGCCAGGACTGGTACAACGCTCTCCCCTTCATCTGGGAGAACGGCGGCGAGGTCGCCGTCCAGAAGGACGGCAAGTGGGACGCGCAGTTCTCCAGCGCCAACTCGCTCAAGGGCCTCAAGCAGGTGCAGCAGCTGATGGAATCGTCGACCGCCCCGAAGGACGGCGACGAGACCGACCTGTGGGTGCCGTTCCGCGAACAGAAGGCAGCCACGATCTCTGCTCCGAGCTGGGCCTACTGGTCGATCGTCGCGGATGAGGACCAGAAGCCCACGGCACTGACCGACACCCTCGGCAGCTTCGCCCTCCCGGGCAAGGACGGCGGGGCCGCTCAGGTCTTCGCCGGTGGTTCGAATATCGCCATCTCGGCCAAGTCTGCTCATCCGTCGCTGTCGAAGAAGGCCCTGGCCATCATCGAGAGCCCGGACTACCAGACGATCCTGGCGGGTGCCGGCCTCGTGCCGTCGCTGACGTCGCTGGGTGACAAGGTCGCGGCTGCGACACCGGATCTGGCGAAGATCATCGCCTCCGCCGCCGCCAACGCGAAGCTGACCCCGGCCAGCCCGAAGTGGGCTGACGTCGAGGCGTCGCGGGTACTGCAGGACTTCTTTGTCCAACTGGCTCAGGGCGGCGACGCCGCGAGCCTGGCGAAGGACCTCGACACCAAGATCGAGGACATCCTGAACGGTTAGTCGTTCGATACGACTAGCTCATCGGAGCTGGGCGGTGCGAGTCTGAATCGCACCGCCCAGCCCACTCGATGCCCGTCGCCCTAGGAAAAGCTCCGGGGCACGTGCGAACTCTACTCGGAGACCCCTCATGACTCTCGCGTTGCGCGGCCGACGGCTGAGCAGCCGCCGCCGCGGCGAGCTCCTGCCCTGGCTCCTCCTGATCCCGGCCGCTGTCGTCGTCCTGGCCCTCACCGGCTGGCCCCTTGTCCAGCTCCTGATCATGTCCCTGCAGGAGTTCGGGCGGGCACAGATCTTCGGCGCCGCGCCCGAGTGGATCGCATTCGACAACTATGCCGAGGTTCTCACCGACCCGGTGTTCTGGACGGTCCTCGGCCGCAGCATCCTGTTCGCCCTTGTCAACGTCGCGACCACGATGGCCCTGGGCATTCTCATCGCCTTGCTGATGACGCGCCTCAACCGCGGCTTCAAGACGCTGGTCTCCGCCGGCCTTCTGCTGGCCTGGGCGATGCCGCCCATCACCGCGACCGTGGTGTGGGGCTGGCTGTTCAACACCGACTTCGGCGTCATCAACTACGTCCTCAGCCACGGGCTCGGGCTCACCCAGTTCCAGGGGCACAGCTGGCTGATCAACCCGCTGAGCTTCTTCCTCGTCGCCACGATCATCATCACCTGGCAGTCGGTGCCGTTCGTCGCGTTCACCGTGTTCGCCGGGCTCACCCAGGTGCCCACCGAGGTGCTCGAGGCCGCCCAGCTCGACGGTTCGACCCGCTTCCAGCGGTTCCGGTTCATCACCTTCCCGTACCTGCGCCCGGTGCTGCTGGTGCTGCTCATCCTCGAGATCATCTGGGACATGCGCGTGTTCCCGCAGATCAAGGCGCTGCAGGCGATCGGCGGAATCGCGGCGGACACGAACACCATCGGCCCGTACATCTACTCGGTCTCGGTGGCCGGCGGAAACCTGGGCATCGGCGGCGCGATCGCGGTCATCCTGGTCGTCGTCATGCTCGCCCTGTCCGCCTACTACATCCGCATCACGCTGAGGCAGGACGAGGCATGAGAGATCACACCCGGCTCCCGGTGCGCATCGTCCTGAGCGCGATCGCCATCGCGGTCTTCCTGTTCTCGGTGTTCCCCGTCTACTGGATGGTGAACTCCTCGCTGATGTCGACGACGGCGATCCACGACCCCGATCCGCACTTCTGGCCGGATGCGTTCACCCTCAAGAACTTCGTCAAGGTGGTCACCGAGCCCTCGGGCAGCATCGAGTTCCTGCCCGCCCTGACGACCTCGCTCATCGTCACCCTGGCGACCGTGATCTTCGCGCTGTTCTTCGCGTTCTTCGCCGCCCTCGCGCTGACCCGGTTCCAGTTCAAGTCTCGTCGCACGTTCGTCGTGCTGCTGCTGGTGGCGCAGATGATCCCGGCCGAGGCGATGATCGTCTCGATCTTCCGGGTGCTCGACGGCTGGCAGCTGCTCAACACGATCGTCGGGCTGACGCTCGTCTACCTGGCGACGGTCCTGCCGTTCACGATCTGGACGCTGCGCGGTTTCGTGGGCGGCATCCCGATCGAGCTCGAAGAGGCGGCGATGGTCGACGGATGCTCGCGCATGGGCGCCTTCTTCCGGGTCACTCTTCCGCTGCTGGGCCCAGGCCTGACGGCGACCGGGGTCTTCGCCTTCATCCAGGCCTGGAACGAGTTCACCTTCGCCCTGGTCATCATGAACAAGCCCGACACCCGCACACTGCCGGTCTGGCTGACCGCGTTCGTGCAGGCCACGCAGGCGACCGACTGGGCGGCGATCATGGCCGGATCGACCCTGATGGCGATCCCGGTGGTCATCTTCTTCCTGCTGGTGCAGGGCCGGATGGCGTCGGGCGTCGCTGCCGGGGCGGTGAAGGGATGACCCTTCGACACGCGCCTGACGGCGCTACTCAGGGCGGCGCCCACCCCGCTGGTGTCCTCATGCCCGGCTTCGTCGGAACCACCCTGCCGTCATGGCTCGAAGCGCGCCTGCGTGACGGTCTGGGCGGCGTCTGCCTGTTCGGCGAGAACATCGAATCGCCCGAGCAGGTGCGCGCGCTGACGGATGCGATCCGCGCGGCGAACCCGCTGGCGCTCATCGCCATCGACGAAGAGGGCGGAGACGTCACCCGGCTCCACCACCTGACCGGATCCCCCTACCCGGGGAACGCGCTGCTCGGCCGCATCGACGACCACGACCTGACCGCGCAGGTCGGCCGCGCGGTCGCCCGCGAGCTGCGCGCCGTCGGAGTGAACCTGAACTTCGCGCCGGACGCCGACATCAACTCGAACCCCGACAACCCGGTCATCGGCGTGCGCAGCTTCGGCGCCGACCCCGAGACCGTGTCCGCGCATATCGCGACCTGGGTCGTCGCGCACGAGAAGGAGGGCGTCGCGGTGAGTGCGAAGCACTTCCCCGGGCACGGCGACACCGCGCAGGACTCGCACCTCTCCCTCCCGGTCGTCGACCGCTCCCTCGAAGAGCTCATGGAACGAGAGCTGCGTCCCTTCGTCGCTGCCGCGCAGGCGGGAGCGCGCAGCATCATGACCTCGCACGTGCTGCTGCCGCAGCTCGACCACGTCCCCGCCACCTTCTCCCGCGTGATCCTGCAGGATGTGCTGCGCGGCGACCTCGGCTACGCGGGCGTGATCGTGTCCGACGCGCTCGACATGGTCGGGGCGAGCGGCGAGATCGGCATCCCTGCTGCGGCCGTCCGTGCGATCGCGGCCGGCTGTGACCTGCTCTGCATCGGCACGAAGAACACCGACGAGCAGCTCGAGGCGATCGGGGCCGCGCTCGCCGCGGCCGTCGCCGACGGGACACTGCCGCAGGCGCGCCTCGACGACGCCGTCGCGCGCAACCGGGCCCTGGCCGAGGGGCTGGCCGGGCCGCTGGCCACGACATCCGACGCGAGCCCCGAGTTCGACATCGACCGCGCGATCGCCGCCTTCGACGTCGCCGACGGGCTGGTGCTGGAACCCGGCGCCGACATCCTGACCCTCGAGACGGTCGCGAATATCGCGGTCGGCGCATCGCCATGGGGGCCCGCCGCCGCGGGCGCCGAGACGACACCGGTATTCAGCGCCGATGAGATCGAAATCAGTGGCCGGGCAGTCGTGCTGGTCGGCAAGGACAACCATCGCCACGAGTGGACGCGGGCGGCGATCGACCGTGCGCGCGAGCAGAACCCGTCGGTCGTGGTCGTCGATATGGGCTGGCCGTCGCCGGACCGCGTCTACGCCGACATCGCGACGTTCGGCGCGTCGCAGTATGCCGGGCGCGCGTTGCTGAAGCTGCTGGGAACACCCTCATGAGCGCGGCGAGCCTGCGCGTCGGCATCGACATCGGCGGCACAAAGACCGATGCGGTCGCGATCGACGCCGACGGCCGCGTGGCGTACGAGCTGCGCCTGGCCACCGGCTTCGGCGCCGAGTCGGTGCTCGCAACGGCGGTCGCTGCTGTCGAAGGTCTCGCGCGTGCCGCAGGACGCACGCCCGAGACCTTCGCCTCGATCGGCATCGGCATCCCGGGGGCGGTGGATGTCGCGTCCGGCCGGGTCGAGCACGCCGTGAACCTGGGGCTCTCGGGTCTCGATCTCGGCAGCGAGGTCGCGGCGCGGCTCGGTCGCTCGGTGCGGGTCGAGAACGATGTGAACGCGGCCGCACTCGGTGCCTTCTCGCTGCTCGGCCGCACCTCCGCCCAGTCGATGGCCTATCTGAACCTTGGCACCGGACTGGCTGCCGGGCTCGTGCTCGGCGGGCGCCTCTGGCGCGGATCGCGGGGTGTCGCCGGCGAGATCGGGCACATCCCCGTCGACCCGTCGGGTCCGCTGTGCCCGTGCGGCCAGCGCGGATGCCTGGAGCTCATGGCCTCCGGATCGGCCGTGGCCCGGCAGTGGCCCACCGACGAACCGAAGCCGGTGCGTGCCCTCTTCGCCGCAGCGGATGCCGGGGACGCCCTCGCGATCGAGGTACGTGAGCGCCTGGTCGAGAACGTCGCCGCGGCGGTACGGTTGCTCGTGCTCACCGTGGACGTCGACGACGTCGTCATCGGGGGAGGCCTCTCCTCCCTCGGAGACGTGCTGCTCGCCGAGGTGCGTGCCGTCCTCACCCGCTGGGCCGCGTCCTCCGAGTTCCTCGCCTCACTGCAGCTCGCCGACCGCGTCACGCTGGTGCCGAGCGGAACGAATGCCGCAGCGATCGGTGCCGCACTGGTCGGTGCGGCCGACGCCTCCGAGAGTGTGACGGTCTAGTGGCCGAAGTCGTCATCGTCCGCGATCCTGCCGAGGGAGGCGAGATCGCCGCGGAGCTGATCGCGCGCCTCGTCGCGGCCAAGCCCGACGCGGTGCTGGGGCTCGCCACCGGATCCACCCCGCTGCCGATCTGGAAAGCGCTCGCCGCGCGAAACGGGACCGCCGCGCACTCGCTCGACCTCGGGCGGGTGCGCGGCTTCGCGCTGGATGAGTACATCGGGCTGCCGCCAGGACATCCGGAGTCGTATCGTTCGGTGATCACCCGCGAGGTCGTCGAGCCGCTCGGCATGAACCCGGCTCTGGTGCGGGTGCCCGGCGACGACGGTGGTCCGACCGAGGGCGCGGGGGAGCGCTACGAGCGCGACATCGCCGCCGCCGGAGGGGTCGACCTGCAGGTGCTCGGCATCGGCCGCACCGGTCACATCGGATTCAACGAGCCCGGCTCGTCCCTGGTGTCCCGCACGCGGGTCAAGACGCTGACGGAGCAGACCCGCGCCGACAACGCCCGCTTCTTCGACTCACCCGAGCAGGTGCCGCGGCACTGCCTGACGCAGGGGCTCGGCACGATCCTCGATGCACGGCACCTGCTGCTGCTCGCGTTCGGCGAGGCGAAGGCTTCCGCGATCGCGGGGGCCGTCGAGGGCCCGGTCTCGTCCTCACTGCCGGGCTCCGCAATCCAGCTGCACCCCTTCGTGACCGTGATCGTGGACTCCCCCGCCGCGGCGAAGCTCGCGTACGCGGACTACTACCGCTTCGCCTGGGACAACCGGCTCGACTTCGAGCGCTGACCCCATCTCAGGTCGCAATCGCGCGGAACGGGCAACCCGAAAGCCCCATCTGCGACCCCAGAGGGTGGTTCAGGGGAGCGAGGTGCCCGTCAGCTGCTCGGCTGCGGACCAGAGTGCGGCGGGGTCCGAGTTCCGCGCGCTGCGGGGGAGCCCCACGCGCTTCGTTGGGCCGCGGGTGTACCAGCGCGGGCCGTAGTACTCGCCGTTCTGCGCCGCGGGGTCGGCGATCGCGAACAACAGGGGCTCGGCGCCGACGGACACCTCCTGCGAGTAGAACGGCTTCCAGCGCGATGGCGGCTTCGGCTGCGACCGGCCGAGGTTCGCGCCGGCGGTCTGCAGGTTCGTGCGGGTGTACCCAGGGTGCGCGGCAAGGGACCTCAGCTTCCATCCGCGCTCGCGCGCGATCGACGCGAGGTGGGTCGCGAGCAGCAGATCCGCGAGTTTGGCCTGCCCGTATTCCCGGAACGGAATGTACCGGCGGCGCGCGCCGTTCAGGTCGTCCAGATGGATGCGGCCGAAGTCCGCGACGATGCTCGCCATCGTGACGACACGAGGCGCATCCGCCCGCAACAGCTTCGGCAGCAGCAGCTCGGTGAGCGCGAACGGCCCCAGGTAGTCGCTGCCGAACTGCAGCTCGAACCCGTCGACGGTCTCGAACCGCGTCGGCGGCGCCATCACTCCGGCGTTGTTGACGAGGGTGTCGACGGCGTCGATCCCGTCGGCGAACTTGCGCACCGACGCGAGGTCGGCGAGGTCGAGCTGGCGCAACTCGAGCCGCGCATCCGGAATCGCTTCAAGGATCTCGTCACGAGCGGCCTCACCCTTGGCCAGGTTGCGCACCGCCATCACCACCTCGGCGCCTGCTGCTGCGAGCCGTTGCGTCGCCTCGCGTCCCGTGCCGCTGTTGGCTCCGGTGACGAGAATTCGACGACCGGTCTGGTCGGGCACTGCGTACATGCATCCCCCTTGGCGTGGTCTCGATACGCGCTGCGCGCTACTGGACCACCGGGCGCCCGGCCGCCCACACGCCGGTGACGTGCAGCGTCTCGTCGAGGACCACGACGTCGGCAGCGTATCCCGCTTCGAGCAGACCGAACTGGGAGCCGCGCCCGAGCGCCCGTGCAGGCACGGCGGTGAGAGCGCCGATCGCGTCTGGGAGCGAGAGGCCGACAGCCGACACGGCGAGACGCAGTGCCGCATCCTGGGTCAGAGTCGAGCCGGCGATCGTCGACGTCCCCGAGAGCACGGCCAGCCCGTCCCGCACGCTGACGTTGAGGGATCCGAGCCGGTAGTCGCCGTCCGCCGCGGCCGCCGCAGCCATCGAGTCGGTGATCAGGGCGACCCGGCCGGGAGCGGCGCTGAACAGCACCTCGGCGACATCCGGGTGCACGTGATGCCCGTCGAGCACGAGCTCGAGGGTGATGCGGGGGTCGTCGAGAGCGGCGACCACGGGTCCCGGATCGCGATGGTGGATGCCGGGCATGGCATTGAAGGCATGCGTGAGGATGCGGGCGCCGGCATCGAAGGCGGCGCGCGTCGTCGTGAGATCGGCCTCGGTGTGCCCCACGGCGACGGTGACCCCGGCGGCGGTCAGCTGCCTGACGGCATCCAGGCCGCCGGGGAGCTCGGGAGCCAGCGTCACCTGGCAGATGCTCCCGGCTGCCGCCTCGAGCAGCGATTCGATCGTCGCCTGGTCGGGCGCTCGGAGGAACTGGGGATCGTGGGCTCCGCGCCGGTCGCGCGCCAGGAACGGCCCCTCGAGATGCGCCCCGAGAACGAGCGGGTCGGCCGCCGAGAGCACCGAGATCTCTTCCAGGCGCTCGCGCAGCTCCGCGAGCGGTCCGGTCACGATGCTGACCACGCTGCGGGTGGTGCCGTGCGCCCGGTGCACGGCGAGTGCGGCGGCGAGCTCTGCTCCGCCGTCGTCGTAGGCGTGCCCGCCCGCTCCGTGGCCATGCAGGTCGACGA
>JAODAS010000107.1 GCA_025463555.1 Schumannella sp.
GACCGCCGCGCCTGCCGCTCCTCGCGCCGAAACGCTCCCGGGCCAATCCCCTGCATCCGCGAGAAGGCCTTGCTGAATGCCACGGGATTCGAGTATCCCACCGCCTGTGCGACGTCGGCGATCACCGCGTGGTCGTCCTCCCGCAGCCGTTGCGCAGCCAGCGTCATCCGCCACCGCCCGAGATACTGGAGGGGCGGCTCGCCCACGAGCTCGGTGAATCGCGCCGCAAAAGCGGATCGCGACATCGCCACCGACGACGCCAGCCGGTCCACCGTCCACAGCTCGGCCGGCCGCGCGTGCATGAGCCGGAGCGACGCGCCGATCGCCGGATCGCTCACCGCCCGTAGCCCGCACGACGACTGGCCGGCCGTGGACACCCAGAGCCGAAGCGCGTGAACGAGCAGCAGGTCCGCCAGGCGCGCGAGCACGATGGAGCCCGCCGCCCCCGGCGATGCGCTCTCGCTCAGGATGAGCGGCACGAGGCCCGCGAGCTGTGGGCTCGCAGCCACCGCGCCCGCGGGGAGATGAATCGCCGGCGGGAGAGAGCCGAGCAGCACGTTGCGCGGTGCCCTGCCCATCGTGAAGTGCCCCGCGATGATCGACGTCACGGGCCCGTCTCCTCCGAGTCGCGCCACTTGTCCGGTGATCGCTCGGGGACAGGCGTCGAAGTCGAAGCTCTCCGGCGACACGTCGCTCCGGTCCACGTCGCGCAGCTCGTGCGCCGACCCGTGCGGGATCAGCACCGCGTCGCCCGCCGAGAGTGGAATCTCGACCACGCCCGACGGCAAGTGCGGGTGCGCGTGCGGAAGCTCCAGCCACGCACTCCCCCGTGCCACGACGTAGAAGCTGAGATACTCGCGCTTGGGTAGCCGGAGCCGCCACGGTGCGCCGAGCTCCAGCTTGCCGAAGATCGCCGTCCGGAGATGCACCGCCTCGAGGATCTGCCCCATGACGTCCACCGGCGTGTCCGCTATTTCTGGACGATCAATGTCATTATTTGGTGTCTTGTGCATTGATAATCCATAGCATACGGCCCATTCTTGGACAAGCGGCATACGCACGCATGCCCGCGATTCGCCATTCCAAACCGGGACTCTCATGCAGACCTCCGCTCAACTCCTCGCCTCCTGGACGCCGAACGCCGTGGTGCTCAGCGCGGGACTGCTCGTCGCCCGACTCGTCTTCGGCCTCATCATGAGCGCTCACGGAGCGCAGAAGCTGTTCGGATGGTTCGGCGGGTACGGGCTCAATGCCACCGGAGAGTTCCTCGTGCAGCTCGGCTTCCGTCCGGGCCGGATGTTCGCCGTCGTGGCCTCCGTCACCGAGTTCATCGGCGGCATCCTGATCGCGCTCGGTCTCCTCGGTCCGGTCGGCCCGGCGTTGATGCTCTCGGTGATGATCGTCGCCGCCGTCACCGTGCACCTCAAGAACGGGCTGTTCGCCAGCGCCAACGGCATCGAGCTGACCCTGCTCTATGGGGCGGCGGCGGTGGTGCTTGCCCTCACCGGCCCGGGCCTCTTCTCGCTCGATGCATTGCTCGGCCTCGAGTCCCTCTGGTCACCGATGCTGGCCGGCATCGCGCTCGTCGTCGGAGCGGTCGGCGGGATCGGCAACCTCGCCGCCCGCCGCTCCGCCCCGCAGCCGTTGTCGAGTTGAGCACGGCCCCTGCGTCATCCTTTACCGCTTGTCCTCCTGAGCGCAGCGAAGGACCTGCACCCGTCGCCCCGAGCCATATGACCATCGCCCGCCAGATCGTTCGCACCGTCACGACCCCCGCGCCCACTCCCGGTTTCATGGGCGCGGGACACACCGCGGCGCTCGTCGTCGATCCCTCCGAGTTTGCCCAGCAGGATCCGTTCATCCTGCTCGCCGACGACCGCATCGACCTGCCCGCCGGCAGCACGGCGGGCGGTGAGCATCCGCATGCCGGGTTCGAGACGGTGACCTTCGTCGTCGAAGGCGGCGTGCAGGATCGCGTGGAAGGCTCGCTCGGCACTGGCGACGTGCAATGGATGACCGCCGGCAGCGGAGTCATTCACAACGAGGACGTCGTGCCGCTGGGCAAGACGCGGATCCTCCAGCTCTGGCTCACGCTGCCGCACGCCGAGCGGTGGAGCGCGCCGCGCTTCGAAACCGTCGCCCGCGACGGTGCGCCGGTTCGCCGCGAGCCCGGCGTCGAGGTGCGTGTCTACAGCGGCAGCTCCGGCGACGCACTCTCGCCGACGAAGAACCACGTCCCGGTGACGATGGCCGACATCGCTCTCGACGCCGGTGCAAGCATCGAGCAGGACCTGCCCGCGTCGTACAACGGCTTCGTCTACGTGCTCGAGGGTTCGGTGCGGGCGGGCACTCCCGAAACGCCACTCGCCAAGGGGCAGGTCGGATGGCTGAGTCGCGACGCGGGCGACGCGACGAGCGTCCTGCGCCTCGCGGCGGACGGTGCCGGTGCCCGGGTGGTGCTCTATGCGGGTGAGCCGACCAACGTGCCCATCGTCATGCATGGTCCATTCGTCGGCGAGACGCGCGCCGATCTTGTGCGCGTGTCGAGCGACTTCGTCGCGGAGCGCTTTCCTCGCGTGAGCGAGCTGGTACGGGCGCACCCGCGCTGACGCCGGGACGTCGCGAGCCAATCTTCACCGCACGCATCTTGCCCTAGCGCGCTGCACCCGCCACGCGAGCGCTGCGATGAACGACCACTGGCGTCCGATGTCGCGCGCCTACATCGGGATCAGCGGCTACGACTACAAGCCGTGGCGCGGACCGTTCTATCCTGACGAGCTCCCCCACCGCCGGTGGCTGGAGTTCGCGAGCCGCCGCTTCAACAGCGTCGAGCTGAACGGAACCTTCTACAGCCTCAAGTCGCCGGCGGTATTCGAGCGGTGGGCGCAGGAAGTCCCCGCTCGGGACTTCGTGTTCGCGGTGAAAGGCGGACGCTTCATCACACACAACCTCAAGCTCCGAAACGCCG
>JAODAS010000115.1 GCA_025463555.1 Schumannella sp.
GCCGAGATCGACGGGCTCACCGTCAGTATGCGGGTGCCGCACGCCGGTCGCGAGCTGGCGGGACTGCTGCGGGCTCTCGACAAGGACGACATCGCGCTCGACTCGATCGAGGTGCGTCGCCCGACACTTGACGATGTGTTCCTCACGCTCACCGGCCGTTCGCTTCGAGAGGAAGCCGCCTGATGACCCTTCGACACGGTGACGATGTCGCCTCCTCAGGGCAAGCCGCCGCCACCGGCAGCTTCGCCCGCGAGACCTGGATCGTGTTCTACCGTCAGCTGCGCATCGCTCTGCGCAACCCCGCGTGGGTGATCATCGGGCTGGTCCAGCCGATCCTGTACCTCGGCCTGTTCGGCCCGCTCCTCGAGCCGCTCGCCGCATCCTTCGGCACCGACAACGCGTACACGATCTTCGTGCCCGGCCTGCTCGTGCAGCTCGGCATCTTCGGCGCGCTGTTCGCCGGGTTCGGGCTGGTCGCCGAATGGCGGGCGGGCGTGATCGAGGCCGAGCGCGTCACACCCGCAAGCCGGACCGCCCTGCTGCTCGGCCGCATCCTGCGCGATGTTCTGCAGCTGCTGGTGCAGGGCATCGTGCTCATCGCCCTCGGTTTCGCGTTCGGGCTGCGCGCCTCGGTCGGCGGGATGCTGTTCGGGCTGGTCCTGACCCTGCTGCTGGGCGCATCGTGCGCGGCGGCGTCGTACTCGCTCGCCCTCGTCACCAAGAGCGAGGACGTGCTGGCGCCGCTGGTGAACTCGATCGCCCTGCCGATCCTGCTGCTGTCGGGCATCCTGCTGCCCATGACGCTGGCGCCGCAGTGGCTGCAGACCCTGAGCGACTTCGTGCCGATCAAGCACATCGTCGACGCGATCCGCTCGGCGTTCGTCGGCGACTTCGGCTATCCGATCCTCTGGGGAACGGTGTGGAGCGTCGTCATCTTCGCCGTGCTGATGTTCGTCGGAACCCGCACGTTCCGCAAAGAGAACGCCTAGCCCGGCACTCGCTAGCCTGGGCGGATGAGTGCCATCGTCGTCCTGGGCAGCGCCAACATGGACCTGGTGGTGCGGCAGCCGCGGTTGCCGCACCCGGGCGAGACGATGTTCGGGTCCTCCTTCGCAACGATCCCCGGCGGCAAGGGCCTCAACCAGGCGGTCGCCGCGGCACGAGCGGGGGGCGACGTCGGCTTCCTCGGCGCGATCGGCCGCGATGCGTTCGGCGATGCCCTGCGGCAGTGCCTGCAGAACGACGGCATCGACACCTCCGGGCTGACCGAGGTGGATGCCGCGACCGGCACCGCGCACATCTCCGTCCTCGACGGGGGCGAGAACGCGATCGTCGTGGTGTCCGGGGCGAACGCCTCCATCACGACGCTCGACAACGAGTCGCGGCACCGGATCGAGGCCGCCCGCTACCTGGTCGCTCAGTTCGAGCGGCCCATCGACCTCATCACCGACGCATTCGTCCTCGCCCACGGGCTCGGCATCACGACGGTGCTCACCCCCGCGCCGGTCACCACTGTCGATATCGAGTTGCTGAAGCTCACCGACATCCTGATCCCCAACGCGGCGGAGGCGTGCGAGCTGGCCGGAGTCGCCGACGAGACCGCCGCGGCGATCGCGCTGAGCCGCAGCGCAGGGCTGGTCGTGATGACCCGCGGCGCGCGGGGCGCCCTGGTCGCCCGCGACGGCGCCGTCGTCACCGAGGTCGCACCGCGCAAGGTCGAGGCGGTCGACACGACGGCCGCCGGAGACACCTTCGCGGGTGTGCTCGTCGCGTTCCTCGCCGAAGGGGCCACCCTGGAACACGCGCTCGAAGCGGCGACCGTCGCGGCATCCATCTCGGTCACCCGCCCGGGCGCCTCGACCTCGATGCCGGTGCGCGCAGAGATCGACGCCGAACTATAGGAGTCCCAGTTCCATGGCGCGCGTGACAGCTCGCGTGCGGTCGCTCACCTCGAGCTTCGCGAACGCATGCAGCAGATGTGTCTTCACGGTCGCCTCGCCGAGGAACAGTCGCTCGCCGATTCCGCGGTTGCTCAGACCCTGCGCGACGAGGCGCAGCACCTCGAGTTCGCGCGTGCTGAGAACGGGCGCGGAACGCGCGGCGGCGCGCTTCACGAGCAGGGCAGCGACTCCGGGCGCGAGGGCGACCTCTCCGGCGGCGACGGCGCGCACTCCGGCGAGCAGCTCGGCTTCGGGTGCAGCCTTCAGCAGGTAGCCGCTCGCGCCCGCCTCGATGGCGCTGAGGATCGCGTCATCCGTCTCATACGTGGTCAGGATGACCACCCGGGTCGCCGGGTCCGCCGCGACGATGCGTGCGGTCGCCTCGTCGCCGTCGAGGCCGGGCATGCGCAGATCCATCAGCACCACGTCGGGGTGAAGGGCCGCGGCGATCTCGACCGCCTCCAGCCCGGTCGCTGCCGTGCCGACGACCTCGAGGTCGGCCGCGGCGTCGACGAGCGCGACGAGTCCGGCGCGCACGATGGGGTGATCGTCGACGATCATGACCCGGATCATGCGGCGACCTCGGCGAGCGGCAGTCGCGCCGTGAGCGTGGTGGCCCCTGCCGTGCCGTCGATCGCGATCGAACCGCCGACCAGCCCGAGCCTGTCGCGCAGGCCGCTCAGGCCGAAGCCGGAGGTCGCCGCCGCGGGATCGAAGCCGTGCCCGTCGTCGGTGATGCGCAGGACAGCCGTGCCGGCATCCACCGTCAGCTGGAGGTGGGCGGAACGCGCGCCGGCGTGCTTGCGCACGTTCGCGAGGCCCTCCTGCGCGCACCGCAACAGCACGACCTCGCTGTCGCGGCCGAGCGGGGCGGCGGGGTCGATCGTCGATTCCGTGGTCACGTCGATGCCGCTCTCGCGGCCGAAGCGCTCGCACAGCCGAGCCAGCGCGGCCGCGATCCCCGCGTTCAACTCGACAGGTGCGCTGCCCGCGACCAGTGACCGGGTCTCGGCGAGGGCGCCGCGGGCACCCGATTCGATCAGCTCGAGCGTGTCGTCGGTCAGGGTCCCGGCGGCGAGTTCCCGGCGCGAGCGCTGGCCCAGCAGCACCAGGCCCGCGAGGCTCTGCGCGATGGTGTCGTGCAACTCGCGCGCCAGTCGCTCGCGCTCGCTGGTGACGCCGGAGTCGCGGTGCAGAACGGCGAGTTCGTCCTGGGCGGCCGTGAGGGTGTCGAGCAGGCTGCGGCGTTCCTCGCTGAGGCGGGCGATGCTGGTGATCCACAGCCCGAGCGCGAGGCTGAACACCAGCGAGAGCAGGACCGTGATGCCGGTCGAGATGAGCGACGACGGACCCGTTCCGGTGCTCACGAGGAACCCGGCGGCGACCGCTCCGGCGATGGCCACGTTGAAGGCGACGGCGATGCGGGTGGTGCCCGCCAGCATCCAGACCATGGGGTAGGCGATGCTCTGGACGATCGCCAGGACGGGGTTGACCCCGACCAGCGCGCCCGTTCCGACGACCAGCACCACGCTGAACACGACGCTGCGGGCGTCGCCCTCCACCGCCCGGCGACCGGCCACGATCCAGCCGAGCACCAGCACCAGCAGTGCGGCACCGGCGACGATCCAGTCGTTCGCGTCCGGCAGGGTGAGCGCCACGATGGCGAGGGATCCCACGACCGTGCCCGCGATCCCCAGGTCCCACCACCGCGACAGTGCTCGCATCTAGCTATCCTTGCGGATCCACCGGAACGTGAGGCGGGCGGCGAGAAGGCCGACCACGAGCCAGATGCCGGTGACGATCGCGACGCCGGCGAGGTTCCAGGTGCCGCCGGCCTCCGCTGCTTCGAACGTCGAAGGCAGGAAGACCGAGCGCATGCCCTGCGCCAGCCATTTCAGCGGGAACACGCTGGCGACGTTCTGCAGCCACTCGGGCAGGTTCGTGAACGTGAGGTAGACGCCGGAGATGAACTGCAGCACCAGCACGATCGGGATGATCACGGCGGTGGCGCTCTTGCCCGAGCGGGGCAGGCCGCTGAGTCCGATGCCCAGGATGGCGCAGGTGGTCACACCGAACAGGAACACCCACGCGAACGTGCCCCAGGCACCCGCATCGGTGGGCAGATCCACCCCGAACGCGAAATGCGCGACGAGGACGAGCAGGGCCGCCTGCAGGATCCCGGTGACCAGGACCTGGCCGATCTTGCCGATGAAGAAGCTGATCGGCGACAACGGTGTTCCCGCGAGCCGTTTGAGGGTGCCGTCGCCCTTCTCGACCGCGATGTCGATCGACATGTTCTGCAGCCCGCTGAGCAGAACGCCGGCGGCCAGCATCCCCGGCAGGTAGTAGGTCGCGGCGCTCACCTCGCTGCCGGGAGCGCCGAAGCTGGTCTCACTGAACGCGACGGAGAAGATCGTGAGCATCACCAGAGGGAACAGGAAGGTGAAGAACACCGAATCGCCCTGACGGAAATAGGTGGTGACCTCGTACCGGATGCGGGACAGGCCGTTCGGGACGATGCGGGATACGTTGCGGGTGGATGCAGTCACGGCACTCATGCGGAGGCTCCTTCGAGCGAGGCGACGTGTTCGGCGTCGACGAGGTTGAGGTAGATGTCTTCCAGGCCGGGCCGGATGACCTCGAGCCGGCTGGGTTCACCCGTCGCGCTCAGCCGCGCGACCAGCTCGCCGGGTGTCTCGGTGCGCTGCTCGCGCGGGGTGCCGTTCTCGACCCACCGCACGATCGGCACGCGGGCGTCCGCGCCACCCAGCTCATCGATCGCGCCCAGGGCGACCAGACGCCCGTCGGCGATGACACCGGCCCGGTCGGCCAACTGCGCCGCCTCGTCGAGGTAGTGGGTGGTCAGCAGAATCGTCGTGCCCTCGCGCTTGAGTGAACGGATCAGCTCCCAGAACGAGCGCCGTGCCTCCGGGTCGAAGCCCGTCGTCGGCTCGTCGAGGAAGAGCAGCTCGGGGTTGCCGATGATCCCGAGCGCCACATCCACCCGCCGTCGCTGCCCGCCCGACAGCCTGCGGATGCGGGTGCGCGCCTTGTCTTCGAGGCCGACAGCCGCGATCACCTCATCGACGTCGCGCGGGTGCGGGTACAGCCCCGCGAAATGGGTGAGCTGCTCGCGCACCGTCGCATTCGGCTGCTCACCGGTGTTCTGCAGCACGATGCCGAGCCGCGCCTTCCACTCCAGGCCACCGCGCTGCGGGTCCTGGCCGAGCACGACCGCGTCACCTCCGGAGCGGTCCCGGTAGCCCTCCAGGATCTCGATCGTCGTGCTCTTGCCCGCACCGTTCGGCCCGAGAAGCGCGAAGGTCTCACCCCGCTCGATCGTGAAGTCGATGCCGCGCAGGGCTTCGAAACCCCCGCGGTACACCTTGCGCAGGTCCCCGACCTCGACTACGGATTCTGACGTCGTCATGGTCCCATGCTGGCCGCCCCGTGCGGACGCGACAACGACGCCTCGGTGGGCGCGGCATCCACCGATCGGTGGATCAGCCGGGAAAGGCCCCCACCACCAGAGACACCGCGATGGTGAACATGACGAGGGCGATCAGCCCGTCCAGGATGCGCCAGGCGATCGGGCGGGCGAACACCGGCGCGAGCAGCCGGGCGCCCATCCCGAGGGCGGTGAACCACGCGATGCTGGCGACGCCCGCACCGGCGCCGAACCACCATCTGTTCTCACCGTGCGTGCTCGCGATCGAGCCCAGCAGCACGACCGTGTCGATGTACACATGCGGGTTCAGCCAGGTGAGGGCCAGGCAGGTCGTGATCACGACCGCGAGGCTGGTGCGGGTGGGGGCATCGGATGCCGTCAGGGTCTGCTGGGGCCGCAGCGCCCGCCGGGCGGCGAGCACCGCGTAGACCAGCAAGAAGGCGGCACCCGCGAACCGCACGGCGACGACCAGCCAGGGCACCTGATCGAAGACCAGACCGGCCCCGCCGACGCCGAGGCCGATGAGGACCAGGTCGCTGAGGGCGCAGATGAGGACGACCGCGGCGACGTGCTCGCGGCGCAGCCCCTGCCGCAGCACGTACGCGTTCTGAGCGCCGATCGCGATGATCAGCGACAGCCCGAGACCGAGGCCGGCCAGAGCGGCGAGCAGGGGAGCGGGCATGCTCTCACGCTAACGGGCCGGCGCAGTGCTCCGAACTACTGCCGTGCGGGCAGGGTCGCTGCGGTCTTCGCCGGGACCGCGGGTGAGGTCGACTTGGCGGGCGCCGCGGCCGCGGTCGCGTGGGTCAGGACGAGCGATGCCGAGTCGAGGCGGTAGGCGCCCGAGCCGAGCACGACATCGATCCTGAGGCCGGTGTGGCCGGCGCGCACCACCTTGAGCGGTACGGTCACCTTCATCCACCCGCTGCTGACGGTGAAGCCCATCGTGGCGGTCTCGGCGGTGCCGCCGAGAGCGGTCAGCTTCAGGGAACCGGACACGGCGGTGGTGGAGCCCGGCTTCACCCAGATCGTCGCGGAATAGGTGGAGCCGGCAACCGGCTTCGTCCCGACCGTCTGGCTGAGCGTCTTCGCCCCGGTCATGGCGAGGGCGTACTTGCCGCCTTTGGCAGCGCTATTGGGGCCGTCGAGAACCGCGCCCACGGCGGACCAGCCGCTGAACGAGCCCTCGAACGAGGGCGATCCCAGCGAGATCGTGGCACCCGCCGGAGCAACCGGCTCCGCCGGATAGGTGGTGCGCGCCGGCGCGGCGGGCTTCGACGGCACCTTGGTGCCGGGGTACTTGGCGAAGGTCTGCACCCAGTAGCGCTTGCCGTTGGCCTCATAGAAGCCCAGGCCGATGGACGTGTAGTCCCGCACCAGGTTGGCGTAGTGCTCCGGCGAGGCGACCCACGCCGACACGACCTGCGTGTACGTGTAGCCGCTGGCGACGTTCTCGCCCGCCCGGGTCCATCCCGCCGGGATCTGCGTGGAGTAGTTCGGGTTGTGGCTCATCTTGCCGTTCACGTACTGCTGCTTCGCCCACGCCATGGCGACCTTGTCGAGGCGGGCATCGCGGGCGTAGCCGGCGAGGCCCTTGTCGAAGCGCACCTGGTTCGTCTGCTCGTACACGTACTGGGTCATCTCGGCGACCGTCGCGGTGGCAGCGGTCTGCGCTGCCCCGGTCTGCGCTGCGCCGGTCTGCGGTGCTGCGGACGCGTTCTGCGGGAAGATCAGCGTCCCGGCGAGAACTGCGGCGACAAGGGCGGTGGGGAGGAGGTGGAGGCGCGCGCGCTTCCATAGACGATCAGGGGTCATGGTGCTGGGTACTCCAGGGGTATGGACGAATAGGGTCGTGGTGCGGCCTGGCAGGTCCCCAGCGAACCCGCGCAGGCACGACGATATCGGGACGCCCGCAGGGCGCTCCAGTCCCCGTCCAGGTGTCAGCCGAAGAGCTTCTGCAGGCGCGCGACGCCCTCCGCAAGGTCGGCGTCGCCCAGTGCATAGCTGAATCGCAGGTACCCGCTCGGGCCGAACGCCTCGCCCGGAACCGCCGCCACCTCGATCTGATCCAGGATGAGGTCGGCCAGTTCCAGGGAGGTGCGCGGCGTCACCCCGCCCCACTCGCGCCCGAGCAGACCGCTCACGTCGGGATACACGTAGAACGCGCCCTCGGGCAGCGGGCAGACGATCCCGTCGATCGCGCCGAGCCCGGCGGCGATGGTGCGCCTGCGCCTGTCGAAAGCCTCACGCATGGTCGCCACGGCATCCTGCGGTCCGGTCAGCGCTGCGATGGCGGCCCGCTGCGAGATGTTGGAGACGTTGGAGCTCAGGTGCGACTGCAGGTTGCCTGCTGCCTTGATCGCGTCGGCCGGGCCGATCATCCATCCCACGCGCCAGCCCGTCATGGCGTAGGTCTTCGCGACACCGTTGACCAGGATGGTGCGGTCGGCCAGGGCGGGAACCGATTCGGTGATCGAGACCGCTCTCGTCGCTTGTCCTGAGCCCGTCGAAGGGTAGGTCAGGTTCTGGTAGATCTCGTCGGAGATGACCCACAGCCCGTGCTCGTACGCCCATTCCGCGATCGCGGCGGTCTGCTCCGGCGAGGCGACGGCGCCTGTCGGGTTCGAGGGCGACACCCAGAGCAGCACCTTGGTGCGCGGTGTGCGCGCGGCCTCGAACTGCTCGACGGTCACGAGGTAGTTCTGATCGGCGCCGGCGAAGACCTCGACCGGCACGCCCCCGGCGAGCTTGATCGCCTCGGGATAGGTGGTCCAGTAGGGGGTCGGCACCAGGACCTCGTCGCCGGGATCGAGCAGGGTCGCGAATGACTGATACACGGCCTGCTTGCCGCCGTTGGTGACGATCACCTGCGACGGCTCGACCTCGAGCGCGCTGTCGCGCAGGGTCTTCGCGGCGATCGCCTCGCGCAACTCGGGCAACCCGGCGGCCGGCGTGTACTTGTGGTTCTTGGGGTCGCGGGCGGCGGCGACGGCGGCCTCGACGATGTGCTCGGGAGTCGGGAAGTCGGGCTCACCGGCCGCGTAGCTGATGACCGGCCGGCCCTCGGCCTTCAGCTGCTTGGCCTTGGCATCCACTTTGAGCGTCGCCGATTCGGCGATCGACGCGACCCGTGCACTGATTCGTCCCACGTCTCAACCCTACCGACCGGGTTGCCGGCGCAAGCGGGACCCCCGGCATGAAGGAGCCCGGGACCGCCATCGCTGAGGGGCAGGCGGTCCCGGGCTTCAGGGTGCTACCGGGCTACTCGGCCGGAACGGCCGGGTGGCGACGCCGGTAGCCTTCTCGCACCAGATAGGCACCCGCTGCCAGCAGTGCGAGAACGAGGGCGACCAGCAGCGCGATGCCGGCTCCCGTCATGGCGAGGAGTCCGCCCACCCCACCCGTCGGCGGCGTGGTGGTCACGCCACCCACGCCGCAGTCGACGACGCACGGGTTCTCGACATCGGTGACGTTCGGGCCCACCGACGCAGAGGCGAGGTTGATGACGGCGCCGCTGCCGCCGAGCACGGAGACCCGCAGAGCCGTCTCGGTGAAGGTGCCGTCGTTCAGCGACTGGTTGTTGATCGTCACCGACAACAGGTCGGTGAGGGCGATGCCCACCGCGTCGTCGCCGTCGAGGAGGCCCTCGACCGCCGGGTCGACCAGGGTCGCGTCCAGCGTCTCGGTCAGTTTCTGCACAGCGCCGTCCCCGTCGAACAGCACCTGCCCGAGGCTGTCGCCGATCAGATCGCTGGCGAGCCCCAGGTTCAGCGAGGTGTTGACGATGCCGAGGACCTTGACTTTGGCGCTGGCGTCCACGCCGGCTCCGTCCAGGAACTCATCGACGGTGCCGGTGATGTCCACATCGGCCGAGGTCTTCAGCGCCGGCAGGGCCGTCACCTTGTTGTTGCAGACCAGCTTGTCCACCGTCTTGTTCACGAGCTTGGTCACCGTCTTGGTGACCGTCTGCGTGATCCAGGTGACCGTGTGCTGCGTGCCGCCGAGGATGCCGCCGAGCGTCGTGCCGATGACGTCGCCGACGATCGGCACCCCGTGAACGACCGGGACGCCGTTGACGACCTGGGCGATGACCCCGTCGACGACCGGCACCTGGATGGTGACGTGCTCCAGCACGTGGGTCGGGACCTGGATGACGGTCTTCACCGTGTTGCAGATCTTCTGCACCAGCGGCGACTGCGCCACGTCGAGGTCGACGTTCGCGTGGATCTCGACGGTGGCGTCATGCAGTGCGGCGCGCACGCGGTCGACGACCTGGTCGGCGATCTTGGACACCTTGCCGGTGATCGAGTCCAGGATCGGATCGAGGTATGCCGAGGTCAGCACCTCCGTGCCGGGTGCGGCGTTGTTCAGTCCGCCGCCCGCGAGCTTGTCGAGGTCGATGGTGACGACGCCGGTGTCGAGATTGAAGGTGACACCCTCTTCGCCGTACTGGGTCTTCAGCAGGTCCTGCACGAGCTTGTGCAGGTCGCCGGCGTTGATCGAGGCGGTCACGTTGGCGGCGCCACCCAGCAGATTCAGGCTCGGCGAGATCTTCTGGAGGATGCCGTTCAGGTCGAGTGCGAGAAGACCGTCGGCCCCATCCAGAACCGCCAGCCGGCCCTCGACCGCGTCGAGCGCGTCGTTGACCTTGTCGGTCAGCTTCGAGATCGCGGGGCTCGAGAGGTTCAGCTTCAGGCCGGCCAGCGTGTATCCGCCGGTGGCGCTGGCGCCCTCGGCCTTCGCCTGCGCTCCGAGCGCTCCGATCGCCAGGTCGAGGTCGACCAGCGTCGAGGTGAACTCGTCACCGAGCAATGCGTTCAGGTCGACGGTGGCGTTGGTACCGGGGACCGCCTTGTCCTGACCGAGGCCGATCGCGCCGTCGTCCATCACGGCGCCGGATGCGCCGTATGACGAGCCATTGGCCTGAGCCTGGGCGTACTGCCCGACAGCGCCGAGCTGCACGACACCCCCGAGGTTGCCCTGCACATTGGTGGGGCCGACCTCGACGGTGTCGAGCACGGTCGCGTCGAGCGGGTCCTTGGAGGTCTGGGTGGCCTGGCTGCCGTTGTTGGATGCCTGGGCCGGTGCGAGCGCAGCGACGCGGTCCAAGTCGATGCCGAGTACCGATCCGGAGAGGATGCGGCCCTCCGCCCACGACGTGGGCCTGTCGGCCGCATTGGCCGTTCCGGTGCCGGCAAGCGCGAAGGCGCCTCCCAGAGCGATTGCGGTGATCGACGCGGCGACGCGACGACCCTTGCCTGCTGCCCGAGCTGTCGTGCGCGGGTGCTGAAGTGAGAACACGACGGTTCCTTCCTGATCCTGGTTTCGGACGAGGAAGCTGAGTCGGCGAAGAAACGATTGCGCTGCCTGATCTCAGCTTCGTTGCCCGTGTTCGGTTGTGGTGTGTGGCCGGAGTGGTTGGCTCCCGCCTACAGGAAGAGACCGTGGACAGGTCTGTCTATGACGGCGGCGACCCCCGCTCGGGTGGCCCCACTTCGGGGGGTGCGCACGATGCCCTACACTGAACGAGGTGGCTGGAATCGCCAAGCTTCGTCATGCCCGGAAGTAGTGGGCCGCGTGATGAGGTCGTCTTCCCGCCGCATAGGGCGGTGGCTCAATTGGTAGAGCAGCGGTCTCCAAAACCGCAGGTTGCAGGTTCGAGTCCTGTCCGCCCTGCGAGTCCTTCGACACCCGTCGGGGGATCAGTAACAGCCGAAATGGTGGTGAGAGCGTGGCACGCAAGGTTGTCGACGAGCCCAGTGAGGACCTCGTCGCGAGTGCCAAGCGCGAGCGCGCAGAGCGCCGCAGCCCGTTCGCGCGGGTCGCGCTCTTCATCCGCCAGGTGTTCACCGAGCTGAGGAAGGTCGTCACGCCCACCCGGCGTGAACTGTTCAGCTACACGGGGGTCGTGCTCGTCTTCGTCGTCATCATGATGGCGATCGTGTACGGGCTCGACTGGCTCTTCGGGTTCGGTGTGAACTGGGTGTTCGGCAACCCGTAAGCGACAGCTGACCGCCGGCTCCCGCGGAGCACGGCCGTGATTTCAGATAAGAGACGAAAGAAGTAATGAGCGAACAAGAGCGCCGCGACATCGACCTCGCGTCGGCGGCAGAGCAGTCCTCCGAAGAGGATGAGGCCCAGGAGGGCAACGTCCTCGAGCAGGAGGAGGACTCCGCCCGTTCGGCCGAGCACAACGCGGTCCACCTGGTGGACGAGGATTCCGAGGACGTCGAGGCCGGTCTGACCGAGCTGCTCGACGCGCTCGATGCGGCACAGGATCCTGAGGCGGACGCCGTCGTCGACGACGCCCTCGACATCGACTCCGCCGACGAGGCGGATGCCGCCGTCGCCGCGACAGATGACGAGGAGATCGTCGACGCCGAGGACGAGGTCGAAGACGTCGACCCCTACGAGGACTTCCGCAAAGAGCTGAAGGCGAAGTTCGGCAAGTGGTACGTCATCCACTCCTACGCCGGGTTCGAGAAGCGCGTGAAGCAGAACATCGAGTCCCGCCGCACGTCGATGGCCATGGAGGACTTCGTCTTCGAAGTCCAGGTCCCCATGGAGGACGTCGTCGAGATCAAGAACGGCCAGCGCAAGCTGGTGAACCGCGTGCGCATCCCCGGATACGTGCTGGTGCGGATGGACCTCAACGAGGACAGCTGGTCGGTCGTGCGTCACACCCCCGGTGTGACCGGCTTCGTGGGCAACTCCCACAACCCGACGCCGTTGCGCTTCGAAGAGGCCTTCAACATGCTCAAGAGCCTGGTGCAGGTCGTCGAGGCTCCGGCCAAGGCGGGCGCCACCACCAAGGGCGGCAAGTCCGCTTCGCGTGTCATCCCCGCCGAGATCGACTTCGAGGTCGGCGAGACCATCACCATCAAAGAGGGCTCGTTCGCGGGTCTTCCGGGCACGATCAGCGAGATCAAGCCGGAGAGCGGCAAGCTCACGGTGCTGGTGTCGCTGTTCGAGCGCGAGACCCCGGTCGAGTTGTCCTTCGATCAGGTGACGAAGCTCTAACCTCTGGTCATGGGACCTCGCGCGCTGATCATCGCGCTGGCGTCGTTCCTCGTGATCGCGGTCGGTGCGTTCGTCGTGTGGGCGATCGTGTCGTCGGCGCGGCCGACGGCTTCTCCGACGACCGATCCGACGAGCCCCCCGACGTCCCAGCCCGTCGTGACGCCGACGCCGCAGCCGACCCCCTCCGAGACGCCCACCCCGACGCCGACGGTGGTGCCCGCAGACCCGCCCCCGGCACCGGTGACGGCGCTCGCGGCGAAGCCGGCTCCGCACGCTGTCCGCCTGGACTGGAAGAACCCGGCCGATACGGACGTGCAGAAGCTGATCGTGGTGCAGGCTGCGGGCACGACACCGCCGACCGGAATCACGGCGGGCACGATCATCGCGAACCTCCCGGCAGGCGCGACCAGCTTCGTCGATGGCAGCGCGGGTCTGGCTCCCGGCAAGAAGTACTCCTACTCGGTGTTCGCTCAGGATGTGGCGCTCAGCGTCTCCGTCGCGGCAGGCATCACCGTGACCCTCCCGGCTGCGCTCACCGTCACGCCCGTCGATGTGGCAGGCGATATCACCCAGCAGGCGGCGGATGCGGCACTCACCGACGCCGGCAGCCTCGCGTTCACCGCATTCGAGCCGAAGAACCCGCGGATCGCGGCCGTCCTTCCGGCGGCGGGCGTCACGGGCACGCTGACCCGCGTGCTCACCGAACCGGTCGGCGCGGCACCGGGAGCGGTGGCCTGGACGTACACGGTGCAGAACTCCGCATTGCGAAGCCTCGCCGAGGGCGCGAAGCGCGACGAGCTGTTCGTGATCGAGCTGCGCGACGGCAAGGACAAGGTGCCCACAACGGTCACGGTCACGTTGCACGGCATCAACGACGCCCCCACCGCATCCGCCGTCGCGCCCCAGACCGCGGTCGCGGGCGAAGCCTTCGCCTTCCCGATCCCGGCGGGAACGTTCACCGATGTCGACGCCACCGACGTGCTGACGATCAGCACCAGCCCGTTGCCTGCCTGGCTGTCGTTCAGCGGCACCGGGTTCGCAGGCAACCCCGGCAGCGGCGACGGTGGAACCACCACCGTGACCCTGACGGCGACGGACCCGCACGGAGTGAGCGTCTCGGTCGATGTCTCGATCGACGTCGTGCAGCCCCTGCCGGCGCCGAACCAGCCGCCGGCGCCCGGGGCCGATGCGGTCACGTTCGACCTCGGGGCGGACCCGCTGCAGACCTCGGCCGCGCTTCTGACGAACGACTCCGATCCCGACGCGGGGCCCAACGCGCTGTCCGCGATCCCGGCGGCGTTCGACTGGATGGTCGGCGGCGAACTCGCCGGCAGCTACACGATCGACGCGGCCGGCACCCTGGTGCTGAACTCGGGCGTGGTGGCCGACGGTCCGCTGCAGAGGCTCGCTCCGGGGGAGGAGGCGACGGGCACCATCACGTATGCCGTGACGGACGGGCTGGACACGGTGGAATCGCAGATCACCGTGACCGTGATCGGCGCGGCGCCCAAGGCCGGCGAGTACGACGTCGCGAAGGTGTTCGTCCCGCCGGCAGCCGGGCCCGGCCGGATGCTCGCGATCACACACCACTAGCCGGATCGGGTAGAGTAGCCCGTCGGGCTCTTCGCCCACACTCCCACCACTGCTGGCATCAGGCCAGTTCGTGGAAGCGCGTCCCTGTTCCTCACAGGCAAGTACGCACGAACGAAAGGAAATGCCACATGGCACCCAAGAAGAAGGTGACGGGGCTGATCAAGCTCCAGATCCAGGCCGGTGCGGCCAACCCCGCCCCGCCGATCGGGCCCGCGCTCGGTCAGCACGGCGTGAACATCATGGAGTTCTGCAAGGCGTACAACGCGGCCACCGAGTCGCAGCGCGGCAACGTCATCCCGGTCGAGATCACCGTGTACGAGGACCGCTCGTTCACGTTCATCCTCAAGACCCCGCCCGCCGCAGAGCTCATCAAGAAGGCCGCCGGCGTGCAGAAGGGGTCGTCGACCCCGCACACGGTCAAGGTCGCCAGGCTGACGCGTGACCAGGTGCGCGCGATCGCAGAGCAGAAGCAGGTGGACCTCAACGCCAACGACGTCGAGGCCGCCATGAAGATCATCGCGGGCACCGCCCGGTCGATGGGGATCACGGTGGAGGCGTAATCATGGCTCAGAAATCAAAGGCCTACCGCGCCGCCGTCGCCCTGCTCGAAGAGGGCAAGTTCTACGAGCCCACCGAGGCTGTGGCGCTGGTCAAGAAGACCGGCTCCTCCAAGATGGACTCGACCGTCGAGGTCGCCCTGAAGCTCGGGGTCGACCCGCGCAAGGCCGACCAGATGGTGCGCAGCACCGTCATCCTGCCGCACGGCACGGGCAAGACCGCCCGCGTCATCGTGTTCGCGACCGGTGCTGCCGCCGAGGCCGCACTCGCTGCGGGCGCCGACGAGGTCGGCGGCACCGAGCTGATCGACAAGGTCGCGGGCGGCTACACCGCGTTCGACTCCGCCGTCTCGACGCCCGAGCTCATGGGCCAGGTCGGCCGTCTCGGCAAGGTGCTGGGCCCGCGCGGCCTGATGCCGAACCCGAAGACCGGCACGGTGACGCCGGACCCGGCGAAGGCCGTGTCCGACATCAAGGGCGGCAAGATCGAGTTCCGCGTCGACAAGCACGCCAACGTGCACTTCG
>JAODAS010000163.1 GCA_025463555.1 Schumannella sp.
TCGAGGTCGTCGTCGGTCACGCGCGCTCCAGGTCGATCGTCATGTCTCCCTCAGCCTCGCGGGGCGTGAGCGTGGTCGCAAGAGTCTCCGCCTTGATGAACTCGAGATGGGTCTGGATGGCCGCGAAGGTCGCCGCGTCGGCTGCGACCGTCAGCGTGATCCGGTCGCTCACGTCGAGGCCGGCATCTTTGCGCGCCTGCTGGATGGCACGCACCACATCCCGCGCGACGCCCTCGGCTTCGAGCTCGGGGGTCAGGTGGGTGTCGAGCACGACGAACCCGCCGCCGGGCAGGAACGCGATCGCGCTCTCGGGGTCGGCCGCTTCGAGGTCGAGCTCGTACTCGCCTTGCTCGAGTGCCGTGCCACCGACCACGACGATGTCACCGTCCGAGGTCCAGTCGCCCGCCTTGGCGGCGCCGATGATGCGCTGCACGTCTTTGCCGACTCGCGGGCCGAGGGCACGCGCGTTGACGGTGAGCTTGCGGCTGATGCCGAACGTTTCGAGGCTGCCCGGCAGCAGCTCGGCGAATTCGACCGACTTGACGTTGAGCTCGTCGCGCAGGATGTCGGCGTAGCCCGCGACATCTGATCCGACGACCGTGAGCCGCGCGAGCGGCAGGCGCACCCGCAGCTTGCGCGACTTGCGAAGGGCGCTGGTCGCGGAGGCGATCTCGCGGACGCGGTCCATGGCGGCGACCAGCTCCGGATCGCGGGGGAACTCGGCGGCATCCGGCCAGTCCTCCAGGTGCACGCTGCGTCCGCCGGTCAGCCCACGCCAGATCTCCTCGGTGACCAGGGGAAGAAGCGGAGCCGCCATCCGGCACAGCGTCTCGAGCACCGTGTAGAGGGTGTCGAACGCCGCTGGATCGTCGCCGCCCCAGAAGCGGTCCCGGCTGCGGCGCACGTACCAGTTGGTGAGCACGTCGCCGAAGTCGCGCAGCGCGTTCGCCGCGAACGGGCTGTCGAGGTCGTCGAGGTGCTCGGTGACCTGGTCGATGACCTCGGCGGTCTTGGCGAGCAGGTAGCGGTCGAGCACGTTCGTGCTGTCGGTGCGACGGGTTGCTGTGTAGCCCGCAGGCGGGTTTCGAGACGCGTCCGGCTCCGCCGGGCGCTCCTCAACCGGCGGGGACGCCGCGTTCGCGTAGAGGGTGAAGAAGTAGTAAGTGCTCCAGAGCGGCAACAGCAGCTCCCGCACCCCGGCGCGGATGCCCTCCTCGGTGACCACCAGGTTGCCGCCCCGGATGACCGAGCTCGACATCAGGAACCAGCGCATCGCATCCGCCCCGTCGCGGTCGAAGACCTCGTTCACGTCGGGGTAGTTGCGCAGGGATTTCGACATCTTCTGGCCGTCGTTGCCGAGCACGATGCCGTGGCTGAGCACACTGGCGTAGGCGGGGCGATCGAACAGCGCCGTCGACAGCACGTGCATCATGTAGAACCAGCCGCGGGTCTGGCCGATGTACTCCACGATGAAGTCTGCGGGCGCGTGGCTGTCGAACCAGTCGCGGTTCTCGAACGGGTAGTGCACCTGCGCGAACGGCATCGACCCCGAGTCGAACCAGACATCGAGCACGTCGGTGATCCGCCGCATCGTGCTCGCGCCCGTCGGGTCGTCCGGGTTGGGCCGCGTCAGCTCATCGATGCCCGGACGGTGAAGGTCGTCGGGCCGGACGCCGAAATCCCGCTCGAGTTCGTCGAGGGAGCCGTAGACATCGACCCTCGGATACCGGGGGTCATCGCTCTTCCAGACCGGGATCGGCGAGCCCCAGTACCGGTTGCGGCTGATCGACCAGTCGCGCGCGTTCGAGAGCCATTTGCCGAACTGACCGTCCTTGACGTTCTCGGGCACCCAGGTGATCTGCTGGTTGAGCTCGACCATGCGGTCGCGGAACTCGGGCACGCGCACGAACCACGACGACACCGCCTTGTAGATCAGCGGGTTGCGGCAGCGCCAGCAGTGCGGATAGCTGTGCTCGTACGACTTCTGCTGCAACAACCGCCCGCCGTCGCGCAGCAGCTGGGTCAGCGGCTTGTTCGCGTCGAACCAGTGCATGCCGTCGACCTCGGGCACGCTCGAGAGGAACTTGCCGCCGTCATCGAGCGACAGCACCACCGGGATGCCGGCGGCGCCGCACACGATCTGGTCGTCCTCGCCGTACGCGGGTGCCTGGTGCACGATCCCGGTGCCCTCGCCGGTGGCGACGTAGTCGGCGACGAGGACCTGGAACGCGTGCTCCCCGTACTCCGCGCGGTAGTAGTCCCACAGCGGGTCGTATCGCACCCCCTCGAGATCCGCGCCCTGCATGGTCGAGGCGACCACGACATCCGCCCGCGTCTCATACCCGAGCTCTGTGAGGTAGGCGCCGATGGTGTCCTCGGCCAGCAGATACTCGTGCACCCCGTCGGCCGACCGCACGACCGCGTACCGGATGCCGGGGCCGACAGCGAGGGCGGCGTTCGTCGGCAGGGTCCAGGGCGTCGTCGTCCACGCGAGGGCCTCGACGCCGGTGAGACCCAGGGCTTCCGCCCGCTCCCCCACCAGCGGGAACGTGACCGTCACCGACTGGTCCTGCCGCATCTTGTAGACGTCGTCGTCCATGCGCAGCTCATGGTTGCTGAGCGGGGTCTCGTCGTTCCAGCAGTAGGGCAGCACGCGGAAGCCCTCGTAGGCGAGCCCCTTGTCGTACAACTGCTTGAACGCCCAGATGACGCTCTCCATGAACGTCACATCGAGCGTCTTGTAGTCGTTCTCGAAGTCGACCCAGCGTGCCTGGCGGGTGACGTACTTCTCCCACTCGTCCGTGTAGTGCAGCACCGACTCGCGAGCCTTCGCGTTGAACGCCGCGATGCCCATGTCTTCGATCTCGTGCTTCTGCGTGATGCCGAGCTGCCGCATCGCCTCGAGCTCCGCAGGCAGGCCGTGCGTGTCCCACCCGAAGCGGCGCACCACCTGCTTGCCGCGCATCGTCTGGTAGCGCGGGAACAGATCCTTCGCGTATCCGGTGAGCAGGTGCCCGTAGTGCGGCAGGCCGTTGGCGAACGGGGGGCCGTCGTAGAAGACCCACTCCTGGCAGCCGTCGCGCTGCTCCACGCTGGCACGGAAGGTGTCGTCCTGCTTCCAGAACGCCAGGATGCCGCGCTCGATCTCCGGGAAGTCCGGGGATGCGGGGATCTGCGGGTACATGGCGGCTCTCTCTCGTGGGGTCTTCACACGAGGACGACTTACGCCGCGGTACCACCTCGATTGCGGGTCGCCCCGCCACTCTTGGTTCGCTGTAACGGGCTATCCCGTCCGGTTCTACTGGGCTTGCGCCGTTCTTCCGGAGACTCCCCGGTGATGGCCGGATCGATGTCGTTGCGACGATTCTATGGGACAGCGGAATGAATCCGCCCGCGCGTAGGCTCTGTTCCTTGTGACCATCACAGACAGTGGCAAAGTGCCAACCACGTCTCCCACGGCCCAGAAACCTCGCATCAAGGTGCTCTGGGCATCGCTCGTCGGAACCTCACTCGAGTCCTACGACTTCTACGTCTTCAGCTATCTGTCGGCGTTCTTCCTCGGTCCGCTGTTCTTCGAGCCTCTCGGGGTGTTCGGCGGGTTCCTCGCCGCGTTCCTGGTGAACGCCCTCGGATTCGTCGCACGTCCGCTCGGCGCCATCGTGTTCGGCCAGCTCGGCGACCGCATCGGCCGGCGCAAGACCCTCATCGTGACGATCACCGTCATGGGCTTCGCGACCGGATTGATCGGCGTGCTGCCGGACTACGCGACGGCGGGCTACCTCGGCGCCATCCTGCTGATCGCCCTCCGGCTGATCCAGGGGCTCTCGCTCGCGGGCGAATGGGGCGGCGCCGTGCTGCTGGCCTCCGAGCACGGCGGTCCCAAACGCCACGGCTTCTACGCCGCGATCCCGCAGCTGGGCTCGCCGATCGGCTCGATCCTCACCGCCGCGCTCTATCTCGCGCTTCCGGTGCTGCTGTCGACCGACGACCTGCTCGCCTGGGGCTGGCGGATCCCGTTCCTCGTGGCGTTCCCGCTGCTCGCCGTGTCGCTGTGGCTGCGTTTCTCGGCCACGGAGACGCCGGTGTTCGAGCAGGTTCTCGCAGAGGAGCGCCGCGAGCGCATCCCGTTGCTGACCGCGTTCCGCCTGCGGCCGATCCCGCTGCTGCTGGCGACCGGGGCCGCCCTGCTGGGCATCGGCTCCTACTCGCTGATGAACACCTACACGCTCGAGTACGGTGCCGTGCAACTGGGGTACGACTACAACCAGCTACTGCTCGCGACGACGATCGGCGCGCTGCTTCAGCTCGTCACGATTCCGTTGTTCGGCCTGTGGGCCAGCAGGATCGGCTCGTATCGTGTCGTGCTGATCGGTGCGATCGGAACCCTTATCGTCGCGTTCCCGATCTATTTCCTGCTCCCCACCGCGAGCTTCGCGGTGCTGGTCGGGATGATGATCATCGGCGGAATCCTGCCGACGATGAGCTGGGCCGCTCTGGGCGGCCTGCTGTCGGAGCTGTTCGACGGACGCTTCCGCTACGCCGCGATCTCGTTCGCGTATGCGGTCGCCGCGATCATCTCGGGCTTCGTGCCGGCGATCACGCTCGGATTCGGTGAAGCCACCGGATACCCGTGGTGGCACCCGGCCATCGTGCTCGCGGTGATGTCGATCATCACCGCGGTCTCCGCGTTCCTCGCGCGCAAGCACGTGGAGCCGATCGACTCGATCTAACCCTTCGGAACCCGCGTGCTCAGCGTCGTGAGCAACCCGGCGGCCGTGCCCGCGTCGTCCACCGTGACGACGAGGGTGCGGCCGCCGCGGCGCTTCACCTCGAGCGATTCACCGGATCGCGTCACCACGCCCACCCGGCCGTTCGGTGCATAGCGCACCCCCCAGCCGCCGAACTCGCCGAGCGCGACCACGTGCGACACGGTCGCTGATTCGACGTCGGCCGGCGGGATGCGGAACTGGGGCCAGCCGAGCGCCGAGCGCACCGTCAGGCCGCCGTCGTCGACCCGGACCAGCCATGACGCCGTTCCGAGCACGGAGATGGCGATGATGACCGGCGCGATCAGCAGCCACCAGATGCCGCTCGCGACCGTCAGGTAGACCATCAGGCCCGTGATGAGTGCGAGCACTCCGATGAGCACCATCAGCGTGATGGTCGCGTAACGCGCGTGGCCGACCCACGCCACCCGCTCGCCCGGCGCGACCGCGACCGGCGCGGGTGCGGCATCCTGAACGGGCTCGGCGTTCACGCTGCGAGGGAGGATGAACCAGGCGAGGGCGGCCAGCGCAGCCCCCGCGACCAATCCGGTGACCACGACGGGGAGGATGTCGGTCGCCTGACCGGGCAGCTGGATGAACAGGGAACCGGTCGTGACGACGCTGAGCACGACGACCGTGAAGAGGGATGCGACCGCGAGCAGCTTCTGCGACCACGACAGCCCGGCCGGCCGTACCGTCCCGGCCAGGACGAGACCGAATGCCCCGGGAATCACGACGACGATGATCGCCAGCATCAGCGGCACCGTCCAGGCGGCATCGTGCCGGTCTGCACCGTTCAGGCCCCAGTGGGTGATGACGTCGTGGGGCAGGCTGGGCAGCCATGCGAGCTGAACGCCGATGGCGGCCACGGCGAGCGCGAACGGCACCAGAACGGCGATGAGAGCGACACGGAAGGGCAGGCGGTTCATGCGGAGTATTCCTCTCGGATCAAAGCAGTGAGGGTCGTGACGCCCACCTCGCCGCGGCGGGCTTCGACGACGAGGGCGCGGACCGCGGCGAGCAGTTCGGGGGGCAGCCCTGCGCTCTCGGTCACCACCGCGCCTCGGCCACGGCGCAGGTCGATGAGACCCTCGTCCCGCAGCTCCTGGTAGGCCTTCAGCACGGTGTGGATGTTGATGTCGAGCGCAGCGGCGACCTCGCGCGCCGACGGCAGCCGTTCGCCCGCACGCAGGGTGCCGCGCGCCAGTTCGGTGCGAACTGACGCCGCGAGCTGATCGAAGAGCGGGACGGTCGATGTCGGATCGACGCGAAAGAGCATGGGGCCACCATATAGTTCTATTTCCAATAGCACAACTCAAACGCTTGGCGAGCGGCGATCCCTATGCTGTCAACCGAACAGCCCCGCTCGACCGTCGCATCAGCGACACCACCAACGAGAGAGCGAAACGATGAGCGACGACACCCCCACACAGCGCCTTCCCGAGCACGGAGACAGCCCGACGGAACGCATCGCGACCGGGCAGGTCTACGAGGAGCTGGGCGAAGAGCGCCAGAAGTCCCGCGGTCTGCTCGTCGGCCTGATCATCGCCGGAGCCTTGCTGCTGATCGCCCTCGTCGTCCTCCTCTTCGTTCTCTTCGGGCCCAAAGGCCAGCCCACGGCTGATGACGCTCTCCCCTCCCCCGGAACCAGCGACAGCGCCACCCCTCAGCCGTCTGCGAGTGAGACGCCCCTCGCGACGCCCACGCCGCAACCGTCGGCGAGCGAGACCCAGGCGCCTCCGCCGCCTCCGCCCAGCACCGCACTGGCCATCGACTCCTTCACGACGCCGAACAAGACGGTTGCGTGCAACACGCAGGCGCCCGTGCCGAGCAACCAGTACATCTCGTTCGCGTGGAAGACGTCCAATGCCGACTCGATCACGCTCGGCACCTACGACCCCTACGGCGACTACGAGGACATGTACTCCAACCTCCCGCCCGACGGCAACAGCAACGACGTCGGATTGCAGATCACCTATTTCTGCCCCGAGCCGAGCCAGAAGTGGCGGCTCACCGTCACGGGCAACGGGAAGACGGTGACGAAGGAGATCACCTTCACCAACGTCGGAGACACGCAGTAGCGGTCGCGACTCCCGGCGTGGGAAAGATAGGTCATCTGCCCGATACCGCCCGGTGGCTCAAAAAATATCGTGGTCTGTGTCAACCCGGCGATACGGCTCGTTCGTCGCGACAGTGACGCAACTCCTCCTCTCCTGAAAGGCACAGATCGTGACCACGACCCCGATCCCCACGGGCCCCGCCGGTGCAGCCGGCCCCAGCAAACTCCTCATCGCCCTCATCGCCGTCGGCGGCGTGCTGCTGCTCGCAGTAGTTGCGATCGCCTTCCTGCTCATCGGGCAGAACAGCGGCGGCAACGGCAGCATCAACGCCGGCGACCAGACGCCGGTGCCCGTCGCGAGTGACTCGGCGACGCCCGTCGCGGAGCCGACCGACACCGCCACCGACGGCTCAGGTGCCGACGGCGACGGCAGCACGGACGGCGGACAGACGCCCGTCGACAACTCGCTGCGCTTCACCACCTTCAACGCCAACCTGCAGGTCGCGTGCGACCCCACCGGTCAGGCCGAGGAGAAGGCCCAGCCGCAGATCTCCTGGTCGGCAGCCAACGCGACCAAGGTCTACTGGACCCCCAGCAACCAGGACGCCACCGCCGACAACGGCTACCAGGTCGCAGCGACCGGCAACCAGGACACCATGTCCGACTCGAAGGGTCCCGGCGAGCGGTACGAATTCCCCTGCAACCACCGCCAGACGTTCGACACGACGGTGACGATCTACGGGTCGAACGGTCAGAAGGTCAGCAAGCACGTCACCTTCACCGACATCAACTGGAACACCGGTGGATCGGACGACGAGGAGTAGTCGCACCCTCGTCTGAAGAGCGGGGCCGCGTATCGGGCGCGGCCCCGCTTCTTCGTCCGATTCGGGCCGAAATGAGAGTCGTCTCATTCTCGGCTTTTCCGCTTTCGTGTCCTCCATGATGAGGACATGCGATCAGTTGCCCTGGGTGTCTTGACCGCCATGACCGTGGGGGTCGTGGCGGTAATCGGGACGTCCGCTGCAGCCGTCGCGGTGATGCCGGGAGACAGTGCAGGAGAGGTGCAGACGATCTCGGCGATCGCCACGCAGGACCAGTCGGCTTCGGTCGGCGCGGTTACCGAGGGTGTCGTGGGGGGACCCGGACCGGTAGCCGCTGAACCGCCGGCGGCGGTCGTGCTCCAAGGAGCTGCGCCCGCCAGTGACCCGGTACCGACGCAGACCCAGGACTCGGGCGCTGGCGGCTCGAGCGATTCGGGAACCGACGGGTCTGGCAACTCGGGAACCGAGGGATCGGGCAACTCGGGCAACTCGGGTGGTACCACCTCCGGAAACTCCGGCTCGGACTCCGACAAGGAGAAGGCCGACATGGAGAAGAAGGACAAAGATGCCAAGGACAAGGCCGAGAAGGAAGCCAAGGACAAGGCCGAGAAAGAGGCCAACGACAAGGCGGCGAAGGACAAGGCAGCGAAGGACAAAGCAGCCAAGGAAGCCAAGGACAAGGCCGACAAGGAAGCCAAGGACAAGGCCGACAAGGAAAAGAAGGACAAGCAGGACAAGAAAGACAAGAACAACAAGAACGAAGACATCTAATACAGGTTTCCGATGCCGGCTAGGGGTAGCAGGCGCTCAGCGCCGTTGGGCATCGGATTGCGGTAACACTCCAAGAGTCATCTCGCGTCGTCTCGGGTTCGACGACCGGGCCAGGGGTGCTGT
>JAODAS010000185.1 GCA_025463555.1 Schumannella sp.
CCCGTCGTGCCGGCCGTCACATCCAGCAGGCTGTACTTCTCGATCGCCTGCTGGATCGCGCTCGGGTCGACCTCTCCGCGGCGCGCCAGCGACTGCAGCGTGCGCACCACGATCGAGGGTCCGTCGATCTTGAAGAACCGGCGAGCAGCGGCACGGGTGTCGCTGAAGCCGAAGCCGTCGGCCCCGAGCGTCACGAAGTCGCCCGGCACGTACGGACGCACCTGGTCGGCGACCGCGTGCATGTAGTCGGAGACCGCGATGTAGGGGCCTTCGGCGCCTGCGAGCTTCGACCACAGGTACGGGATCTGCGGCGTCTCGCCCGGATGCAGGAAGTTGTGCTCGTCCGCGGCCAGGCCGTCGCGGCGCAGCTCGTTCCAGGAGGTGACGCTCCAGACGTCTGCGGCGATGTTCCAGTCCTGCGCGAGCAGCTGCTGTGCTTCCAGAGCCCACGGCACCGCCACCCCCGACGCCATGAGGTTCGCCTTCGGCCCCAGATTCTGCGCCGCACTCAGCTTGTAGATGCCGCGCAGCACGCCTTCGACATCCAGGCCCTCCGGCTCGGCGGGCTGCTGGATCGGCTCGTTGTACACGGTGATGTAGTACATGACGTTCGGGTCCTGATGGGCGCCCCCATACATCCGTTCGATGCCCGCACGCACGATGTGGCCGATCTCGTAGCCGTAGGCCGGGTCGTAGGCAACGACCGCGGGGTTCGTCGACGCCAGCAGGTGCGAATGACCGTCGGCGTGCTGCAGCCCCTCGCCGGTCAGCGTGGTGCGTCCGGCGGTGGCGCCGATGATGAAGCCACGCGCCATCTGGTCGCCCGCCGCCCACATCGCATCGCCGGTGCGCTGGAACCCGAACATCGAATAGAACACGTAGACCGGGATGAGCGGCTCGCCGTGCGTCGCGTACGCGGTTCCCGCGGCGGTGAACGCCGAGAACGCACCCGCTTCGTTGATGCCCACGTGGATGATCTGGCCCTGCGGGCTCTCTTTGTAGGCCAGCAGGAGCTCGCGGTCGACCGACGTGTAATGCTGCCCGTTCGGGTTGTAGATCTTCGCCGTCGGGAAGTAGGCGTCCATGCCGAAGGTGCGCGCCTCATCCGGGATGATCGGCACGATGCGCTTGCCGAAGTCGGGTGCCTTCAGCAGATCTTTCAGAAGACGGGCGAAGGCCATGGTGGTGGCGATCTCCTGCTTGCCCGAACCCTTCTTGACCACCTCGTAGGCGGAATCTTCGGGCAGTGCGATCTGCGTGAACTTCGAGCGGCGCTCTGGCACGTATCCGCCGAGGGCGCGGCGGCGCTCCTGCAGGTACTGGATCGCCTCGTCCTGCGGGCCGGGGTTGTAGAACGGCGGCTCGTACGGGTTGGCCTCGAGCTGAGCGTCGGTGATCGGGATGCGCATCTCGTCACGGAACGCCTTGAGGTTGTCGAGGGTCAGCTTCTTCATCTGATGCGTCGCGTTGCGGCCCTCGAAGCTGGGTCCCAAGCCGTAGCCCTTGACCGTCTTCGCGAGGATGACGGTCGGCTGGCCCTTGTGATCCATTGCCGCCTTGTACGCGGCGTAGACCTTGCGGTAGTCGTGTCCGCCGCGCTTGAGGTTCCACAGCTGGTCGTCGCTGTAGCCCTCGATCAGCTTGGTCACCTCGGGGTCGCGCCCGAAGAAGTTCTCGCGCACGTAGGCGCCCGACTCGGCCTTGTAGGTCTGGTAGTCGCCGTCCGGAGTGACGTTCATCAGGTTGACGAGCGCCCCGGTCTCGTCGCGCGCGAGCAGCTCGTCCCATTCGCGGCCCCAGATGACCTTGATGACGTTCCAGCCGGCGCCGCGGAAGAAGCTCTCGAGCTCCTGGATGATCTTGCCGTTGCCGCGGACCGGGCCGTCGAGGCGCTGCAGGTTGCAGTTGATCACGAAGGTCAGGTTGTCGAGCTTCTCGTTCGCAGCCCACTGCAGGGCGCCGCGGCTCTCGACCTCGTCCATCTCGCCGTCGCCGAGGAAGGCCCACACGTGCTGGTCGTCGTTGTCGCTGGTGATTCCGCGGTTGCTCAGGTAGCGATTCGACTGCGCCTGATAGATCGCGTTGATCGGCCCGAGCCCCATCGAGACCGTCGGGAACTGCCAGAACTCCGGCATGAGACGCGGATGCGGGTAGGAACTGAGCGCGTGCGGGGCGCGCGACTTCTCTTGACGGAAGCCGATCAGGTCTTCTTCGCCCAGCCGGCCCTCGAGGAACGCGCGGGCGTACATGCCGGGGGAGGCGTGTCCCTGGTAGAAGATCTGGTCGCCGCCACCGGGGGCGTCCTGACCGCGGAAGAACCAGTTGTGCCCCACCTCGTAGAGCGCCGCACTCGAGGCGTAGGTGGAGATGTGTCCTCCGACGCCGACACCGGGGCGCTGGGCGCGGTGCACCGTCACTGCGGCGTTCCACCGGATCCAGGCGCGGTATCGGCGCTCGAGCTCTTCGTTGCCCGGGAAGTCGGGCTCGTTCTCGGGGGCGATGGTGTTGATGTAGTCCGTCGTCGGGACCATCGGCACGCCCAGGTGCAGGTCTTTGGATCGCTTCAGCAGGCTCAGCATGACGTCGCGTCCGCGAGCGTGGCCCTTCGCCGCGACGAGGGCGTCGAGCGACTCCTGCCACTCCGCGGTCTCGTCCGGGTCCTGATCGGTGTGGTCCACCGAGTACGGGTCCTGGTCGTTCACCGTCACCGTTGACCTCTTTCGTGGGTAGTGGTCGCGACGAGACCTGGTGGGGACGCGTCGGAATGCGGGTTCCGTGCCGGGTTGCGGCCGGGAGCCGATGTGGCCATACGAGTCTAGTTCGCGGCGGTCGTCCACGTGGCCAGCGCGCGTTCCAGCGGAAGCGTTGCCGCAGGCGTAGTATCGCCCGGTTGCACTTCTGAAAGGATCCGCCCCCATGGCTCTGGAGAACGACACCCAGGCTCCCGACTTCGACCTCGCCAACCAGTACGGCGAGCACGTGCGGTTGAGCGATTTCCGCGGGGTGCGGCCCGTCGCGCTGGTGTTCTTCCCGCTCGCATTCTCGAGCACCTGTACCGGCGAGCTGTGCGCTCTGCGCGACAACCTGAACCTGTTCAAGGAGCACGGCGTCGAGCTGATCGGCATCTCCGTCGACTCGAAGGCCGCGTTGCGCGCCTGGGCTACGCAGGAGGGCTACGACTTCACGCTTCTCGCGGACTTCTGGCCGCACGGAGCCGTCGCCAAGGAGTACGGCGTGTTCCTGCCCGAGAAGGGCTTCGCCAACCGCGCCACGTTCGTGATCGACGTCAAGGGCGTCATCCGCGCCTCGTTCATCACCGCCCCGGGCGAAGCGCGCTCCATCGAGGAGTACCGCGCCGCGCTCGACGAAGTACTGCCGGTCAGCGCCTAGTTCCCGAGGAGGCTCACCGCTCGGGCGATCACCAGGGCGAGGATCACGAAGCCCGAGAACGCCTCCGTCACCATCAGCAGCTTGGCGCGATGCGTCAACGGCATGGCATCGGTCGGGCTGAACGCCATCGAGTCGGATGCCGAGAAATACAGGTAGTCGACGTAGCCGGGCATCCAGTCGGAGGCTTTCGACGAGCGGCCGCGCACTTCGTCGATCGCGTCATGGTCTTCGTCCTGCGGGAACCGGAAGTCGGCGAGCTGGACCCTCTCGCGCGGCAGGTTGCGTCGCGCGATCGGGCCTCCGCGGTCCATCTCCCAGTACACGAGGGCGAACGCGATGACGTTGGTCACCCACACCTGCAGCGCGGCGAGCAGTAGTTCCGGCCCATCCGACACCGCCGAGACGAGCTGATAGACGAGTTGGATCAGCGCGATCAGGTTGGCGACGAGCAGCAGGCCGATGACGGTCCGCGACAGGAGCTTCGACCACAGGGTCTCGCGTTTCAGCCGGTGCGGGTTGAACACGATCAACGGGATGAACAGGGCGACGCTCAGCCCGACGACGACGTAGCGCAGCGCGGGCGTGAAGCTCGACGGCAGCGTGGCGTACAGCACCACGGCGACGAGGATCGCGATGGCGGCCGGCCAGCGGTGCTCCGCCCGATCCGGGTCGTCCGCGGGGCTGACGCTCGACTTCCCGGCCATGGCCCGAGTGTAGGCCGCGCGATGGCCGGGAAGCCTGCGCCGCGCTACGGCAGGACGCCGGTCGCCGACGAGATCGCCGTGTCTCCGGCCGAGTTCTGGATGTCGACCTCCGCATAGACCGTCGTCCCGGAGGGCAGCTGACGGTAGTCGAAGACGAGGTTGGCGGGGTCGGCCGACAGCAGGATCGACGGCGACGACTGGAAGTACGTGTTCGTCGCGACGTCGATCTTCAGCGCCTCGAACGTCGACCCCGGGTCGGGCGCGATCTCGGCGTAGGCGCCGGAGGCATCCTGACCGTAGAACGTCTCGGAGAGGATGGTGCCCGTGCTGGGCGCGTAGGTCATCTGCAGGAACGCCTTGGAGCCCTGGTTCGAGCCGGCCGGGTAGTACGCGATCGGCACGCCGATCGTGGCCACGTCGGCGTCCTGGTCCGCCTCGAACGAGCTGTAGAACGAGGTCTCGTTGGTGCCGTCGCCGATCCACAGCTGGTACGTGTCGAAGAACCCGACCGCGAACCCGTCGCTGTCGATCATCGCCGGCTCGGTGCCGATGAGGATCGTCGTGCCGCTCTCGACGTATCCGTAGTAGACGTTCACGTCGGTGATCTGGTTCAGGTCGCTGGTGATCTGCTGTGCGACGACGAACCCGCCGTTCTGGAACGCCGACTGTGCCGTGTCCGATGCGAACGTGGGCGTTCCCCCCGCCGCCTGGCCGGCCGCGTAGTACGCGTCGAGGAACTTCGTCCAGCCGGCCGCGGCCGGGACCTGGGTGTACTTGTCGCTGAAGGCGCTCTGCTGCGGCGGGAAGTAGATGGCCATGCCGGTCGCGCCCTTGGTGGCCTGACCGTCGACCTTGGCGAGGATCGCGTCGTCGAGCGCCGCGATGACCTCGTCGCCGGCAGCGCCCAACTGCCCGGCGAGTTGCCCGAGGTCGGTCATGTAGAAGTTGTAGTCGGGCGTCGCGCCGAACGACAGGCTTTCCGACAGGGCGCGCCCGATGTCGGGTCCGGCCGTGTCGAGCTCGCCGGTGAGCGCGGTCGTGAAGCCATCCATGGCCTTGTCGACCGCAGGCATCTTGGTCAGATCGATCTCGGCGAGAGTGACCTGCGATTCGCCTTCGGCTGTGGACTGCTCGTCGTAGGCCTTCAGGACCGCCGCGGCCACGGCATCCGGTTTGCCACCGCGCGCTGCGCTTTCGAGCGAGGTGTAGTCCCAGCCGTAGCCGGGCTCCAACTCTTGCGAGGCGATCATGCGGTTCGCCACATCCTGCAGCGTCGATGCCGTCTCGTAGGTCGCCATCAGGCAGGCGTCGAAGCCCAGGATGTCGAGCGCGCCGACCTTCGCCGCGTCGAGTCCCGACGCGATCCCGTCGTGCAGCTCGGCCAGGGTCAGCTGGTCGTTGTCGGCGGAGCCGTCGGCCCCCACGCCCGGCCACGAGCTGCCGTGGTCGTTGAAGATCAGCGCGTAGTGGGCGGCCGGGTACTTGTTGATCGTGTACGCGATGAAGTCGGACAAGACCGCAGGGTCGCCGGTGTTCGACGTGCCGCTGTTGGGCGCGTCGTCGAGGACGACGCTGGTGCCGCCCCGCTTGACCTGGATGGTCTTCGCACCGCTCCAGTCGGGGATGCCGATGACCGGGTCGGAGGAGTACTCGTCCGAGCGGTCCAGGTAGGACACCAGGTTGAATCCGGGTCGTGATCCGACGGCTTCCTGCTCGGCCATGTCGTCCATCTGGAAGTACTCGAGGTTGGTGTCGGCGATCATGTACGTCATCACGGTCCAGCTGTCGTCCGCGACGCCGCCGGCGATCCCGCCACCGGATCCTCCCGCGCAGGCGGTGAGCGTTCCGAGCGCGACGACCGCCGTGGCGACGGCAGCGGCGACGCGTGCGATGGGTGTACGGGTGCCGGACATCCGTGCCTCTTTCGTGTTGCTCGTGATGCGGGAGTTCGGCTCAGAATAGCGAGTGTCGGCGACTCGCCGCGCCTCCGTCTGCGTGATTCTCGCTACGATCGTGCCAGATGCGAGCGTCCTGCTCGTCCGGGCTCTTAGCTCAGTTGGTTAGAGCGCCACGTTTACACCGTGGATGCCGGGGGTTCGAGTCCCTCAGGGCCCACATGCCGTGGTCTGGCGTTCTCGCCTTGTTGCTCGCCAGCCTGCTGTGGGGGACCACCGGCACGACCGCCAGCTTCCTGCCGGCAGACGTGAGCCCGCTCGCGATCGGTGCATCCACGATGGGCATCGGCGGGCTGTTGCTCTTCGCCGCGACCTCCCGCGTTTCCATCGCCGTTCTGCGGGATCGCGACGCACGGCGATGGGTGCTGATCGGGGCGATCGGCGTGTTCGTCTATCCGTTGGCCTTCTATGCGGGCATGGATCTGGCGGGTGTCGCGGTCGGGAATGTGGTCGCCCTCGGCTCCGGGCCGGTGTTCGCGGCGCTCATCGAGTGGATCGTCGAACGCCGGCGCCTCGACCTGCGCTGGGCCGTCTCGACCGCATCCGCGGTGCTCGGCATCGTGCTTCTCTCGCTCGGTGCCGATCCATCTCACGGGGCGGTGGATGCCGAGGCCGGGGAGGGCGGGGTCGTCGCCGGCGTGCTGCTGGCGTTGCTGGCCGGGCTCGCCTATGCGCTGTACACGTACTCCTCCGGCCGCGCGATCCGGGCAGGAGCACATCCGAGCCGGGGCGTCATGGGATCGATGTTCGGAGTGGGCGCCATTCTGCTGCTGCCGGTGCTCATCCTCACCGGAGCGCCGTTGCTGCAGTCGGCCGCGACCGCGGGCATCGCGGCCTATCTCGCGGTCGGGCCGATGTTCACCGCCTACCTGCTGTTCGGGATCGGCGTGCGCGCCATCCGCAGCTCCATGGTGACGACGATCACCCTGCTGGAGCCGGTAGTGGCCACCGTGCTGGCCGTGACGGTCGTGGGGGAGCGCCTGGCCCCTCTCGGATGGGTGGGATTGGCTCTGGTGCTCGCCGGATTGACCATTCTCGTGTCGGCACGCCGTGGGCCGAAAATGGCCGAGCGACTCTAGAATCCTGGGCATGACCGACGTGCCTCCTCCCGACGAGTCCGCTGAGGCGGCGGCGTCGCGCGCGGCAGGTCAGGGCTATCCGCCCCCGCCGAGCGCTCCGCCCGCCTTCGATGATGACGCGCTCGCCGCGGCCCTCGAGGCGGATATCGCGACCTACACGGCCCCGATCTCGGTCGTGCCGCCGCAGCCGGCGCCCGAGCCGTTCGTGGCGCCGGAACCGGTCGCTGCGCCGGAGCCGTACGTGGCGCCTGAGCCGTACGTGGCGCCGGAGCCGTACGTGGCGCCTGAGCCGTTCACCGCACCAGAACCGGAGCCGGCACCGGCACCGGCGCAACTGCAGAGCCCGCCCTATGAGTCGGAGTACGAGGCGCCGGATGTGCCCGAGTACATCGTCCCTCCGGCTCCGCCGGCGCCCGCGTACGAGGTACCGCCTGCCCCTCCCGCCACGGACTACGAGCCGCCCCCTCCGCCGCAGTTCGACGAGCCCGGGTACGAGGCGCCGTATGAGCCCGCATACGAGGCACCGGCGGCACCGCTCTTCCCGCTCCCCGAGGAGCCCGGTGCGGCGGCGAGCGGCCCCAGCACCCTGGATGCGATCCAGCGCCTCCAGGAGGAACTCGAGCGCCGCGGTCTCGAAGACGCCGCGCCAGCC
>JAODAS010000200.1 GCA_025463555.1 Schumannella sp.
TCACGCTCGACCTCTTCCTGGTGCGCGGCGGAGACGGGGGCGCGTACTGGAAGAAGCTGCGCGCGCTCGCGGCCGGCTCGCCGCGGATCACGTTCCATGACGCTGTCGCGCCGCACGAGCTGCCCGGCACGCTCAACGCCTTCGATGTGGGCGTGTACAGCGTCCCGATCATCACGACCAACCACCGCTACATGCTGCCGAACAAGTTCTTCGACTTCGTGCAGGCCCGTCTTGCGATCGTCTTCAGCCCGACGGAGGAGATCGACGCGCTCGTCGCGCGCCTCGGCCTGGGCGTCACCAGTGCCGACGCCTCGGCGCGCGCGCTCACGGCTGCTCTCGAGACGCTGACACCCGAGTCGGTCGAGCAGTTCAAGCACAACGCCGACGTCGCGGCCCGTACCGAGCTCAATTCCACCGCCGACGATGCGACCGTGCGCGGCATCCTCGCCCGTCTGCTGCCCGGCTGAACCTGGATAGCATCGAAGCGTGAAGATCCTGAGCGTGGTCGGCGCGCGCCCGCAGTTCGTGAAGCTCGCCCCGGTCTCGCACGCTCTGGCCGGACGGGCCGAGCACATCGTCGTGCACACCGGTCAGCACTACGACGAACTCATGTCGGACGTCTTCTTCCGCGACCTGGGCATTCCCGAGCCCGACGTGAACCTCGCGGTCGGGTCCGGCTCGCACGGCGCCATGACCGGCGCCATGCTCGGCGGGCTCGAGCCGGTGTTCGAGCGGTACCGTCCCGACTGGGTGCTCACGTACGGCGACACCAACTCCACGCTCGCCGCCGCCGTCGCGGCGGTCAAGCTGCACCTGCCGGTGGCGCACCTCGAGGCGGGGCTCAGATCGTTCAACAAGCGGATGCCCGAAGAGCACAACCGCGTGCTCACCGATCATGCGTCCGATCTGCTGCTCGCCCCCACCGAGGTCGCCATGAGGCACCTCGCGGACGAGGGACTGGCGCAGCGGAGCGTGCTCGTCGGCGACGTCATGACCGATGTGCTCTATGCCACCCGCGATCGCAACATCGCCGACGGAACGGGCGCACCGGCGGGCGTCGAACGGGGGGAGTACTACGTCGCCACCCTGCACCGCCCCGACAACACGGACGATCCTGCACGACTGGGCGGCATCGTCGACCAGCTCGCCGCGCTGCCGCATCCGGTGCTTCTGCTCGTTCACCCGCGGCTCGCCCAGAAGGCGAAAGAGCAGGGCCTCGAGCTCGAGCGCGGCGCCGTGCGCCCGATCGACCCGCTCGCCTACCCGCAACTGGTGGCCGCCGTCGCCGGCAGCGCGGGAGTGGTCACGGACTCCGGCGGTCTGCAGAAGGAGGCGTTCCTGTTGCGGGTGCCCTGCACGACCGTTCGCCCCGAGACGGAATGGGTGGAGACGGTCGAGCTGGGCTGGAACGTGCTCGTCGACGCCGACCTGACGGTGCTGGCCGAGACGGTGGGGCGTCCGACGCCGCCCGCGACAGCGGCGGCCCCGTACGGCGACGGTCACGCGGCCGATCGTGTCGCCGACGCCCTGCTGGGTACGCGCTAAAGGCGCTCGCCGATCGATTCCACGAGCGCACGCGCGTTGGCCAGCACCACATCGCGGCCCCAGAACTCCTGCAGCACCCGGCGGTTCGCCGCCAATTCGGCGCCCGTGATCCGGCCGGCCGGAAGTCCGCTCGTGGACAGCCCGGCCAGGGTGCCGGCGTGAGCGCCACGCTCTCGCAGGAACGTGCTCAGCGGGCTGCGCTCATCCAGGAACACCTGCGCCCCGCTCCACATCGCGGCCGCCACGTTGCCGATACCCTGCTGGCGCCGATGCCCCATCACGACCAGGTTGCAGTCGGCGATCACCCGCTGATACTCGGCGAGCGGCATGAAATCGCGCAGGGGCACGAAGTCCGAGCCGAGGAGCTGCCGCCCCCGCTCCGCCGCGTACGAGGCGTACGCCGGGTCGCCATAGCTCAGCGGCACGACCACCCGCCTGCCGCCGACGCCGATGCGGGCCAGCTGCTCGAACACCTCGACGTGGTTGTTGGTGAGGGTCGCCGAATTGCCCACCAGGATGTCGTCCCCGGTGATCTCATGCGCACCCGGCGAGAAGGTGTCTTCGACGCTCGCGTAGTTGAGTTGCGAGTACCGCCCGCGGAACCCGCGGAACCTCCGCGAGAACACGGCGAAGTCGTCGGGGATCGGTGCCGAGAACACATCCGATGCACGTGCGGCGGCACGGAGGGCCGAACTGGCCCGGCGGCGCTTGAGAGGCTGCAGCACCCGTCCTGCGGGCGACAGGCGGGAACGGCGGAAGGCTTCGCTCTGCGGGCCGAGCAGCCCGGCCAGCGCCGAGGCGTTCGAGCCGTAGTAGTCGCCGCCCCAGCCGCTCCAGACGATGGTGGCACGCGCCGGTGCGCTCCGGACCACCCGGGTGGCGAACGGGGTCATGCTGTGCGCGATGACGACATCGGCGCCGGCGAGGGCCCTGGATGCCGTTGCCAGGCCGGCCGCGTCGGCGGCGATCGCCGACACGGTCGCGGACGCCGGACGCGGATGCCGGTCGAGGTCGCCGGTGCGGGCATACACCAGATACGTGCCGGTGCCGGGTGCGACGGTCTCGAAGACGTCCATGGTGAAGGGCAGGAACGGCGAGTCCGGGTGCAGGTGGACGATGCGCGGGGCCGTGCCGGTCACGACGCCGGCCTGCGTCCCAGGGGCCGGGCGGGGACTCCTCCGACGACGGCACCGGCCTCGACGCTGCGGGTCACCGCGGCCCCCGCCCCGATGACCGCTCCGGCGCCGATGGTCAGCGGTTCGGAGCCCGAGCCGTTGATGACCACCGCTCCGATGCCGAGGAAAGCGCCGGCCTCCACCACCACGTTGCCGGCGAGATGCACTCCGGGTGAGAGGGTCGCGAACTCGCCGATCCGGACGTCGTGCGACAGGGTGCATCCGATGTTGACGTGGGCGTGTTGACCCACGGAGACGTTGTCGGTGAGGACGCAGCCTGCCGCGACGACGGCCCCGGCGCCGATCCGCACGTTCGGCGTGAGGGCCGCGCCCGGATGCACGAGCGACACGGCACTGAGCCCGAGGGCGTCGAGCCGGGCGGCCGCTGCGCGGCGCAGGGCGGCGTCTCCCACCGCAGCGACGAATCCACCGCCGGCATCCGGCTCGAGGTCGGAGATCACCCGCACGGGGATGTCGTTCACCGGCCCCGCGGCGTACCGCGCGTCGTCGACGACGAACGTGAGGTCCGCATCCGGGAACACCGCGCCCGCCAGCCACGCCAGTTCGCGTGCGTGCCCGCCCGCGCCGAACAGGTACAGCCGTCGCGGGGCGGCCTGCCCGCTCATGCCCCGCCGACCGCCGTGCGCACCAGCCCGGCGATGACGGCGATGTCCGCTTCATCGACGGCGGTGCCGGTCGGCAGGACCACGACGCGGTCGGCGACCGCCTCGGTGACGGGCAGGCGGGTGCCGGCATCCGGGTCGAGCGTGCGGTACGGCTCCATGCGGTGCACGCCAGGCCAGAAGTAGCGCCGGGCGAGGACGTTGTTCGCCCGCAATACCGCGAGCACGTCATCGCGGGATGAGGCGCAGGACTCGTCGACGAGCATCACCATGTACTGGTAGTTGCTCGGGCCGTCGGCGCCGATGGGCAGCATCGAGATCCCGGGGATGCCGTCGAGCTCGCGCACGTACGCCTCGTAGTTGCGGCGGTTGATGGCGATGACGTCGTCGATGACGCCCAGATTCGCGATGCCCATGGCGGCGCACACCTCGGTGAGCTTGCCGTTCGTCCCCTCCGAGACCACCGTGTCTTCTGCGGCGAAGCCGAAGTTGCGCATGAGCCGGGCCGTGGCGGCCACTTCGTCGTCATCGGTGACGATCGCGCCGCCCTCGATGGTGTTGAAGAACTTGGTGGCGTGGAAGCTGAGCACCTCGGCCCTGCCGAATCCGCCGACCTTGCGCTCACCCGCGGAGACGCCGAACGCGTGGGCCGCATCGAACAGCAGGGCCAGGCCGTGCTCGTCCGCGATCGCCTCCAGTTCGGCCACCGGGGCCGGCCTTCCCCAGAGGTGCACGGGGATGATTCCCGTCGTGCGCGGGGTGATCAGCCTGCGCACCGATTCGGGATCGAGGCAGTGGGTCTCGGGGTCGATGTCGGCGAAGACCGGCGTGATGCCCAGCCAGGTCAGCGAATGCGCGGTGGCCACGAACGTGAACGCGGGGACGATCACCTCACCGGTCAGGCCGAGCGCGCGGATCGCGATCTCGAGCGCGATGGTGCCGTTCGTGATCGCGATGCAGTGCTTGACCCCGAGGTAGTCGGCGACCTTTGCCTCGAACTCGCGCACGAGAGGGCCGTCGTTCGACAGCCAGCGGCGGTCGAGCACGCCGCCGACCAGATCGAGGAAGGTCTGCCGGTCGCCGATGTTCGGCCTTCCCACGTGCAGCGGCTCCGAGAAGGCGGGTTCGGCGATGCTCATGCAGTCATTCAAGCACCTGAGGTGCCGCGCTTCTGTGTGCGCGCCCGGGGTGCGGCCTTGGCCCGCGCGGCGGGAGAGGCGGCCGTCGCGCCGACGGGTGCGAGCCCGGCCAGTGCGGCCTGCAGCGCGAACTCGGGCACACTCGCGACCAGCTCGTCGAACGTGCCCGACGCCGCGACCCGTCCCTCGCTCATGAAGAAGATGCGGTCGGCGTGACGGATCGTGGACAGCCGGTGTGCGACGGTGATGAGCGTCACCTTGCCCTGCAGGGTACGGATCGCCTTCGACACGGCGGCCTCGGTGGCGGTGTCGAGGGCGCTCGTCGCCTCGTCCATGACGAGCACCAGCGGCTTGGCGTAAATGGCCCGGGCGATGCCGAGCCTCTGCTTCTGGCCCCCTGACAGGGCGAGCCCTCGCTCGCCGACCATGCCGTCGATGCCGCCGGGGCGCTCATCGACGATGCCGAGCAGTTGCGCCTGCTTGAGCGATGCCCGCACGAGGTCGCGGTCGACGTTGTCGGTCCAGCTGAGGGCGACGTTCTGGGCGATGGTGGAGTCGAACAGAGCCACGTCCTGGGGGACATATCCGACGCGTGCGCGCCAGGACTGCGTCAGATCGTGCAGATCGACGCCGTCGATGGTGATGCGACCTCTCGTCGGCTCGATGAGGCCCAGCACCAGGTCGACGATCGTCGACTTGCCGGCGCCCGAGGAGCCCACGAACGCCACGCTCGAGCCGAACGGGATGGTGAACTCCAGGTCGCGCACCGCGTCCGGCGAATCCGGTGCGTAACGGAAGGCGACCTTCTCGAACCGCATCTCGACCGGATGCTCGGCCAACGGTGTGACGGCCCGGCCGGCCAGATGCTCCGAGGCCTTCTCGACCGCCCGGATCTCGCGGACCACCGCCTCGGCGTGCGGCTCGTTCGACGTGACCTGCGACACGATCGACTGGAACCGGACGATCGAGGGCGCCATGCGGAAGCCGGCGAGGCCGAAGATCGCGACCGCGCTCATCGCCGCCGGGATGCCGCCGCCGTCGACGCCGCCACCCTGCAGGAACCCGGTGATGCCGACCAGCACGACGCCGCCGATGATCCCCGACTCCAGCACGTACCGCGGGACCTGGCCGAGGAACTGCATGTTGGCGCGGGACCGTGAGGTGTGACGGCGGTTCTCGCGCACCACCGCCGCGATCTCGTCCGCCTTGTCGCGCAGGGTGACCTCTTTGAGCGCGCCCACCATCTCCGCGATGAGGCGCACGTTGCGCACCGAGTACTTCTGGTTGATCTGGCCGGCCTGCTTCGACTTGCGCGTGACCCAGAAGAAGAGCACGAGGCCGATGAGCATCAGGTAGACGAACGCGACGGCGGCGAGCAGCGGCTGCGCGATCGCGAGCACCACCAGGATCGACACGAACGTCATGAACTCGCCCAGCAGCGTCGATCCCGGCAGCAGGAACCCGGAGATCGTCACGGCGACGCTCGAATCCGACATGCGCACCAGCTCGACCGAGTTGCGCTTCAGGCGTTCGACCCACGGCGCATGGATGTAGCTCTCGAACAGCCGGCCGCCGATCGTCAGCTCGTAGTTCGCGAACCGTCGCGTCGCTCCCCACAGCAGCGTGATCGCCAGCACGCTCTTCGCCACCACCAGCAGGCACACCAGGCCCAGCATGACGAGCAGCCCGGTCTGCGAGACCTCTCCGATCAGCGGGAGCGTGAGGGTGGTGCCGGTGAGCACAGGCGTGGTCGCGGCGGCGAGAAGCGCGAGTGCGCCGGCGTCCAGGAACGACAGTGCCGCCAGCGCGATCATGTAGATGATGAGGAAGCGGCTGGCCTCGCGCGGCAGCACGGACAGCACCTCGCGGAAGAGGGGGATCAAGCCCTTCACGGCGCCTCCCCGGAGCAGTGGTCGATGTGAGTCCCCGAGAGTCTATTCGGCGCTCGCCGTGAGCCCGTCCGCCGCCGCGGCGACGACGCGAGCGGCGCGCGCTCCGACAGCGTCGAGCGAGTAGGTCTCGACGACGAACGCGCGGCGCCGGGCGCGGTCGGCGCCGCTGGATGCGGTGCCGAGGGCGGTGCGCAGGGCGGCGGCGACCGCCGCGGGTTCCCATTCCACCGACCAGCCCAGGTCGTTCGCGGCGATCAGGGGCGCCAGCGGTCCGGCGCCGGCGTAGACCACGGGAACGCCGCATGCCAGGCCGACGAGGGCCTTCGTCGCGTAGGCGAAGTCGTATCCGCTGTGGGGGCGCACGGACGCCAGCGCCGCCGTCGCGCCGCGCAGCCACGGTGCGAGTTCCGTTGCGGGAACCGATCCGCGGAACTCGATGCGGCCGTGCCCGCCCGCCTCCGCGCGGCGCATCAGGTCGGGCTTCTCGACTCCGTCGCCGAACATCAGCAACCGCACGTCGGGCCGCTCGGCGGCGAGCAGCGCGAACGCGTCGACGAAGACGGAGGCGCCCTGGATCTCGGACATCGTGCCGCCGTAGACGAAGTACGGGGAGCTGCTCGGTGCCGCCTCGCCATCCGTGAACGCCCCGGTGTCGATCCCCGACCCGACATCGATCACGTGCTCCGGGCGTGCTCCGAGGGCGATGACCTCGTCGCGCACCGCGGATGAGACGGCGAGCACCCGGGTGGCACCGCGCAACGCCGCGCGCTCCAGCACCGCGATGAGGCGCAGGGCGAAGCGGTTCACCCCGATCCCACGGGCGGCGACCGTGGTCACGTCGGCGGAGAAGTACACGTACGGCCTGCGGCGCAGGGCGCAGGCGAGCCGGGCGGCGACTCCGGTGGTGGGCGGCGGCTCCACGACGCAGACATCGGCACGGGGCCCGAACAGGATGCGGAAGAACAGCGGCACGTCGAAGCTCGCATACGGCAGGTAGCCGCGGACGGCGCCTGAGCGGTCGCGCACGACCGGCCAGCGCCGCACCCGGGGGGTGGACGGTGCCCCGGACGGGGTGCGCGTCGTGAGAACCGTGACCTCGTGACCGTCGTGCTCGAGCGCGCGGACCAGCGCCGCCAGCCGGTATGCGGCGGCGCCCGTCTCCGGCTCGAATATCCGGCTCGCCAGGACGACCTTGAGCCGCCGGCTCACGCTGCTCCGACCGCGGCCAGGAAAGCGCGCCGCTCGTGCTCGGCGTTGAGGACGTCGGCTGCGCGATGGGATGCCTGCTTGAGTTCGGCCACGCGGGCTCCGCTGAGCGGCTCGAGCGCCCCTGCCAGGTCTGCGGCGGACCAGCCGTGCACGATGACGCCGTTGCCGAACTCCCGGACGATCTCGGCCATCATCGGGCTCTCCCCGATGACCAGGCCCAGCCGGCCCTGCACCGCTTCGAAGAGTTTGTTCGGAAGGGCGAATTCGAGGTTGCGGGTCTTCGGGGCGTAGAACATCACCTCGAGGTCGTAGCGGTTGATGGTCTCGCTGAGCTCTGCCATCGGGGCAGGAGGCACGATGCGGACCCGCTCTCCGAGATCGGCGGCCTCGGCCGCCAGTGCCTGGAGCATGCTCTCGCTGCCGATCAGCATGAACGTCGCCGAGAAGCGCTCGGGGAGGAGCCGGATGGCGCCGATCAGCTCCCGCAAGCCGCGCTCCCAGTTGGCCAGACCGTGGTGGATCAGGCGGATGGAGTTCCCCTCGACGGGGCTGGGCGCGAGCTCGACGGCATCCGGCGCGTTGCGGATGACCGACCAGCCCGGGAGCTTCAGCTCGTCCGCATACAGCTGCGCGATCCCGCTCGCGACGGTCGACCGGGAGTCGATGCCGGGGTCGGTGATCATCGCGCGGCCCCATGCGTAGTAGCCGTCGACGATCCCGCGATGCGGCGACTCCGCCGCGAGATGGCCGGGGTGGTACTCGTGCAGATCCAGATGCACCCGGCCGCGGGCGAACGCCGGCTCGGCCCTCAGCAGCGGAAGCAGGTGGATGTCGTTGAAGATCACCAGGTCGTACCCGGTGTCGCGCACACTGTCGAGCAGTTCGCGAGGCACCCGGCTCAGCGACAGAGCACGGAACCGGGCCGGGTAGGGCAGCACGACGTGGATGCCGGCCTTCGCGAGCGGCGTGCGCACGAGCGCGGGCTGCGGCAGGAGAGCGAAATGCCGTCGCACACCGTCGACGGGGGAACCGATCCCCAGGGAGTCCACCTCGTAGCCCGCCTGCGCGAGCCAGCGGATCTGCCTGCTCACCCGCGGGTCCCGCGTCAGCTCCGACTGCGAGATGACAAGGGCGGTGGCCATCGGACGGTCTCCATCAAAGGCCCGGCGGCGCCGGTACCGGGCTGGGCGCCGTGTGCGAAACTGTCACAATGGCGCGGACATGGGTGGTCATCCCAATGTACAACGAGGGCCGCGTCATCGAAGGCGTGGTGCGCGACGTGCTGCGCGAGTTCGAGCATGTGGTCTGCGTCGACGACGGGTCCAGTGACGAGAGCGTCGAGGCCGCCCGCGCCGGCGGCGCCATCGTGGTCCAGCACCCCATCAACATGGGGCAGGGCGCCAGCCTGCAGACCGGTTTCGACTTCGCCCTCTCCGATCCGCTGATGACCGATGTGGTCACCTTCGACGCCGACGGCCAGCACCAGGTTCACGATGCAGCAGGCATGGTCGCCAAGCTGCGCGGGGAGCATCTCGATGTGGTCATCGGGTCACGCTTCCTCGACGACCGCACCGAGATGGCGCGCCTGCGCAAGGCGGTGCTCAAGACCGCTGCGGTCTACACCCGGATGACCACAGGGATGCCGCTGACCGACGCCCACAACGGCCTGCGGGTGATCGGGCGCGGGCTGCTCGAGCGGATCCGCATCTCGCAGAATCGCATGGCGCACGCGTCCGAGCTGATCGAGCAGATCGGGCAGGCCGACGTCGCCTGGGCCGAGTATCCGACTCACGTGATCTACTCCGACTACTCCAAGGCCAAGGGCCAGTCGCTGCTCAACTCCGTCAACATCCTCTTCGAACTGATCTTCCGGTGACCCTCATGACCATCGTCTTCCAGATCCTCGCCATCGCCGCAACGGCCGTCATCGGGTTCTTCGTGCTCCGCGGCGGCGGCGCGCGCCATCAGGCGATCCGGCGCATCCTGCTTCTACTGTTCGTGGCGGGTGTCGCCGTGTCGGTGTTCTTCCCGCAGGTCCTGACCTGGCTGGCGAACCTCGTCGGCATCGGCCGGGGCACCGACCTCCTGCTCTACGTCCTGGTGATCGTGTTCCTCGGCTACGCGGCGACCTCCTACCGCCGCACCCGGCACCTCGAGACCGACATCACCGAGTTGTCGCGCCAGATCGCGCTCCTCGGTGCCGGCGCACCGCCGACCGGCCCTGCGGAGCCGGTCAAGCCCGCTCGCAAGCCCACGACGAAGAGCTAGCCGGCCGCGGCCGCATCCGCACGCTCAGGCGAGCGCTGCGAGGAACCGCGCGCCCTCGCTCTCGGCAGACAATTCCCGCGCCGCCCGGTCGGACCCGGCCTTCAGACGCGCCACCGAGTCGTTGTCGAGGCCGCTGATCGCATCCGCGAGGTCGCGCGCCGTCCACCCCGCCGCCACGACGCCGTTGCCGTACTGGCCGACGAGCTCGACCATCTCGGGGCTGGGCCCGATGATCAATGCGAGCCGCCCCTGCACCGACTCGAAGAACTTGTTGGGAAGCGCATGGCGCAGATTCTCGGTGATCGGAGGGAAGAAGATGAGCTCCGCGTCGTACTCGTTGAGAGTCGCCGCCACGCGATGGACATCCACCGGAGCGCGGAACGTCACCCGATCGCCGAGGGCCGCCGCATGCGTTCGCAGCGAGTTCACCGATTCCGCAGAGCCGACCAGCATGAACTCCAGGCTGAACCGATCATCGACGAGCGCGAGGGCATCGATGAGCAGCGCCAGCCCGCGGCTGAGCGAAGCCGCCCCGTGGTGCACGAGCCGGATGCGGCCCGGACCGACCGGGGAGGGCGCCTGATCGACGAAGTGCGGGGTGCTGCGCACGATCGCCGGGAGCGGCATCCCGAAGTTGTCGGCATACAGCCGCGCGATCCCCGAGCCGACCGTGGACCGGCTGGAGAACGTCGGCGACGTGATCGCGCGCGTCATCCATTCGCGGTAGCGACGGAAGATCAGACGGTAGGCAAGGCCCACGCGCTGGCTGGGGGCGTACTCATGAAGGTCGAGATGGGCGGCGCCACCTTCTGCGAGGAGGTCGCCGCTTCGTTCGACGAGCCAGGGCGCGAGTTCGATCTCGTTGACGACGACCAGGTCGTACGGGCGGTCGTAGACGTGCTGGTCCATCGTCGAGGTCTCGAGGATGCGGTGCTTGATCCGGTTCGGCAGCAGCAGGTAGGCGATGACCCGCGTCAGGACGGAACGTCGCCCGATGCGGAAATGCCTGCCGTTGATCTCGGCCGGTGTGCCGCCCCGACCCACCGTGTCGACCATCCACCCGGCGTCCCGCAACCACTCCGCCTGCCGCAGCACGCGCGGGTCGCTCTCGATCGTCGAGGCGGATGCCACGAGGGCACGACGGCCCCCGCTCATGTCAGTTTGTGATCCAGGCCGTCGAGCGCCATCTTCTCGGCGATCATCACCACGTCGGTGCCCTCCGCCAGGGTGACGATGCCCAGCGGCTCGCCGGCGAGCACGGAATCGCGGAACGCCTCATGCTCGGCCAGCAGCGGCTCTTTGCGTGCCAGCGCGAACCGGGTCATGTCGCCCTCGGTCACCCCTCGGAACGAGGAGACGCGCTCCCAGGTGTTCTCGATCACGCCGTTCTGGAAGTGGGTGAGGTCCGCGGTGAGCGTGTCGGCGACGAGCGCACCCTTCTCGCCCGTGATGATCGTGATGCGCTCCTTGTACGGGGTGAGCCAGTTGACGGTGTGGGTGGTGATGGTGCCGTCGCTGAGCGTGCCGACCGCGACCACCATGTCCTCGTGCGGACGGCCGCTGCGATGGGCGGTTCGCGCGTTGACGCTCACATAGTGCTGCTGGGTGACCCACGCCGTGAGGTCGATGTCGTGCGTGGCCAGGTCCTTGATGACCCCGACGTCGGCGATGCGGCCGGGAAACGGACCCTGGCGCCGGGTGGCGACCTGATAGATCTCGCCGATGAGGCCGTCCTCGATGCGCTGACGGGCGCCCTGCAGTGCCGGGTTGAAGCGCTCGATGTGGCCGACACCGCCGATGAGCTTCTTGGCGGCGAACAGGTCGCGCAATTCGATGGCCTCGGGGGTGGTCGAGGCGACCGGCTTCTCGATGAGGGCGTGGATGCCGCGCTCGGCGAGAGTGCGGCCGAGCTCCAGGTGGTAGACGGTGGGCGCGGCCACGACGACGTAGTCGACACCCATGTCGAGGAACTGCTCGAGGTCGCGGTAGACCGGCTTGCCCTCGATCACCTCGGGAGTCGTGGGCGCCGGGTCATAGACACCCTGGAACTCCACCCCGTCGAGCCCGTTGAGGACGCGGGTGTGGTGGCGTCCCATGACGCCCAGGCCGATGACGGCGGCGCGCAGCGGCGCCGCGGATGACTTCGCCATCAGCTGCCGGCCTTGGCGACGGCGTTGACCGCGTCGACGATGGTCTCCAGTTCGGCCTGGGTCAGCGCCGGGTAGACGGGGAGCGACAGCACCTGCCGCGTGGCCAGCTCGGTGGTAGGCAGGTCGACGTCCAACGCGAACGACGGCAGGCGGTGGATCGGGGTGGGGTAGTAGACGCCGCTGCCGACGCCCCTCTTCTCCAGCTCGGCCTGGAAGGCGTCGCGATCGTGGTCGACGATCCGGATCGTGTACTGGTGGAACACGTGCACGGCGCCGGGTGCGGTGGGCGGCGTCACGACGCCCTCGAGGTGCTCGCTGAGGAACGCCGCGTTGGCCTGCCGCTTCGCCGTCCAGCCCGCGAGCTTGGTCAGCTGCACGCGCCCGATGGCGGCGTGGATGTCGGTCATGCGGGTGTTGAATCCGACGACCTCGTTCTCGTATCGCTTCTCCATGCCCTGATTGCGCAGGACGCGCACCGAGCGGGCCAGTTCGGCCGACGGAGTGGTCACCATGCCGCCCTCGCCGGAGGTCATGTTCTTGGTCGGGTAGAACGAGAACGATGCCGCGATGCCGAACGCCCCGACCGGCGTGCCGTCGAGCGATGCGGCGACCGCCTGTGCGGCGTCTTCGTAGACCTGCAGGTCGTGCTTCTGCGCGATGTCGAGAATCGGGCGCATGGCCGCCGGGTGCCCGTACAGATGCACCGGCATGATCGCCTTCGTGCGGGATGTGATGGCCGCCTCGACCGCGGCAGGTTCGAGATTGAAGGTGTCCAGTTCGATGTCGGCGAAGACCGGGGTCGCCCCCGTCAGAGCCACCGCGTTCGCGGTCGCCGCGAAGCTGAACGACGGCACGATGACCTCGTCGCCCGCCCCGATGCCGCCGGCCAGGAACGCCATGTGCAGCGCCGAGGTGCCGGAGTTCAGGGCCACCGCGTGCAGGCCGTTCACGAGGGCAGAGAAGTCCTGCTCGAACGCGGCCACCTCGGGACCCTGAGCGAGCATGCCCGACTGCATCACGCGGTCGACGGCGGCGCGCTCCTCGGCGCCGATCTCGGGTTTGGCTGCAGGGATCATGCGTTCTCTTCCATCTCTTCGAGCTCTTCGGGCGCCACCTCGCGGTAGCGGGTGTTCGTCGCGGGGCAGGTCCAGATGCCGTCTTCGCCCTTCACGAGCGGTTCGCCGGCGCGGCCGGCCCAGCCGACCCGCCGGGCGGGCGACCCGACGACGATGGCGAAGTCGGGCACGTCTTTGATGACCACGGAGCCAGAGCCCACGAGCGCCCACCGCCCGATGACGACCGGCGCGACGCATGTCGCGCTCGCCCCGATCGAGGCGCCCTCGCGGATGTCCACGCCGACCGGCTCCCAGTCGTGCGCGGACTTGGGCGTCCCGTCGGGGTTCACGGCACGAGGAAAGTGGTCGTTCGTCAGCACCACGGCCGGGCCGATGAACACCCCGGCAGCCAGTTTCGCGGGCTCGTAGACCAGCGCGTAGTTCTGAATCTTGCAGTTGTCGCCCACCTGCACGCCGGTTCCGACGTAGGCGCCGCGCCCGACGATCACGTTCTCGCCGAGCGTCGCGTCCTCGCGCACCTGCGCGTAGTGCCAGACCTTCGCGGTGGCGGCGATCACAGCGGAATCGGCGACGTCGGCAGACGGGTGAACCGTTCCGGAAGTCATGGAGCTCCTGTTTGGCGGGAGGCAATCAAGCTCATCCAGCTTAGACGCCCCGGTGACACGCGCCCTGATCAGCCTGTCCCTGCAGGGATTCGTCACGTACCCTGAACGGACGAGCTCTCGGGGGACAGTGATGCGTCAGCGGAATACGACACGCGCCGTGGTGCGCCGTGGCACCGCCGCGTTCGTGGCGACTCTCGCCCTGGTGGCCGGCCTGCTGGCGGGTGCGCCGTCGGCGGCGGTCGCCACGGCATCCGCCCCTCAGCGTTCGGGTGCCGCCGAGGCGAAGACGCTCACGGGGTCCAGCTGGCGCGCGGGCGACATCATCAGCGACGCTCTGTTCTACGACCCGGGCGCCCTGACCGCGAGCGAGATCCAGACCTTCCTCAACGCCAAGATCGGCAGTTGCACGAACGGCCGGTGCCTGAACGTCATCAAGGTGGCCCCCGCGAACCAGCCGGCCTACGTGTCGGACAACACCGGTGCGACCGTGTGCAAGGCGGTGACCGGCGGGACGATGTCGGTAGCGACCTGGATCTACCGCGTGCAGGTCGCCTGCGGCCTGAGCGCCAAGGTGATCCTCGCGACCCTGCAGAAAGAACAGGGCCTGGTCACGAAGACGGCGCCCTCGACCTATGCGCTCACGTACGCGATGGGCATGAACTGCCCCGATACCACCGGCTGCTCCAGCACCGCAGGCGGGCTCGCGTCGCAGATCTACCGGGGCTCGCGGCAACTCGTCATCTACAAGAAGAGTCGCTTCGGCAAGCAGCCGGGCGTGCAGCCGATCCTGTACAGCCCCAACTCGTGCGGCAGCTCGAGCGTGAACGTCGCGAACTACGCCACGGCCGCGCTCTACAACTACACGCCGTACCAGCCGAACTCCGCCGCACTGGCCAACCTGACGGGCATCGGCAACTCGTGCTCGTCGTACGGCAACCGCAACTTCTGGTACTACTACTCCACCTGGTTCGGATCGACGCACGGCGCCGCCTTCGGCTGGATGGACAGCGGATCGGGCATGCTCGCGGTCGACGCCAACGGCGACCTGTATCTGTACGGCGGCAACGGCAAGACCGGCTGGAAGGCACGCACCCTGCTCGGCAGCGGGTTCGGTGCCTACACCCACGTGGTCGGTGTCGGCGATGTGAGCGGGGACGGCCACCGCGACGTGGTCGCGGTCGACGCGGCGGGCGCCTTGAAGCTGTTCGCCTCGGACGGACTCTCGACATTGGCTGCGCCGGTCACCATGGCAACCGGCTGGGGGGCGTTCACGGACGTCCTCGGACCCGGAGACCTGGACGGCGATGGCAGGGCCGACATCCTCACCCGCGACGCCGCCGGTGCGCTCACGCTGCATCCGAGCGACGGTCTCGGCGGTTTCCGCCCCGATGTCGCGCTGGGCACAGGATGGAACGCCTACGACGCGCTCGTCGCCCCCGGCGACTTCAACGGCGACGGCAAGGCCGACCTGATCGCCCGCGACACCGCCGGCAAGCTCTACCTGTTCCGCGGCACCGGATCGGCGGCGTTCGCGCCCCGGCTCGAGATCGGCCACGGCTGGGCGACCTTGACGGCGATCATCGGCGTGGCCGACTTCACGGGCGACAAGAAGCCCGACCTGATGGGACGCCAGTCGACCGGCACGCTCAAGATCTACCCCGGCAATGGCAGCGGTGGCTTCCTCTCCTCCAAGATCGGCAGCCCCGGCTTCGCGCCCTTCACCCTGTCCGGGCTCGGTCCGCTGCCCACTCCCGCCGTCGTCGTGCGGACGGGCGCCGGCGACCTGAAACTCGACGGTCACCGCGACGTGCTGGCTCGGGAGGCCTCCGGCGCGCTCTGGGTGTACCCCGGCACCGGGGTCAAGTTCGCGACACGGATCCGCGTGACCGGCGACTTCAGCGGGATGACCGCCATCGTCGGCGCGGACGATTTCGACCGCAACGGATCCACCGACGTGATCATGCGCGATGCGGCGGGCATCCTCTGGCTCTATCCCAGCAACAAGGTCGGTGGATTCAGCACGCGCAAGCAGATCGCCACCGGCTGGGCCGGCTACACGGCGGTGCTGGCGCCTGGCGACATGAACGGCGACCGCATCCCCGACCTGATCGGCCGCGATGCCGCCGGCAACATGCAGTTCTTCGCCGGTGACGGCGCTGGCGGCTTGCGTGCCGCGACCCAGATCGGCACCGGGTGGGGCTCGCTGCGCATCATCACGCCGGGCGACTTCGACCTGCAGGGCGCCGGTGACCTCATCGCGATCGACAGCAGCGGCAACCTGCGGTTCTATGGCGGCACGGGCACGGGCGGCCTGCGATCGGGCGTCCAGATCGCACCCGGCTGGGGCCCGATGACCGCGGTGTGGAGCCCGGGCGACTTCGACGGTGACGGGATCCCGGATCTCCTGGGTCGCGACGTGACCGGCAAGCTCTGGCTCTATCGCGGCTCCGGCTCGGGCACGCTGCAGCCCCGGGTGCTGGTCGGAACCGGGTGGCAGATCTTCAACTGGATCGGCTGAGCGCGGCCGCGCCGCTTCCGTAGACTCGACCGGTGACCGTACTCGTCACCGGCGGAGCCGGATACATCGGCGGCCACGTAGTCGCGGCACTGCGGGCGCGTGGCGACGATGTCGTGGTCGTCGACGACCTGAGCGCCGGGGACGCCTCCCGGATCGGCGATACGCCCCTCGAGCGGATCGATCTGGCAGCGCCCGACGCACCGGGGGCGCTCGGCGCGGTGATGCTCGACCACGGGGTCGATGCCGTCATCCACCTCGCCGCCCGCAAGCAGGTGGCCGAGTCGGTCGACCGGCCCCTGTGGTATTACTCGCAGAACATCGGCGGCCTGCTCGGGGTTCTCGAGGCGGCAGCACATGCGGGCGTCCAGCGGATCGTGTTCTCATCGACCGCTGCGGTGTACGGCCAGTCCCGCACCCCCGTGACCGAAGACGCCGCCACCTCGCCGGCGAACCCGTACGGCGAGACGAAGCTGGTGGGCGAGTGGATGCTGCGCGACCAGTCGCGCACCGCCGGTCTTCGCGCGATCAGCCTGCGCTACTTCAACGTGGCCGGTGCCGCGAACCCGCGGCTGGGCGACACCGCCGAATCGAATGTGGTGCCCATGGTGTTCGCCCGGCTCGAGCGCGGCGAGCCGCCCCTCATCTTCGGCGACGACTACGACACCGCAGATGGGACCTGCATCCGCGATTATGTGCACGTCGCCGATGTGGCGGACGCGCATCTGGCCGCCCTCGACTCCCTCGCGGCGGAGCGTGCTGAACCGTACCGGGTCTACAACCTGGGCACCGGGGCCGGCTCGAGCGTGCGGCATCTGGTCGAGATCATGACGCGACTCGCGGGATCCACCATCGAACCCTCGGTGCAGCCGCGCCGCGCCGGGGACCCGGCGGTCGTCGTGGCCGATGCCGGCCGGATCGCCCGTGAGCTCGGCTGGCGCCCGCGCTATGACCTCGAAGAGATCCTGGCGTCCGCCTGGGCGGCGCGGGCTGATCGCTCGACATCACTGCCGTGAACGTGGCCCGCGCGCCCCGCTCTCGGTGAGCGCCTGACGCCAGGAGCGCTTTCGCGCGGCGGCGATGCACGCCGCCACCGTCAGCACGAGGCCGCCCTCTGCGATCAGGTAGCTCTCGGCGAGTCCGGTCGCTGCGAGCAACGCCAGCGTCAGCGCCGGCCACACGTTGACGGTGCTGCGGGCTTCTGACGCGATCAGCCACGACCGTGCGAACCCGAGCCCCAGGGCGAGGACCAGCAGGACCAGCCCGATCAGCCCGACCTGGAACCAGGTGTCGACGAACGCGTTCAACGCAGAACCGGCCGCGCGGCCCGACGGGATCTCGACCGTCGAGAACGGGAACACCCGCCCCGGCCAGATTCCGACCCAGCCCCAGCCCTCCACGGGGTGGCGGTCGGACAGCGCCGACAGCGTCTGCCAGACCCGGGTGCGCGCCTCGAAATCGGACGCGGCATCCAGGAAGTTCAGGATGCGCACGCGGAACACCCAGCTGACTGCCGCCGAGACGACCGCCGCCGCCAGGATGATCGGTTGCAGTGTGGCGCGAGCCTGCGCGGGGATGCGCCGCAGCAGCAGAAGCAGCAGGCCGGCGAGTCCGACGGCCACCAGCACGACGACCGTCACGGGTGACCGCGACCCGATGACGAGCAATCCGGCGAGCACCAGGAAGGGCACGCTCACGATCCTCCGCACGGAGCGCGTCCGGATCTCGATCCAGAACGTCAGAATCGCCAGCGCGGCGAGGAACCCGAGGGCGTTGCGCGTGCCCGCGATGCCCTGGATCGGCCCCCCTGCCGCCAGCTCGCCCGCGACGCCGAGGAACGGAAGAGGAGTGTCGATCAGGATGCCGGCGAGCACTTCGACCACGATCGAGGCGAGCAGGATCGCCCGGAGCGCGTCCCCGAGGCCGCGCACCACCTGGATCAGGTCCCGCGACAGCGCGATGAAGGCCCCGAGGAACATCCACGATATCGAGTAGAGGACGCCGCCGATGCTGGCCCAGGTGTACTCGCTCCACACGACGCTGATCAGCATCCACGCCACGAACGCCAGAAGCGACACGGGCAGGATGCCGCGCCATTCGATCTCGCCCCGTCGCGCCGCGAGGGACAGGGCCGCCATGATCGCGACGACGGCCAGCACCGCGACCGCGCCCGGCCATCCGAGCACCACCCGTACGAACGGTGCAGCGAGCGCCATCGCGAAGATGACGACGGTCAGGGCCTGCCGCAGCGCCGGCGACGCAGCCACATCGAGGACGACACCGAACACCGGCCGGGCTGCAGGCTCAGGCGAGCTCATGCCCGGGTCGCCATCCCCGGCACGTGCAGGTTCTGCCCTCGGTTGGATCGGGTGCGTACCGCGAACACCACCAGCAGGGCGAAACCGATCTCGATGAGGAGCCGGCTCTCGGCGAGGCTGTGCACGATCAGGAGCACCGTCACCAGCACGGGCAGCAGGCCGATGGCTTTCCCCCGGCCGTGCGCCAGGTCGAGGGCCCGGCTCCAGCCCCGGCCGAGCGTGGACACGACGAGGCCCCCGAAGACGACAAGGCCGACGATGCCCAGCTGCAGGTAGACGTCGAGCCAGGCGTTGTGAGCCTGGTAGTAGTGCACGCCCTTGATGACGACCAGGTCGTGGTAGGGCTCGACCCAAGGAGCCCAGTACCCCACCCATCCCCACCCGAACGCCGGGCGCTGCCCCGCCAGGCCGACGACGGTGTGCCAGATGTCGAGCCGGTTCGTCAGATCGGGGCTCTTGCCCAGCAGGCCCAGCAGTGCGTCCCGGAACACGATGACGGCGGCGACCAGCGCCAGGCCGATCGCGGCACCGCCTGCGAACCAGGGAAGACGCCGCTCCTCGGGAACCCGGCGCACCAGATACAGGTACAGCGCGACGACGGCGACGGCGACTCCGGCGATCAGCACGGTCGATGACCGGGTGAGCGCCAGCGTCAGCAGAGCGATGATGAGCCACAGGGTCGTCCAGAAGCGCGACGTCGCACGTGCCGCGATCTGCACGGCGAATACCACCACGGCGAGAAGCGCAGCGAACGCCAGCAGGTTGGAGTTGCCGACGATCCCCTGAATGCGGCCCCCGGAGAAGAGCAGGTCGCGTGACCAGTAGAACGCGGCCGGGATCTTGTCGAGGTGCGAGTAGTCGACCCAGAGCGGCAGCACCTTGTCGCGGATCACCGCCGCCACGACCACCTCGAATGCGAGGGACAGGGCGAGGATCCAGCGGAGTGCCGTGCCGAGGCAGCGCACGAATGTGGTCAGATCCATCGAGGTGGCCAGATACACCCCGAACGTCGCGGTGACGAGCAGGCCCGCGACGCCGAGCGCCGTGGCGCCGGGGTAGGCCGACCACGCGGTGGATGCGGCGGCGAGTACCAGGAACGCCATCAGCGGGTAGGGGAGGCGGCGGAGATCCACCGGCATCCGGATCAGTTCGATGACCGCGAGGAGGAAGAGAATGCCGACGATGGCACCCCAGCCGTACCAGCTGAGAAGGTAGCGCCACAGGTCGCCGGCGGCGAGCGTGAAGAGACCGAGTGTCGCCAGGATCCGGCGGTAGACGCTGGTCTCGGTCATGTCCCCAGGGTATCGGGGTGGCCCGCCGTTGCCGCATCCAGGGCGCCCTGAATGCCGTCGAGTCGCACTCTCGCGTAGCGTGCGAACGGCACGAGCATCAGCGACGCCTCTCGTCCGCAGAGTCGCTCGATCTCGACCATGTCACCTGCCTGCCACGAGGCGCACACGTGCGGGACGGGTCTCGAGCCACCAGGGCCGAGGGCTCTGACCACGTCTCCCCACCTGGCATCGAAGTCCGGCTCCTGCCATTCGAGCAGGAAGCGCCGGAACACGGCGGGTGCGGAACGGCTTCCCTCGTGGAAGAGCTGCGCCCGTGGCTCGACGAAGAGCTGCCATCCGTGACTGCGCAGGTGCGTCGAGTAGTCCTTGTCGATGTGATTCAGGGGGAACAGGCGCGGGTCGGTCCCTCCGACGTCGTCGAATGCCTCGGCGCGCGTCAGCATCCCCTTGCTGGTGACCCAGTCGAGGGGAACCCCGTGCGAGGGCTGGCCCGCTCGCAGCACATCGCTCGAATTCCAGCCGGCGACAGAGTCGGCGGGCTCCGCGTAGCCGCCGGCGTACCCGCTCGCGGCTCGCGTGACCGGGTCGACCTCGACAGAACCGATCGCGCCGGCAGCGGGCTGTGCCTCGGCCGTTTCGACGAGGGCATCGAGCCAGCCCGGTGCGACCACCATGTCCTCCTGCGCCCAGATCAGGTACGGCGCCGTCGTGCGGCTGCGGGCCAGGTGCAGACCGCCGGCCCAACCCAGATTGAGGTCGGGCATCAGCACTCGCACGCCGCGGGGGAGATCGGTGACCGCCTGCTGGTGGCGACTCGAGGGGTTGATGACGCAGGTGACGGTGAACGGCAGGCCTGCCACGTGGGTCACGAGCGAGTCGACGCAGGCGCGCAGCCGTCCGCTGTCGCCGAGGGCGACGACCTGGATGTCCGCTCCCGGTGATGCGGCGTCTGGCGCGAACACGGGACGCCTAGAACGCGGGAAGGTGGGCGCGGATGTCGACGGGCACGGCGGGGTCGTCCCACGCGAGAAGCCGCCGGTCGGGGGCGCTGTGGTGATACACCTCGGTCGGGAAGTTGACCAGGCGCGCCTCGTCGGTGCCGAGGTTGACCGAGATGTGCCAGACACCGGTGGGGATGATCACCTGACGCACGGCGCGTTCCGAGAGCACGAGCTTCTGCACGACGCCGCGAGTGGACGACCCCTCACGGTCATCCCAGAGGAACAGGTGCACCTCGCCCGCGATGATCGTGTAGCGGTCGATCTTGCGTTCGTGCTGCCCCCATCCCTTCATCTGACGGGGGGCGACCGAGAACTGGTAGCAGTACACGACCGGATCGGTCCAGAACTCGTTCTCGCCCTCGAAGATCTCGAAGACCGTTCCCCGGTGATCCACGTGCAAGGGGGTGGACCGCGTGCGCACGCCGTCGATGGTGGGCGCGAGGGACGTTCCGTCCCGCGTCACCGTAGCGACGTCCTGTTCGCCACGTGCCATGTCACCCTCCCGGATTCTGGGCACCACCCTAGCCGCCGGGACACCCAGGATCGATCAGACGAATGCCGCCTTGCCGGTGATGGCACGGCCGACGATGAGGGTGTTCATCTCACGCGTGCCCTCGTACGAGAACATCGCCTCCGCGTCCGCGAAGTGACGGATCACGTCGTTGTCGAGGACGATGCCGTTGCCGCCCATGCTCTCCCGCGCCCAGGCGACGGTCTCGCGCATCCGGCTGGTCGTGAACTCCTTCGCCAGGGCGGCGTGCTCGTCGCGTTGGGTGCCCTCGTCGAGCATCGCCGAGACGCGCGCGCACATGGCGATCGAGGCGGTGATGTTGCCGAGCATCTTGGCGTAGTGCTCCTGGATGAGCTGGTGCCCGTCGATCGTCTTGCCGAACTGGACCCGTTCCGAACCGTATTTCACGGCGGCCTCGTAGGCGCCGATGGAGTTGCCGACGGCGGCCCACGCCACCTCGGCGCGGGTGAGCCGCAGCACGGCGGCCGTCTCGCGGAACGAGTTGGCGTTCTGCAGCCGGTTCTTCTCGGCGACGCGCACATCCGTCAGCACGATGTCGGCGTTCTGGACGATGCGCAGCGCCTGCTTGTTCTCGATCTTCGTGGCCCGGTAACCGGGGTCGGTGGTGTCGACGATGAACCCCTTGACCTGGCCGTCGGCGGTGTCTTTGGCCCAGATGATGGTGTGGGTCGAGACGGTGCCGTTTCCGATCCAGCGCTTCGCGCCGTTGATGGTCCAGGTGTCGCCCTCGCGGGTGGCGGTGGTGCGCAGCCCCTGCGCGCTGTCGGAGCCCGAGAGCGGCTCGGTGAGGCCGAACGCCCCGAGATATTCGGCGGTGGCGAACTTCGGCAGCCATTCGGCGCGCTGCTCCGGCGACCCGCCCACCCCGATGGCGCCCATGACGAGCCCGTTCTGCATGCCGACCAGGGTGGCGAGACTGGCGTCCACGCGTCCGAGTTCGAGCGCGACCCAGCCGCGGAAGACCGCGGAATTCTCGAAGGGCCGCGTCTCTTCCCACGGCATCCCGAACAGTCCCAGGTCGGCGAGGCCCTTCACGACCGACATCGGGAAGAACTCGGCGCGCGCCCAGTGGTCGTTCACGATCGGCTTGACGTCGGACTCGATCCACGAGCGCAGGCGCATCAGCACGTCCTTCTCGCGGTCCTCGAGCGCGGCTTCCATGCCGTAGAAGTCGCTGGGGAGCGCGGTGAAGGTGGGAGCGGCGGTGACGGTCATGCGCGTGAGCCTACGTCTGGCTCCGGTGCGCCCCAAAGGCGTTGGTACTTTGGTGCAAAGCCCGTCACGGGAAGGCCAGGATGTTCGTCGGAATCGTCAACACCCCGCGTGATTATGCGTGGGGTTCCTCCACAGCCATTCCCGAGTTGCTGGGCGTCGCGCCGACGGGCGCACCGCAGGCGGAGTACTGGATGGGCACACATCCCGGTTCTCCGTCGCGGCTCGTCGGTCGCACAGGGACGCTTCCCGACCTGGTTCCCGGCGGTCTGCCCTTCCTGCTGAAGGTGCTGACGCCGGTGACCTCGGTCTCGCTGCAGGCGCACCCCAGCGTCGCGCAGGCCGAGGCCGGTTTCGCGCGTGAGGAGGCGGCGGGAATCCCGATCGACGCGCCCGAGCGCAACTACAAGGACCGCAACTCCAAGCCCGAGATGGTCTACGCCCTGAATGAGCCGTTCGGCGCGCTCGCCGGCTTCCGTCCCGTGGCCGAGACCCGGGCGGTGCTCGAGCAGGTGTCCGCTGCTCGGCCGCTGCTCGACCGGCTGATCGGCGACGAGTCGCTGCGCGACGTGTTCTCCTGGCTACTGTCGGGCGACCCCGAGGTAGCTCAGCTGACCGACGCGGTCAGTGCCGCATCGGCGACGGCGGAGGGGCTGTCGTGGGCGACCGTCCGGAGTCTGGCCGTGTCCTACCCGGGCGACCCTGGCATCCTGATCTCGCTTCTGCTGCACATGCTGGTGCTCGAACCGGGCGAGGCGCTCTACTTGCCCGCCGGCAACATCCACGCCTACCAGTACGGGGTCGGGATCGAGGTGCTGGCGAACTCGGACAACGTGATCCGCGGCGGCCTGACGCCGAAGCACATCGACGTCGCCGAACTGCTCGCGATCCTCGACTTCCGGCCCCTGCCGGCGCCCTACCTGCGGCCCGAGGTCGTGACGCCCGGTGTCTCGGTGTTCCGGCCGGGGGTGCCCGACTTCCTGCTCACGGTCGTGGGCCCGGATGCCGCGAGGCGCGGCGTGGACGTCACGATCGCGGGCGGTGGTCCGGCGATCGCCTTCGCCGGCTCCGGTGCCGTGACCCTCGACGGCGCGGAGTCGTCGTACACCCTCGAGCAGGGTGCCGGCGCCTACGTGTCGGGTGAGGAGGCGTTGCACGTGTCCGGGGACGGACTGCTGTTCCTCGCGACGGCGGGCTGACATATGCCGTTCGAGGCACGGGCGTGGTGCTCCTTGCGGCCTGCACCGTCCAGATCAGCAAGCTGGTCTGAGGCACGGATGTCACGAGAACATGCCGCGGCGGGCATGCGCGTCACCCAACCGTGACCGCGCTCGCGGTGGCACTCGGCTAGCCTGCTGCCATGAGCGACCCTCACCGACGCACGTCCGCGGTCTCACTCGCGATCGGTGTACTGCTGATCGCATCGCTCGCAGGATGTGCCCCAGATCCGGTCGAGACGACACCGCCGGTCGCAGAGCCGACTCCCACGCCGACGGAGACGGAGGCGCCTGTCGCCCTCGAGCCCGAGTCGGTGCTTCCGCTGGGCTGCGCTCAACTGCTGTCCCTGGGATTCGTGCAGGACCACATTCCGGGCGAGGTGTTGAGGGTCTCGGTCGACGAGTCATCCGCGCCGGCCGGATATGAGGAGTTCATGACCGCGGGCGGATTGCGATGCGTCTGGGGCGGTTCCGGCCGAACCGACGGCGGCTACGACCAGGGGCTGAAGCTCGAGATCGTGTCGGATGGCGCTGCAGGTTTCGCATCCTGGGTTGCGCAGGATTCGCCCCATGTCGCATGGCGGACCGACGCCTATGGTGATCGCTCGCACACCTACTGCGCGGATGACTGGCAGAACGGCTGCTATGGCGGCGTCGTCGTCGGCGACTACTGGATCGACGTCGCCGTCCGCGATTCTGCGCCGCGCAGCGCGGCGACCGCCGAGACACGATTCAGCGAGCTCATCGAGCCGGTCGTGAACGCCATACGCGGCGCCGGTGCGCCCCGACCCGTGTGGTCACCTTCGGCCGGTTCCTACGATGGCGCGGAACTTTGCTCCGACGCCGCCCTTGCCACCGACATCGTCGGGGGAGCCGTGACGATCTCGCCGACAGGCCCGGACGAGTACATCTCCGCCGCCGGGGTCGTCGCGGCGCGCGCGCACGTGACCACCTGCACCTGGAAGTCGGCCCTCCCCGAGCTGCAGATCATCAACGTCACGGTGTTCCCCGCGGGAGCATGGATCTACCCGCGGATGGTCGCCGATCCCGCCGAAGCGACTCCCGGATATCTGAGCGACGCGGTCCCGGCTGAGGCGCCGGGCAGCGACGGCCTTCTCATCGCGCAAGCCGACGAGGTGTGGTCGGCGATGAGCATCAACGGAAGCCTGGTTGAGCTGAGGGATTGGTCCACCTATGAGCCGGCAAACCTTCTTCCCGTGCTGCAGCGTCTTGCGACGCAGATCGGACGATAACGTGTTCAGAGGCTCACTACGCTCCACCCGCTGAGGGCGCCGACCGACTACGACAGCGGCGACGGTTTCGGAGTGGTCTACCAGGCTCTCAACCAGGCGGGCTACGCCACGTGCACGTGGGCGATCCCGCATCCGGATCACCCACGCGCTGCTTCGACGGCTACTGCCAGATCGACGCTCGCGTCGGCCAGACGTGGGTGAGCGGGGGGTTCGGCGACAACGAGTTCGACCTCGCCACTGCGGCGCGCTACCGCCGCGATCATCCCGTCGCTCCCGGTAGAACCGCGCTCCTAACCCGCAGCCCGCTCCCCGAACGCCCTGCGGTAGTTCGTCGGCGTCGTCTGCAGCACCTTGAGGAAGTGGTGCCGCATGACGGCGGCGGTGCCGAATCCGGCCAGCTGGGAGATCTGCTCGAGGCCCTCGTCCGTCGACTCGAGCAGCTGCTGCGCGCGCAGGATGCGCTGCCGGTTCAACCACGCCGCCGGTGTGGTGCCCGTCTCAGCCCGGAACTTGCGCGCGAACGTGCGTGACGACATCAGGGCGCGACGTGCCAGCACATCGACCGTGAGGTCCTGGTCGAGATTCTCCAGCATCCACTCGGTGACGAGCGCGAACGAATCGGTGCGGCATTCGGGAACCGGCGACTCGATGTACTGAGACTGGCCACCATCGCGCTGCGGCGGCACGACCATCCGGCGCGCGATGACGTTGGTCGGTCCCGCGCCCAGCTCGGTGCGGACGATGTGCAGCGCGGCGTCGATACCCGCCGCGGTGCCGGCGCTGGTGACGACGTGGCGGTCCTCGACGAACAGCACGTCGGGGTCGACCTCGGTGCCCGGATACCGCTCAGCGAGGTCGTCGGTGTACATCCAGTGGGTGGTGGACTTCCGCCCGTCCAGGATGCCCGCCTGACCGAGGACGAAGGCGCCGCTGCAGACGCTGAGCACCCAGGCGTCACGTGCCTCGGCAGCCCGGATGACATCCAGATACCTGTCGTCGACGCGGCCGCGGCTGTGGGCGGGGACCGCGATGAGGTCGGCGTCGCCGGCCACCGAGAGGTCCTGATCGATGTTGATCGTGAACCCCAGGGACATCGGGATCGGTCCGGGATCGGCGGTCGCGATGTGGAACTCGAAGGTGGGCCCGCCGCTGTCGGAGCGGTCGATTCCGAACACCTCGCACACCACGCCGAACTCGAACGGCGCCGTGCCGGGGAGGGCGAGGACGACGACTTTCCGCAGCATGTGGCTCCTCGGTCTTGAGCCTGTCGAAGGCGTGGCAGTAATTCGATGAAGTGTGTCGATCATGCCAGTCGTGGCTGTCAGTGGTCAACCGTAGATTTACTGCCATGGAGATCGCAATCGCAGTAGCCGTCGTGGCAGTCGCCGCGGCGGTCGTCGCCAACGTCCGCATCGCCATGTCGGACGGGTACCGCAAGGTACCCACCTGCATCAACCGCTGATCCACCCCGGCGGCCGCCGACCACCCTGCCTATTAGCCTGGCATCATGACCTGGCTCGTGACCGGCGGCGCCGGCTACATCGGTGCGCACGTGGTTCGCGCTCTCGCCGAGGCGGATCTGCCCACGGTCGTCGTCGATGACCTCTCCAGCGGCCACCGCGACTTCGTGCCGAAGGGCGTGCACTTCGTCGGCGGCTCGATCCTCGACGGCGCGATGCTGCTGCGCACGCTCGGCGACCACCAGGTGACCGGCGTCATCCATGTCGCGGGCTTCAAGTACGCGGGCGTCTCCGTGCAGCGGCCGCTGCACACCTACGAGCAGAACGTCGACGGCACGACGGTCCTGCTCGCCGCCATGCAGGAGGCGGGGGTGGACCGCATGGTGTTCTCGTCGAGCGCTGCGGTGTACGGCACCCCCGATGTCGACCTCGTCACGGAGGACACGGCCAAGGCGCCGCAGTCGCCGTACGGGGAGTCGAAGCTCATCGGGGAGTGGCTGCTGCGCGATCAGGCGATCGCCGTCGGGCTGCGCCACACCAGCCTGCGGTATTTCAACGTGGTCGGGTCCGGGTATCCGGATGTGTACGACACCAGTCCGCACAACCTGTTTCCGCTGGTGTTCGAAGCCCTGCGGGCGGGCCGCACGCCCAGGATCTTCGGCGACGACTATCCGACGCCCGACGGCACGAACGTGCGCGACTACGTGCACGTCTCCGACATCGCGGCGGCGCATGTCGCGGCCGCGCGGCGCCTGGATGCCGGCGAGCCCCTCGAGGCCGCCTACAACCTGGGCAGCGGCGACGGGCTCTCGGTGAAGCAGATCATGGATGCCATGGCGCGGGTCACCGGCATCGCCTTCGTCCCCGAGATCGCGGCGCCGCGCCCCGGGGACCCGCCCCGCATCGTGGCTGGCGGCAAGCTCGCTGCGCGCGATCTCGACTGGCGGATGCGGCACTCGCTGGACGAGATGGTGGCCAGCGCGTGGGCGGCCGTGCTCGCCTCCGATCCCGACGGCGCGTCGCGACACGCCGATGGCGACGAAGAAATATCATCCGCGACTTGACGTAGGGGTAATGACAACGGTGTAATTACCTCCAAGGAAGACGGGCGGCCAGGGGAGCAGGCTCGACGCGGAGGTGGGAAATGACTGGAAACGGGTATCGTCCCTCCGTTCCCGAGGACTGGTTCGTCGACCCGGTGCGGCTCGGAATTCCGGGCCTCCGGCCGAACGTTCTCGACGAAGACAACAACCCGCTGGCCTGGCAGACCGACGCCCTGTGCGCGCAGACGGATCCGGAGGCGTTCTTCCCCGAGAAGGGCGGCTCGACCCGCGACGCCAAGAAGATCTGCACCACGTGCGAGGTGAAGGCGCAGTGCCTCGACTACGCACTGGCCAACGACGAGCGGTTCGGCATCTGGGGCGGCCTCTCCGAGCGCGAGCGGCGCCGGTTGCGCCGGGCGCGTACGGCGTAGCTGGTTTCGACACGCGTCGCCTTCGGCGGCGCTACTCAACCAGCGGTGCTGGTTTCGACACGCGTCGCCTTTGGCGGCGCTACTCAACCAGCGGCCTTGATACTCAACCAGCGAAGATGCCCAGAGTGCGTGTCCCGGCGCGCGTAGCGCCGCCGCACCCATAGCCTCGAACCGATGCAGCCCCGAGTCACCGCGATCCTCGTCGTGCGCAACGGCGAGGAGTGGCTGGACCGCACTCTTCCGGCCCTCGCGGCTCAGACGCGACGGCCCGACGATTTCATCCTCGTCGACGCCGCCTCGAGCGATGGCAGTGCCGCGCGCCTCACCGCCGCGGCGCCGACGCGATTCGTGACCGCATCCGCGGGGTCGTTCGGTTCCGCGATCACCCAGGGGCTCGCCTCGCTCGGTCCCGCGGAATCCGCCGACGAATGGATCTGGCTGCTCAGCGCGCACACCGCTCCCGAGCCGCGCGCGCTGGAGCGGCTGCTCGCCGCAGTCGAGGTCGCGCCCTCGGTGGCGATCGCGGGCCCGAAGCTCGTCGACCCCGACGATCGCGCGACCCTCCTCTCCTATGGCGAGAGCATCTCCAATCTGGGCGAGACGGTGCAGTTGGTCGACGGCGAACTGGATCAGGCGCAGTACGACGCCGACGGTGACGTTCTGGCGGTCAGTTCGTCGGCGATGCTGGTGCGCCGCAGCATGTGGGCAGCGCTGGGGGGCTTCGATCCGGGGCTGCCGAGCACCGACGCCGGACTGGACTTCTCGATCCGGACCCGTCTGGCGGGGGCGCGGGTGGTCCGCGTGCCCGATGCACGGGTCGCTCGCGGCGCCAGGCCCGAGGACTTCGGCCGCCGCAAGCCCAGCACCGACTCCGTGCGTCACCGCCTCGGACGCGCCGCGCAACTGCACCGCCGCATGACCTACGCGCCGGGGGGCGCCCTTCCGTTCCACTGGCTGAGCCTCGTGCCGCTCGCCATCCTGCGGTCGATCGGGCACCTGCTGGGAAAGCGCCCCGGGCTGATCGGCGCCGAACTGGCGAGCGGGTTCGTCGCGGCTTTCGACGGCACGGTGTCACGCGCGCGGGCTCGGCTGCGCGGTTCACGTCGCATCCCGTGGGCGGCGATCGCGCCGCTGCGGGTGCCGCCGGACGAGCTGCGCGAGCGCCGCGCGGCGACGCGCGAACGCGCGAACGGAACGGCCGACGAACCGGAGCTCGTGCGTGCCTCGTTCTTCGGCGGTGGTGGGGCCTGGATCGTCCTGCTCTCGGCGGTCATCGGCATCGGCGTGTTCTGGAGCCTGCTGCAGGCTCAGGTGCTGCGCGGCGGCGCGCTCCTGCCGCTCGGCGCCGATGTCGCGCGGCTGTGGGCGAACCTGGCCGTGCGCGCGCGGGAGGGCGCCGTCGACCTGATCGGCCCCGCCGACCCGTTCAGCGCGGTGCTCGCGGTCCTCGGCAGCCTCACGGCGTGGAGCCCGTCATTCTCGCTCGTGCTGCTGTGGCTCGCCTCGCTTCCCCTCGCGGCGCTCGGCGCCTGGTGGTGCGCGACCCGGATGAGCGAGCGCAGGTGGCCGCCGCTCGCCGCTGCGCTGCTCTGGATGCTGGCGCCGCCCCTCCTGTCGGCGCTGACCGATGGGCGGC
>JAODAS010000215.1 GCA_025463555.1 Schumannella sp.
AGGCTAGCCCATGGTCGAATGGGAGCATGCCCAACGAATCGGCCTATCGCGAGCGCCTCTGGCCGGCGCCCTGGGTCTTTCTGTCGACAGCCCTCGTGATCCCCGCGAGCCTGCTCGTGTTCCTGCCCATCTCGCTCCCGCTGGGCGTCGTCGTCGCTCTCGTGCTCTACGCGGCGATCGTTGCCGTGCTGCTCGCGACGACCGCGACGATCGAGGTGACGCCGACGGGGTTCCGCGCCGGCAAGGCCCGCATCGGGCGGGAATTCATCGGCGATGTCACCGCGTTCGACGGGCCGGATGCCACCGCGGAGCGCGGAATCCGCCTCGACGCGCGCGCCTGGCTGCTGGTGCGCGGATGGATACCGGGACTCGTGAGGGTCGAGATCACCGACGCCGGCGATCCGACGCCGTACTGGCTGATAGCAAGCAGGCGACCGGACGAACTCGCGAAGGCGCTAGCCGCCTAGAGCGAGCACTCGTGGCAGACCGGCCCGAGCTTGGTGTCGTGGTCGAACTGCGACTGGTGCTTCACCAGGAAGCAGTTCGTGCAGGTGAACTCGTCCTCCTGCGCGGGAAGCACCACGACATCCAGGTCGAGGTCGGCGAGGTCTTGACCGACCAGCTCGAAGCTGCCCGGATTGTCGGCGTCCTCGACGTCGACGACGCCCGAGAGTTTGTCGGGCACACGCTCCTGGAGGGCCTGGATCGACTCGGTGTCCTCGTCGGTCTTCCTCGGTGCGTCGTAGTCGGTAGCCATTCCCATCCAATTTCTCGTCGCTGCGTTGGTGTGCGCGGCGGCGACAGTCTGCATGATCGGGTGCTGGTATGCAAACCCTTGAGGACTGCTCCCCGCTGCTTCCCGTGCAACTGACGGCGCGCCCGTGGTATTCCCCGGATTTCGCCCGTCTCCGTGGCATCCTGGCCGGGAATCGTGACGGCTGGAGGTCGTTCCCCAATGCAAGAGCTCAAGGTGATCGGGGTCGAGGAGGGTGCCCTTCTCGTCGCCTCTGACGAGGGTGCGCGATTCCGCGTCGCCGTGGACGACGTTCTGCAGTCCCGGCTGCGCCAATCCTCACCGGAACTCGGAGCGAATCGTAAGCTCTCGCCCCGCGAGGTCCAGTCGCACATCCGTGCCGGGATGTCGGCAGAAGACGTCTCCGCCGTCACCGGTGCGCCGCTGGAGTACGTTCAGCGCTTCGAGGGCCCGGTGCTCGCCGAGCGCGAGTTCGTCATCGAGTCGGCCCTCAACGTACCCGTGCACACCGCGATGGAACTGGACCCGCTCTCGGGCGGCGCCACCTTCGGCGGCGTGCTGCGACGGCGACTGGTGGATGCCGGGGCCATCAACGAGCGCTGGGCCAGCTGGAAGGAGGAGGGCGGTTCGTGGATCGTCAAGCTCACCTTCGTCGCGGAGCAGATCGACCACGACGCGCGCTGGACGTTCGACCCCAAGAAGCAGGCGCTGTCGCCCCTCAACCCGGAGGCGGTCTCGCTCTCACAGCAGGGCGAGCTGCCCCAGAACCTCGTACCGCGGCTGAGGGCGGTCGGCCACGACGACCCCGAGTCGACGCGTTTCGACAGCGGCGCATTCACGGTCGCGGATGCTGCCGAGACCGGACCCCTGCTGGAGCCGGTCGTGCACGGTCGGGTCGGACCCGACGCCGCGGACAGCGCTCCCCCGCGTAAGGCGACCAATCAGACCGCCGACCTGCTCGAGGCACTTCGCCGCCGCCGGGGCGAGCGCGACCCGATGGACCCCGAGCACAACGAGCCGATCGCAGCGCACCCGTCGACCGGCGCCGTCAAGCTGATCGACGTGCCGCTCGATCAGACCGGTCAACTGCCGATCGGCTCGGCGGGCACGCCGTCCGCCGGCTCGACCGGCACGGGTCCGCACGGGATCTCCCGCGGAGGCCGCAAGAACCGCACCGCGATGCCGAGCTGGGACGAGATCGTCTTCGGCGCGCGCACCGACGAGGACTGAGCGGCATCCGGTGGTTGAGTAGCGGCGAGCGGCGTATCGAAACCACGCCTAGGCGAACGCACCGAACCGCAGCAGCGGGATGCTCGTCTCGTCCGGCGTGAGCGACCCGTGCTGCCCGATCATGCGGCGCCCGGTGTCGTCCGGATCGGCGTAGAAGGCGTAGCGCTTGCGCGCAGCGACCAGCACATCCCCGATCCGGGGCCGGACGGCGTCGTCGACCTCTCCGAACCAGCCCGCGGCGATGGCCTCGTCCCGGGTGGCGACCCAGGCCTTCGCGCCCTGGCTGTCCCTCCAGAGGCCCGCCACAGCATCCGGATCGGTACCGGGCTCGACGTGCAGTTGAAGGCAACGGGGTTCCCCCGCGATCTGGCGCACACCCGCGAGCAGTTCCGGCGGCACGATGATCTGTGAGCTTTCGGGCACGTCGACCATGCCGTGGTCCGCCGTGAGCAGCATGCCCTGGCGGGGGGCGAGATCCGCGGCGAGGGCTCCGACCTCGGCATCGAGGGATTCGAGGGCGGCCACCCATCGGGCGGAATCGAGCCCGCGGGCGTGCGCCTCCACATCCAGTTCGGCGACGTAGAGGTACACCAGCGTCGGGCCTGCCGCGGCCAGCTCACGCCGCGCGGCAGCGAAGCGGTCCGCGAGGCTCGCCTCGGCGCGATAGGCAGCGCCTCGCAGAACCGCGTGCGTGAAGCCCGAATCGCGGTGTCGGGGTGAGGCGATCACCACCGAGCGCACGCCTGACGCGACGGACGTCTCGAACAGGGTCGGCATCCGCTGCCAGTGCGAGGGGTCGAGCGTGTCGAGGCCGCTGAGCTGGTTGATCACGGTGCCACTCGCCGGATCGAGCACCCGGTAGCCGACCATGCCGTGCTGCCCCGCGAGCGTGCCCGTGGTCAGGGTGGCAAGAGCCGAGGCGGTGGTCGTGGGAAAGCCTGCCGAGATCGCAGGGTCGACGTCGAGCCGGGACGCCAGGGTGCGCGCGTGGCCGCGATGCGCCTCGAGGACGGCGCGTCCGAGTCCGTCCGCCAGCACCACGACGGCATGGGTGACCGGGGAGAGACCCAGCCGACCTGTCCTCCCCGCCAGCGCATCGAGGCAATTCGGCAGGACATCGGCAAGGCTGAACCGGGAGGTTTTCGCCGCCGGTAACATGGCCCCGATCCTATGACTCCCCCCGATAACCCTTCCTCTCCGCTCGGCGGCGAACGCCCGGCTGAGCGGGTGCTCGACATCGATGTCGGCGCCGAGATGCAGTCCTCGTTCCTGGAATACGCGTACTCGGTCATCTACTCCCGTGCGCTCCCCGATGCCCGCGACGGCCTGAAGCCGGTGCAGCGCCGCATCCTGTTCCAGATGTCCGAGATGGGACTGCGCCCCGACCGCGGGCATGTCAAGAGCGCTCGCGTCGTGGGCGACGTCATGGGGCGGCTGCACCCGCACGGCGACACCGCCATCTACGACGCACTGGTGCGGCTGTCGCAGGACTTCACCATGCGGGTTCCGTTGATCGACGGGCACGGCAACTTCGGATCCCTCGACGACGGACCGGCCGCCGCCCGGTACACCGAGGCGCGCCTGCAGGCCGCCGCGATGGCCATGACCGACGGGCTCGACGAAGACGTCGTCGACTTCGTGCCCAACTACGACAACCAGCTCACCCAGCCCGAGGTGCTGCCGGCCGCCTACCCGAACCTGCTGGTCAACGGCGCGGCGGGAATCGCGGTGGGCATGGCTACGAACATGGCGCCGCACAACCTGATCGAGGTCGCGGCGGCAGCACGTCATCTGCTCGAGAATCCGGAGGCCTCCCTCGACGACCTGATGGCCTACGTCCCCGGTCCCGATCTGCCCACCGGTGGAACCATCGTCGGCCTCGACGGCATCAAAGAGGCATACGCGACCGGCCGGGGATCGTTCAAGACGCGCGCGAAGGTCACGGTCGAACAGCTGTCCGCGCGCCGCACCGGCCTCGTGGTGACCGAACTGCCCTACCTGGTCGGCCCCGAGAAGGTGATCGAGAAGATCAAGGACGGCGTCAACGCCAAGAAGATCACCGGCATCGCCGACGTCACCGACCTGACAGACCGCAAGCACGGCCTGCGGCTGGTGATCGGCATCAAGACCGGCTTCAGCCCCGATGGCGTGCTCGAGCAGCTCTACCGCCTCACGCCGCTCGAAGACGGTTTCTCGATCAACAACGTCGCCCTGGTCGAGGGCAAGCCGCAGACGCTGGGGCTGCGCGAACTGCTGCAGGTCTACCTCACTCACCGCATCTCGGTGGTCACCCGGCGCTCCCAGTACCGACTGACGCGGCGGCAAGAGCGGCTGCACCTCGTGCTCGGGCTGCTCATCGCGATCCTCGACATCGACGAGGTCATCCAGGTCGTGCGCGCCAGCGACGATGCGCCGCAGGCCCGTGCGCGTCTGATGGATGTCTTCGACCTCAGCACGCTGCAGGCGGAGTACATCCTCGAGCTGCAGTTGCGCCGCCTCACCAAGTTCAGCCGCATCGAGCTCGAGAACGAGCGCGACAAGCTGCAGGGCGAGATCGCGGAACTCGAATCACTGCTCGGTGATCCGGGCCGTGTGCGCGTGCGCGTCGGAGACGAGCTCGACGAGATCGCCGAACGGTTCGGTACCCCGCGACGCACCCTCCTGACCGAGGCGAAAGCCTCCATCGCCTCGACGCCCGCCGCTCGTAAGGCCGCCGCGGCATCCGGTCCTGCTCTCGAGATCGCCGACGTGCCGACGCTGGTCGTGCTGTCGACGACGGGGCGCGCCGTCCGGGTGGACCTGCCCGAGGGTGCGGAACCGCCGGCGCGCGCGGCGCGCCGCAACCGCCATGACGCGATCCTCTCGACGGTGCTGAGCACCTCCCGCGGCGAACTCGGGGCGGTCACCTCACGGGGCCGGCTCGTCCGGTTCACGCCCGTCGACCTGCCATCCGTGCCTGCCAACTCGGTGCAGCTCGCCGCCGGCGCCAAGATCACCGACTACCTGGGGCTCGCCGACAAGAAGGAGCGGGTGATCGGCCTGGTGTCGCTCGAGTCCGAGCTCCCGGTCGCCCTCGGCACCGCTCAAGGGGTCGTGAAGAGGGTCGCGCCCGGTGGCTACCCTTCGCGCCCCGACTTCGAGATCGTCGCGCTGAAGCCGGGCGACGAGGTCGTGGGCGTGGCGCAGGGTCCCGACAGCGAAGAACTCGTGTTCGTGACCTCGGATGCGCAGCTGCTGCGGTTCTCGGCCTCGGCGGTGCGGCCGCAAGGTGTCGCCGCGGGGGGCATGGCCGGCATCAATGTGAGTGCCAAGGCGCGCGCCATCTTCTTCACTGCGGTAGACCCCGGGGCGGATGTCGTGGTCGCCACGATTTCGACACCGACCGAGACGCTGGCCGGCGTCGATCCGGGGCGGGCGAAGGTCTCGCGCATCGCCGAGTTCCCCGGCAAGGGCCGGGCAACGGGCGGTGTGCGTGCGCACACGTTCCTCAAGGGCGAGAGCGCCCTCGTGCTGGCGTGGGTGGGGCCGTCACCGGCCCTGGCCGTGGGGGGCGATGGGTCGCTCCGCACCCTCCCCGAGTCCGGCGCCAAGCGCGACGCCTCCGGCTCGCCGCTGGATGCCGTGGTCGGCTCGATCGGCCGCGCGCTCTGACGGCACCACGATCTGACAGGTTTGCAGGGTCAAACGGCACAATCACGGGGTGAATTCGTCAGACGGCGCCGGCTTAGCGGCGGGGCACGCCGTAGAACGCGGCGATGCGCGCGAGTTTTGCCGAATCCGAGTAGATCAGCACCGATTGCCCGTCGTCGCACGCGACCTCCCGGTCCGGGTTCCCGAACCGGGACGACAGCGCCAGCGCGTCGATCGGCAGTTCGTCTCCGTGACCATTGACATAGAAGAACGTGCCGGCCTCGGTCCTTGAGTAGGCACGGTTGGTCAGCCAATGGCTCGGTTCGAGGGACGATTCGATCTGGATGAGCCGCACGCCGGTCGCCGACGTCAGCGACACGCGCCGCGCATCCGAGAACGTCGCGTAGCCGAGCTGCCCAGGCACTGCGGCGTCGAGGCACGCGGTCTCGGCTGTGCGGTAGCCGAAGTAGCGGTCCGCCGTGCCCAGGTTCGTGGTGAGCCCGGTCGCGATCGCCGCCACGACGAATACGACAGCACCGGACGCCGCGGCCGCGGGCAGGGCAACGCGCGGCACCGCGAGCAGCACCAGTACGAACGGCAGAATCAGCACCGGCCAGAAATAGAGGTAGTGCGTGATCATCAGCACGAACGTGCCACCCAGTCCCCCGAGCGGCACGACGCCGAGGTAGACGACGGCGATCAGCCGGGCGTCGGCTGGGCGACGCCCCTGCAGGTACAGCGCCGCAGCTGCCGCCGCAACGGCCAGGCAGAGGACAGCAAGTACCAGCCCGGTCGTGAGAACGACCGCCGCAGCCGGGTCGCGCGCCTGGAACGCGAAGTAGGGACCGATCTGCGCGAGACGTCTGGCGAACACCTCCGCGTTGACGTAGGTGAACGGGGAGGTGCCCTGAAGCGGCGAGAAGAGCAACCGGAGCAGGAGGGCGACCAGCAGCGTCGCGGCCACGACGATCACGGGTCGTCGGGCCGACTTCCAGCCGGAGCGGATGGCGAAGAGCAGGAGGGCGATCGCGGTCGCCGGGGCTGCGAAGACCAAGGCGAGCGGATTGGAGGCTGCGGTGAGAGCGAGGGCCATTCCGAGCGCAATCTGCACGGCCCGCGAGGAGCTGAGCACGAGCAGGGGCGCGGCGAGAAGCGCCGCGTACATCCCGAAGTAATAGGTGGGGGCGAGGTGGAACGAGAGGATCCACGAGGTGCCGACCAGGGGCAGGACGAGCAGAGGGGTGGTCGCGATCGCTGCCCGGAGCACCGCACGCCCCTCCGGGAACAGCACGCGAGCGAGACCAACCAGTACGAGGAAAAGGATCGCGTCGTTCAGCATCGCGACGACGAGGTAGTAGCCGTAGATCGACCCGCCCGTGACGAAGAACGCGATCGCGCTGATCGGCAGTTCGGGGAAGACGAAGACCTGGGGCGAGAAGCTCCAGTCGAGCGGACGTCCGGTGACGACGTCCTGCAGGAACTGGAACAGCGGGCCGTTGTCGCTGGAGCGCAGTTCCCACGTGATCGGCCAGGTGGCAGCATTCGCGGGATCGCCGCCGGCCCGGATGAGGAAGACGAGCGCGGTGAGGGCGGCGACGAGGAGCGCACCCCCCGCGACCGCGAATACTGCTCTACGTGTCGATGCGGCCACGGTCGAGGCCCTGGCCCGCGATGATGAAGTCCTTGCGCGGGGCCACATCATTGCCCATCAGCAGTTCGAACACGGTCGCGGCTGCTGCCGCATCCGTCATGCGGACGCGGCGCAGCGTGCGGTGCGCCCGGCTCATCGTGGTCTCGGCGAGCTGGTCGGCATCCATCTCGCCCAGTCCCTTGTAGCGCTGGATGGGCTCCTGGTACTTGCGGCCGCTCTTCTTGAGCGTCGCGAGCACCGTCTGCAGCTCTGCCTCGGAATAGGTGTACACGACCTCGTTCGGCTTGGATCCGGGGTGAACGATGACGACGCGATGCAGCGGGGGCACGGCGGCGAAGAC
>JAODAS010000248.1 GCA_025463555.1 Schumannella sp.
ATCACCCAGAACGCGAGGGTGACCTCCGGTACCCGGTTCAGCAGGATCGTGCGCACGTGAGTGGAGATGTTCGATGTCATCCCGTCAGACTGGCGGCGGCGCCTGGGTTGTCGACTGTGCGGCAAGCCCGGTGTCGTGAACGTTCTTTCAGGCGAGCCGATTCTGTACGGACTCTCACGGTCGGGTGGGCTCAGTAGGGTCGAGCCATGGCGCCGGAGACGTGGATCGCAACCCTCGTCGCCGTGCTCGCGCTCGCCGGCATCGCGACGGTCGTCCTCGCGGCGGTTCGTGTGCCGCAGCCGTGGGCCGTGCCCGCGGCCGTACTGCGGGCGGCCCTGCAACTCGCGGCACTCAGCCTGATCCTGGCGGGTGTCCTCCGGGACGGCCTCTGGGTCGGCGTGGGCCTGGTGGTCATGTTCATCGCCTCCGCGGGCACCGCCGCGTTCCGGGCGCGCGTGTCCTTCCGGCGCGCCACCCTGCTGGCGATGTCGATGGTCGCCGGCCCTCTCGTCGCGGGCTCGATCGTGTTCCTCAGCGGCGCCCTGTCCTTCGAGCCGCGCTATGTGCTGGCGGTCGGCGGGATCGTGATCGGCAACACGATGACGATCGCGATCCTCACCCAGCGGATCCTGACGTCGTCGATCCGAGACAGCTGGCACGAGGTGGAGGGGTGGCTGGCTCTGGGCGCCACACCCGCGCAGTCCACCGTGCATCTGGCGCGAGCGGCGATCCGGACGGCGCTTCTGCCCTCCATCGATCAGACCCGGACGACCGGGATCGTGGTGCTTCCCGGCGCCTTCGTCGGTGCGGTGTTCGCGGGTGCCTCGCCACTGGAAGCCGGGCGATTCCAGCTGATCGTGCTTGCCAGCATCCTCACGGCCGGCGTGATCACCGCTGCGCTCGTCGCCCGTCAGGCGGGCGCGGTTCGACAGCGCCCGCTGGATCGTCCGGGAGCCTGACGGCCCGCTCCCAGCCACGTGGCAAGTCGGCGATTTATCGTGATCCGGTGAACGATCCGGGTGGTCTCGTCGGTTTTGCGCTCTGGCTCATCGCCACGATCGGGGAGTGGGGTGTCGGAGCCTTCACGGTGCTCGAGACGGTCTTCCCGCCGATACCGAGCGAGGTCGTGCTTCCGCTGGCCGGCTATCAGGGCACGCTCGGCAAGCTCAGCCTCCCTCTGCTCTTCATCGCGAGCACGGCCGGATCCTACGCGGGAGCGCTCATCCTCTATGGCCTGGGCCGCGCGCTGGGGCTGGAGCGGTCCATCCGCGGGCTGGCGCGGTTGCCGCTCGTCGACCGGGACGACTTCGAGCGTGCCGCGGCCTGGTTCGACCGGCACGGAAAGGCCGCGGTCTTCTTCGGGCGTCTCGTTCCCGGCGTCCGCAGCCTGATCTCGCTGCCGGCGGGGGCATCCCACATGAGCCTGCTTCTGTTCAGCGCGCTGACGATCGCGGGAAGCGCCATCTGGAACACGCTTCTCATCGGTCTCGGCGCCGCGCTGGGGACGCAGTACCAGTTGGTCGACCGGTATTCGAGCGTGCTCAACGACCTCGTCTACGCCGCGATCGCCGGTTGCGTGATCTTGCTCGTCGTGCGTTGGGTGCGGCGTCGGCGGCGAGCCTCGGTGATCTGATCGCGAGACGAGCCCGCGCCGGTACCTGGCCGGCGGCGAGCCGCGGCGCACGCCAGTAGGTTTGCTCTGCCGGTGTCGTCGGCGAGTCTGGGAGAGATCATGAAGAAGGTGCCGCGACCGTTCCCCGCGCGTGTTCCCGTGGGCAGGCCGGGCGGTCGCGGATCGACCCCTCTGGGCCGTTGGCTGCTCGCGAACCGTGTCGCACCGGAGGGGCCGGAGTCCGCGGAGACGCACTCGAAGACCCACGCCTGGTGGAAGGTCATGACGTTGACAGGCGTGGACTACTTCTCGTCCCTGTCGTACCTGCCGGGCATCGCTGCGCTTGCCGCAGGCGCCCTGTCGCCCCTTGCGACCCTGCTGATCGTCGCGCTCACTCTGGGCGGCATGCTGCCGATGTACCGCCGCATCGCGAAAGAGAGCCCCCACGGCCAGGGGTCGGTCGCGATGCTGGAGCGTCTTCTCCCGTTCTGGCGCGGCAAGATCTTCGTGCTGGTCCTGATCGGATTCGTCGCCACGTCGTGGATCATCACGATCACCCTGTCGGCGGCCGACGCCAGCGTCCACCTGCTCGAGAATCCGTATGCACCGGCGTTCCTCAGCGGGCAGGCGGTGACCGTCACGATCGTCCTGCTCGCCGTCCTCGGCTTCGTCTTCCTCCTCGGCTTCAGCGAAGCGGTCAGCGTCGCGATCCCCCTCGTGGCGCTGTTCCTGGTGCTGAACGCCGTCGTGGTGGGGGCGGGGATCGCTCAGCTCGCCGCGAACCCGGTAGCGATCGGCGACTGGGTCGCTCGCCTGGGCGCCGCGCACGGCACGTTCCTGGATGCCGTGCGGACCGCCGCGATCGCGTTCCCTCTGCTGGTGCTCGGCCTTTCGGGCTTCGAGACCGGTGTCAGCATGATGCCGCTGGTCTCTGCATCGGGTAAGACCAAGGCGCAGCGGCTCGCATCCCGCATCCGCAACAGCAAGAGGCTCCTGACGACCGCAGCGCTGATCATGAGCGTCTACCTGGTGGGTACGAGCTTCGTCACGACCGTGCTGATTCCTCCGGCGGCGTTCGAAGAGGGCGGCGAGGCGAATGGCCGCGCGCTCGCCTATCTCGCCCACGAATTGCTCGGCAACGCGTTCGGCACCGCGTACGACATCAGCAGCGTCCTGATCCTGTGGTTCGCGGGGGCGTCGGCGATGGCGGGTCTCATCAACATCGTCCCCCGCTACCTCCCCGCCTACGGGATGGCTCCGGAGTGGAGCCGGGCGGTGCGACCGGTGGTGCTGGTCTACACAGGTGTCAGCATCGTCATCACGATCGCTTTCAACGCCGACGTGAACGCCCAGGCCGGTGCATACGCGACCGGCATCCTCGCGATGATGGTGTCGGGAGCGGTCGCGGTCGTGTTCTCGGCGATCCGCGCGAAGCAGCCCGCCGCGATCGCCGGGTTCTCGCTGCTGGTGCTCGTGCTCGGCTACGCCCTGGTGTCCAACGTGATCGAGAAGCCCGACGGCATCGCCATCTCCGGCCTGTTCATCGCCGGGATCGTGGCGATCTCGCTCGTGTCCCGGATTTTCCGCACCACCGAGTTGCGTGTCGACAGGATCGACTTCGACGCCGAGGCGCGTGCCCTGATCGACGATGTGCTCGACAACGACCGCGGCCTCAACGTCATCGCGAATCAGCGGCAGGCGGGCGACGAAGACGAGTACCGCGAGAAGGAGGCGGCGCAGCGGGGCATGAACCCGGTGCCCAACGCCGCCAACGTGCTGTTTCTGGAGGTCGAGGTCGCCGACCCTTCCCAGTTCAGCCGGGTGCTGACGGTACGCGGGCACAAGATCGCCGGCTACAGCGTGCTGCGGGTCGAGAGTCCCGCCGTTCCCAACGCGATCGCGGCCATCCTGATCGCGTTGCGTGACACTACCGGCCTGCGTCCGCACTGCTACTTCGAGTGGGCTGAGGGGAATCCGCTCGGTCACCTCTTCCGCTATCTCCTGCTGGGGACGGGCGACACGGCGCCGGTCGTGCGTGAGATCCTGCGCGAACTCGAGAAGGACCCGGCCAGACGGCCGGCCATCCACGTCGGCGGCTAGATCGCTAGTCGGGCTCGCCCGGCTTCTTCGGCATCGCCGCCCGGGCGATCTGCAACTTGTTCGCCCGGCTGACCCGCTTGACCGCCTTCTTGCGCGCCTTGCGTCCGTTTTTCAGCCGTTTCTCCCGCTCCTCCTCGGGCTCCTCCGCGGGCTTCTGCCGTGGGTCGAGTGCGGGGGCTCCACGAAGACGGCGGCCCTGGGCAAGGTCGTCTTCGTGCTGCTTCCGCTTCTTGTCGCTCTGCTTGGTATCCCGAGGGGGTAGCTGGATGGTGTCTTCGGCTTCGATTCCCGCCTGCAGTTCGCGGCCGCGCTCGAGTTCGGCGTCCAGTTCCGCTCCGAACAGCAGCGCGACGTTCGAGATCCACACCCAGAGCAGGAAGACGATGACCCCGCCGATCGACCCATACGTCTGGTTGTAGCTGGCGAAGTTCGCCGCATAGAAGGCGAACCCCGCCGAGGCGATCGCCCAGATGATCAGCGCCACCAGCGAGCCGACGCTCATCCAGCGGAACCGCGGTTGCCGGATGTTGGGGGTCGCATAATAGAGGACGGCCACGATCGTCACGGCGAGCGCGGCGAGCAGGGGCCACCTGGCGATGTTCCAGATGGTGAGCGGCACCTGGCCGAGGCCGAGGTGCGATCCCAGCCGCTCGGCCAGAGGCCCGGATGCGGCGACGATCACGGCGGCGATCACCGCCGCGACGATGGCGAGCACGGTGACAGCGAGGGTGACGGGCCGCAGCTTCCAGAACGGCCGCCCCTCCTGGATCTGGTAGATCCGGTTCATGGCGCGAGCGAACGCGCCGACGAAGCCGGATGCGGACCACAACGCCCCGGCCAGACCGGTGACGAACGCGAGCCCCGCAGCGGGCGTGCCGGCGAGATCCCGGATCGGGCCGCGGATCGCGTCGAGCGTGGATGCCGGTACCAGGCCGGCGAACAGGTCGAGCAGGGTCCGCGTGGTGGTGCCGGGATCCCCGAACAGGCCCACGAGCGAGACGAACGCCAGCAACGCGGGGAACACGGCGAGCACTCCGTAGTAGGTGAGGGCCGCCGCGAGGTCGGTCGCCTGGTCCGAGGAGAACTCCCGAAGGGTCTTCTTCAGCACGTAACGCCACGAGGGCTTCTCGATGTCGCTCAGCTGGTCGGGCTTCCGCGGATCATCGGGAGCCGGTGCCGTCGCCTCCCGGACGCTCGCGTGCTCACCCTCTTCTTCGGTCATCCCGTCACGCTAGATCGGCGCTTCGGCCTCAGCGAGTGCTTGACACGAGCACGCCGATCGGCCACAAAGCTGAGAAATTGAGGTCAAGGCGCTCACATGGCCCCGGCCTCTTCGTAACCTGGGTGAGGGAGGGTCATGAAGGTCATCCGGGTCATCGCGGGCGAACGCGAGTACTACCTCTCCAGCGAAACCGATCTCGAAGCGCTGCAGAGTTCGGCTCTGCACGCCACACGGGGCGGCGGCGGCCTGGTGCAGTTCGTCGAGGCGGGTGGCCGCGAAGTCGGGATCATCGTCTCGGCGGGCGTTCCGATCTCGTTCGAGGTCTCGGAGATCGCGGATGACGCCGGCGACCCGGGCGTAGACCTCGCCCCGTTCCACGATTTCGACTTCTAGCCGCCCCCACCCCGACTCAACCGAACCGGACCGACCCGATCGCGCGCGCGAGCTCGCCGTCCGGGGCGGTCACGATCAGGCCGGTGGAGCTGGCCGCCGACTCGGACAGCCGGCGCAGCCACTCCTCATCGATCGCGGGGACCCGAGAGCCGGCGAACTTGAAGTAGACCGGCAGCGTCGGCGTCATCCAGATCGAGCTGCGACCGTCTCCCACGGAGAGGGCGTCGAGCCACGACATGACCAGGGATTCATTCCGCCGGAATCGTTGCACGATCACGATCTGCAGGTGGGAGAGCAGCCTGTCCTCGAACTCCACCGAGATGCCCCCATGGGCCAGGGTCCCCATCGGCGACCGCCTCCATTCAGTTCGGAGACCAGCGGGTGCTGGTGCGTTCAGTTGGCATGCGACGTGCTCTCCGCGTCCGACTGCGCGGTCAGCTCGCCCGAGTCACCCACCGACGTGGAACTCGGCAGGCGGGTCGCCGCCCGCCCTCGCAGTTCGGTGACCGCATCATCCGCTCCCATCTCGACGGATTCGGCATCGGTCGCCATCGCCAGGATCTGGCTCGACGGGCCGATGAGCATCTGGATCTGCCGAACCGTCCCGTCCTCGTCCAGCCCGGGCAGCCTCACGACGTCCGCCGAATCGATCACGGCGAGGACGTTCGCGTAGTCCATGAGGGCGTCGGCGACCGCGTCGTCCGTCTGAAAGCTGCCGCCGCCGTACAGGATGCGCTTCATTCGACGATCCTTTCCGCAGTTCCCGGTGAAATCGAGGGCTTGCGCCGACGGCTATCCGCGCCCCTCGCCGGCACGGCGCTCTTCGTCCTGCCGTTCGAGGTTGGCGATGATGTCCTCCGCCGGCACCGGCGCGAGCCTGTCCCAGAGGAAGAACAGCCCTCCCAGCACCAGCATCGCGATGCCCGTCCACAGGTTCACCGCGAGGCCGCCGGTCTGTTTGCCCACGGCATCCGAGCCCAGATCGACGATGCCGACGATTGTCAGGATCGCGCCGTACACCACGAAGAGGGCACCCAGGATGCGTCGCAGGTCGAACCGGCGCGTGGATCTCACGGCGGCATCCTTGTCGGCCTGGGTCAGTTTGCCGGTCATGTGTGGATCCCTTCGCGACGTCACAGGAATGGCAGGTAGAGCACGACGCACAGCACGAGGGCTGCGGTGCCGAGCAGGGCGGGCGACCGGTACCACTTCTGGTCACCGACGACCGCGTCGCCGGTGAGGTCGACCTTGCCGATGCCGTACACCAGGCCGCCCAGCTCGGATTCGGCCTTGGGCTTGGTGAACAGGCTGATCGCCACGCCGACCACCACGACCGTGACGAACGAGATGATCGCGCCGTACATGGTCTCGGCCGTCGCGGTCTGGAACAGCTTCGGGTTGATCAGGTACGCGATCCACACCGTCGTCGGTGCGGCGATGCCCGCGAGGTAGGACCACAGCGCCGCCGGCGTCGTCATCCGCTTCCACACCAGCCCGAGCATGAACACGGCGAACAGGGGAGCGTTGAAGAACGAGAACAGCGTCTGCAGGTAGGTCATGATGTTGCCGGCCTGCGCGGCGATGAAGGCCGTGCCGATGCCGATGATGACCCCGACGACAGTGGTCCAGCGCCCGACCAGCAGGTAGTGCGCGTCCGCCATCTTCGGCTTGATATAGCGCTGCCAGATGTCGTACGTCCAGACGGTGTTGAAGCTCGAGACGTTCGCCGCCATCCCGGCCATGAACGAGGCGATCAGGCCGGTGACCGCGACGCCCAGCACACCGGTCGGCAGGTAGAGCTGCATCAGCTTCGGGATGACCTCGTTGTAGACGATGCCGCCGCCATTCGGATCCGCCGTCAGCTTGTCGCCCAGCACGGCCGCGCCGATCAGACCCGGGACCACCACGATGAACGGGATGAACAGTTTGGGGAACGCGCCGATCAGCGGGGTGCGGCGGGCCGCCGACATGTTCTTCGCCGAGAACGCACGCTGCACCTCGGTGAAGTTGGTTGTCCAGTATCCGAAGCTCAGCACGAATCCCAGGCCGAACACGATGGCGATGAAGTCGGCACCGATCGGGTTGGTGACGTTGCCGGGTGCGGTTCCGGCCCAGGTCGACAGCTGCTGCGCGCTGTCGGTCTTCGCGAACGCCTGCACCAGCCCGTCCCAGCCGCCGACCCGGTTCAGCCCGACGATCGTCAGCGGGATGAGGCCCGCCAGGATCACGAAGAACTGCATCACCTCGTTGTAGATGGCGCTCGACAGGCCTCCGAGCACGATGTACAGCAGCACGAAACCGGCGGACACCAGGATCGCGACCCACTGCGGCCAGCCGAGCATCGCCTCGATCACGATCGCCATCGCGTACAGGTTGATGCCCGCGATCAGGATGTTGGACACGGCGAACGCGATCGAGTTGGCCAGGTGGGGGGCTCGGCCGTAGCGCCGCAACATGAACTCGGGGACGCTGCGCACCTTGGACCCGTAGTAGAACGGCATCAGCACCAGCCCGAGGAACACCATCGCCGGCACGGCGCCGATCAGGTAGTAGTGCAGCGTCGACATGCCGATCTGGGCGCCGTTCGCCGCCATGCCCAGGATCTCGGTGGCACCGAGGTTGGCCGAGACGAATGCGAGGCCGGTGATCCAGGCCGGCATCGACCGCCCCGAGAGGAAGAAGTCCATGCTGGTGCGCACCCGCCGCCGGGCGATGAACGCGATGCCGATCACGACCGCGAAGTAGATCACGAGGGTCAGGTAATCGACCCAGGTCAGGTCGAGCCGGATGCCATCGTCGGCACCGGCGATGAGAAGGGGCGTCACTCGTCCTCCATCGACGGTCGGTCTGATTGCCTCCTCCGTTTTAGTCCGCGAACACCCCGGAACCGGACCGCCCGGCGCGACTCTCAGCCGGGATTCAGGGAAGGCGGTAGCGCTGTTGCCTGCCGAACGCAATCCGGTTGGACCGATCCGGACCATGTGCCTACGGTGGCCGTCCGACGAGAGGAACCTCATGAAGGCGATGGTGTATCGCGGGCCCTACAAGGTTCGCGTGGAGGAGAAGGACATCCCCCAGCTGGAGCACCCGAACGACGCGATCGTGCGGGTCACGAAGGCCGCGATCTGCGGATCGGACCTGCATCTGTACCACGGCATGATGCCCGACACCCGCATCGGCCACACGTTCGGCCACGAGTTCATCGGCGTCGTGGATCAGGTCGGCTCGTCGGTGGAGAACCTGAAACCCGGCGACCGCGTCATGGTGCCGTTCAACATCTACTGCGGGTCGTGCTTCTTCTGCGCCCGTGGCCTGTACTCCAATTGCCACAACGTGAACCCGAATGCGACAGCAGTCGGCGGGATCTACGGCTACTCGCACACGACCGGCGGATACGACGGCGCTCAGGCCGAGTACGTGCGCGTTCCGTTCGCGGACGTCGGCCCGAGCGTCATCCCGGACTGGCTCGACGACGAGGACGCGCTGATGATGACCGACGCGCTCGCGACCGGGTA
>JAODAS010000256.1 GCA_025463555.1 Schumannella sp.
GCCGGTAGCGCCGCTCGGAGAGCAGGTCGCCCGGGTCGAGCCGCACCATCCTGGTCGACTGGCTTCCGAGACCGACGACGCGGCCCTCGGGTGCGAGTGCGTCGAACACCTGCGCGGTCAGCGCGAAATGCCCCAGGAAGTTGCCGCCCACCAGAAGCTCGAGCCCATCTTCGGTGGTCTGGCGCCGGGGCGGCGAGACCACGAGACCCGCGTTGCTGACGAGGCCGTCGATCGGACCGAGCGCTCGGATCGCCTCCGCGGCCCGGGCGACGCTCGCGAGCGAGGTGAGGTCGAGGGGGACGAATTCGACGGATGCCGCGGGCACCTGGTCGCGGATCGCCGCGATCGCGGTGCCGGCTTTCGTCTCGTTCCGCGCCGCCAGCACGACGCGAGCCCCGGCGCCCGCCAGCTGCTCGGCCGTGAAGTAGCCGACGCCCGCGTTGCCACCCGTGACGACGAAGGTCTTGCCCGCCTGCGACGGCAGCCGGGCGGGCGACCAGGCGCCGCCCTGAGCAGGCGCGCCGTGCGGAAGGGTCATGCGTCGGGCGTCGTGATCGCTCCGGTGGCCAGGCGTTCGTGGTGGTGGATGACCTCTGCGACGACGAAGTTGAACCACTTCTCGGCGAATGCGGGATCGAGCTGGGCGTCTTCGGCCAGGGCACGCAGGCGTGCGATCTGGGTGCGCTCCCGCTCCGGATCCGACGGGGGCAGCCCGTTCGCGGCCTTCAGCCGGCCGACCTGCTGGGTGAACTTGAACCGCTCGGCCAGCATGTGCACGATCGCCGCATCCATGTTGTCGATGCTCAGCCGGATAGCGGCCAGCTGCTCGGTGACAGCGGGATCCAGGGGGGCGTCGGCCATGGGTTCGAGGGTAGCCGAGGCGGGCGGATGTCAGGACACACGGCTAGTAGACGAACCTGTCTGTCCCCGTTCGAGGGCTTCCCCGGCGGGTGAGGGACAGGGTTAATGGAGGTAGTCGTACGCGTCGAGCCTCTCAGCCGGCGACCCGTCGTACCGGCATTTGGGGAACTGTGGTGGGCCCAAGTCGGTCATCCCCAAACTGGAGTACCCCATGCCCAAGGCACAACACCACGGCATCCCCGCCGCGCGCGGACCCGTGGCGGCTACGGCCTTCCGGGCGCCCGAACCCGACATCCGCCTGACCATCGTCCCCGATCTGCCCCTGGTCCCCGTGCGCGCCGTCGTCGCGAACGCCATGGACGCGGATGACCTGGCTCGCGACATCGTCTGGATCGAGCTTCCCGCGACCCCCGCCGATGACCGCGAGTCGTGGGATGCCGTGCGCGGCGCGCTGGCCACGGCATCCGGAACCCCGCTCTCGGGCGAGCCGGAGGCGGCCGTCGTGGAGTACCTCGCCGGGGTGAAGCGTCCGCTGGTGCTGGTGCTCGACATCCGCCCCGGCGTCTCGCACGAGTTCGACGCCGGCCTGCTGGGCCTGCTCGTGGCCGCACCGAAGCTCTCGATCGTGGCGATCTGTCCCGGCCGGCGCATGCTCGAAGTGATGGGCCGTGTCGAGCACGGCGCGGTGCTGATCTCGGGCGCATCCCTCGTGGTCGACCCGGACGGCATCCGCACGTTCGCCGCGAAGCTCGGCGTGCAGCTCAGCGACGAAGACGCCATCGCGCTGTCGCACTCGCCGATGATGCTTCCGGATGTGCTGCCGGCGGTCATCGCCTCGGCCAGCCTCGAAGAGATCGAGACGCAGGGCGACGCGGTGTCGTACCTGCTGGATGAGTGCGAGAACTATCTGACGATGCGGTTCCGTGCCTCGTCCGACGGCACTGTCACCGGGCTGCTGCCGCTGGCCGTGCCGTCGACCCTGACGCCGGCGATCCTGGAACTGGTGGCCCCGGCGATCGCCGAGCGCACCCAGCTGGACCGTGCCGCACAGTCGCGGATCGTCATCCGCGAGGTCGGCGCCTCGGAATCGCGCGCCGCCGCCGGTGCGCGCTACCGCATGGAGCCGATGCTGCGCCGCGTGCTGATCCTCGAACTCCGCCTGCGCGACCCCGCGCTGTCGCGGCAGCTGAGCTCGGCTCTCGGCGAGCACTTCCGCGAGCGAGGCGAGGTCTTCGAGTCGATCGCGCACTTCTCCGACGCGGAGGACTGGGATGCCGTGATCGGCACTCTCGACGGCGAGATGTTCCGGCTGCTGGCCGAGGACCCGCTGCGGGTCCACGACGCGATCCTGGCCCTGCCGCGGAAGGTCCGCGACGAGAACCCCCGTTTCACGCTGTGCCTGGAGGTCGGATGGCAGCCGCGCGAGGGTCTGGCGCAGGCGTACCTGACCATCGCGCGCCGTGCCGCCGGGATCTTCGGGCGCCTTCCGCGCGAGATGTCGCCGTGGGACCTGCTTCACGTTCTGCTGATCAAGACGATCGTGTTCCGGCTCAAAGGCGACTTCGCCGGAGCACTGGATGCCGCGCACGCGCTCGACGCGCTGCTCGACGACGACGACGACATCTCGGGGCGGCCCATCGGCACGCTGGCCGAGGCGCACTACCAGTCGGGGATGTCGCGGCTGCTCGGCCTCGACCTGGTCGGCGCGCGCGAGAGCTTCACCCGCAGCTTCACGCTCACGCAGAACCGCGGCGACGCAGCGGAGAAGCTCGCCGAACGCGCCGCCGAGGCGACCGCGCTGGTTCGCGCCCTCGAAGGCGAGACCGATCACGCATCCACGTGGCTCGCTCTCGTGCCGGAGGAGACGCTGGGAACGGCCGGCCTCGTCGCCTACGCCCTGATCGCCATGGGCCGGCTGCAACCGCAGGACGCCCGCCACTGGCTGGCCCTGCTGGCGGACCCGTCGATCCACGACGAGCTGTGGCCTTTCGTGGTGCACGCCAATAACCGCTACGGCCTCTACTGGGGCGACCCGGTCGAGACCGACAGCGCGCTGGACCGCACCTGGGCCGAGCACGGCGAGCAGCTCGTCGCCGGCTCGACCGCGCAGGTGCTGCTCACCAGCGACGCCGCCGACCTTGCCCTGCTGCTCGGTCAGCTCTCCCGCGC
>JAODAS010000265.1 GCA_025463555.1 Schumannella sp.
TGACCACGCCCACGTCGAGGATGCCGCTCACCCGCGCAAGCACGCGATCCGCTGCACCGAAGAACAGCGCGCCATCAAGTCGGAAGAGCGCGATGCGCTCGTCCCCGGGCGCCGCCGGCAGCGGCAGTTCTTCCCGGTGGACCCCACCTGACCCGGCGAGCCGACGGAGCGCGAAGAACCCGGCGACCGCGACTCCGATGGCCACGGCGGAGATGAGGTCGAACGAGACGGTGACGAGTGCCGTGACGACGAAGACAGCGGTATCGGAACGCGTCGATCCGACGACGCTGCGGATGGTGGCCACCGACACCATACGAACCGCCGTCACCATGAGAACCCCGGCGAGCGCCGCGAGGGGGACATCCGAGACGGCACGGGCGCCGAGTGAGACGATGCCGAGCAGCACGAGCGCGTGGACAATGGCCGCCAGCCTGGTGCGGCCGCCCGTGCGGACGTTCACGGCTGTCCGCGCGATGGCACCGGTGGCGGGCATCCCCCCGAAGAGTCCCGCGACGATCGAGGCGAGACCCTGGCCGACGAGTTCACGGTCCGCCTCGTACGCGCCGGTGTCAGAGATCGCCGCAGCGACGCGGGCCGACAGAAGAGACTCGATGGCGGCGAGGGCTGCGACGGTCAGAGCCGGCGCGATCAACGAATTCAGCATGGCCGGGTCGAATGCGGGCAGGGCCGGGGCGGGCAAGGCCGAGGGCAACGGGCCGATCCGGGCCAGCGGCGCATCGACGAGGTCGGCGATGACGGTCACCGCGACGATCGCGATGATCGAACCCGGAAGCCGCTCGTGCACAAGGGGCGACAAGAACATGATCGCGCCGACGATGACCAGCACTGCCAGCGGCCATACGGCGTCGGCCCACCGCAGCTCTGCGAACGACTGACCGGCGGCGACGAGGGCATTCGTGCTCTCACCCGGTTCGGCACCGATCGCGGCCGGTACCTGCTGGAGGAAGATGATCGTCGCGATGCCCAGGGTGAAGCCCTCGATGACCGGCCACGGGATGAACGAGACGATCCGGCCGAGCTTCGCGAGACCCGCCGCCAAGACGACCAGGCCGGCCATCAGGCTGACCACGGCGACGGCGCCCGCCCCATGCGCGGCGACGATGGGTCCGAGGACGACCACCATCGCACCCGTCGGTCCCGACACCTGCACGTTCGAGCCGCCGAACACGGCAGCCACGAGCCCGGCGATGATGGCCGTGACCAGTCCCGCCTCAGCTCCGGCACCCGAGCTGATGCCGAACGCAAGCGCAAGCGGCAGTGCCACGATGCCGACCGTGACCCCGGCCACGACGTCTCCCCGCCACGTGCGCTTGAGCGGACGGTAGTCGGTGAGCGCCGGCAGCAGAGGGCGAAGGAAGCGCCCGACGCCCCTCATATCGAGGGAATGTCCATCACCAGGTGGAGTCGCCGCGGATGACGGCGTCGGAGCCACCATCGATGAAGACCACCTGGCCACACAGATGAGCGTTCTCCTCGCTGGTGAGCCAGGCGAGGAGGTATGCGACATCGCGGGGCTGGAAGATCCCGTTGAGCGGCATCGGCACCAGCTCGAGCACCGACTTCCTTGCCTCTGTCGTCTCGATCATCGCGGCGGTCATCGGCGTTTCCACCACTCCCGGGGCGATCGCGTTCAGCGGGATGCCGGCGCCGGCCCAATCCGAAGTGGAGGCAGTGCGCCGGATCCAGAGCGCGAGCGCACGCTTCGTCGTTCCGTAGATCAGGGCGGCGGCATCGCCACCGGCTGCTTCGAGCTCCGCCCCGCGGGCGAGGGCGGCGGGTTCGTCGCCCGCCGTCAAAGCCTGCAGGAGAAGGTCGTCGGGCGGAAAGAGCGATGCCATCGATGCCGTCGCCACGGCGCGCGGCGCGTCAGACCCGGCGAGGAGTCCGCGCAGCCCCGTCAAGGTCGCAATCGTTCCGAAGTAGTTGACCGCAACGGTCGCCGCGGTGGGAGTCGCGAGTCCCGCATTCGCGATGATCGCGTCGATGGAGCCTCCGGAGAGTTCTGCGACCCGGTTGACGAGTTCCTCACGACCAGCCGCCGACGACAGGTCGACCGTGATCTCGGCGTTGCGGATGTCCACACCGATCACCCTGTGGCCGCGTTCGGTGAGCAGTTGTGCGGTCGCTTTGCCGATGCCGCTCGCGGCACCCGTCACGATGTATGTCCGGACCATGGGCCATCCTTCGGGTCGTGCGGAGCAGATGCTCCGCACAATGAGGTTGCCGTGCAGGGAGGTCGGCGTCGCGGGTCGAAGGTCCTACGGGATTCGGCGCGTCCGGAGGCCGCGGGCGCGCGTCTCAGGGCGACGTCGGCGAGATCGACACGAACGGCGCTCTCGGGTTGACCCGGATGAGGGGCCACCGATGCCGATAGGCGACGCGCGCTGCGGCATACTCGGTCGAACCGGGGGTGAGCACCCGACCGGTCGCGTGCACCCACCGCCGCTGGATCAGAACGTCCAGCCCGGCTGGTGAGATCAGGTTCTTCCACCAGTTCTTGTGCTCGTATCGAGACGGGTACACGATCATCGAGGGCCCGCCTCCGGCAGCGAACTGCACGGGAACGACGAAAGACCTCGCCGAGCGACGCCCCGTGATCCGGAGCGCGGTGAGCCAGTCCGGCAGCAGGCGGTGCAGCGGCGACTCGAGAATCGCGACGACCACCCCGTTCATCGACATCGGATCGAGCCGTCAGTAGCGTTCGGGTTCCACGCCGCGGGTGAATGAGATCCCGCTGACGGCGGTGGGCTGGATGCGGACCCAGCGGTACTTCAGCGTCGGGATCCAGGGCGACAACGGCAGCAGGTCGGCCGCGTCGATGTCCTTCTGGCTCTCGAGGCGTTCGGCGACACCCTTCACTACGACGCTGAATGCCGTCTCGTCGGTGTACCCGTCGATCTCGAAGGCCACCTCGGGATGAACCGCGAGCTCAAGGAGCTTCTCGCCGGGCGCGGTGCGGAAGTACAGGGCGCCATCGGAGACGACGAAATTGACAGGGAAGATGTCGATCTCTCCTCCGGCGGCAACGGCGAGGCGACCCAGCAGAGCCTCGCTCAGCGCGCGCCAGCATTCGGCGTCGCTGAGCCTGACGACGGCCTGATCCGTCTCGGTCGTCATTCCCTGCCAGCCGATCGGATGGTGAATACGCTCATGATCCTGCTCCCTCGTTCGAACCGTTCCCCGAGCATCGCGTGCTTGGGCACCACGGTGAAGGGCCGAAGGTCCCGCGTGCTGATCGCGGATGCCGTAGCCGGGGACGCGTCGCCCGCGTCCCCGGCCATCCATCATCGGGAGGTGCAGGGCTTGCCGTTGAGGGTGAACAGCAGCGGTTCCGGCGCGGCACCCTTGACGGTCTTGGTGAGGAAGCCGAATGTCAGCCGTTCACCCGGTTTGATGAGCTTGTTCCAGGAGAGGTTCGTTGCTGTCACGCTCCCGCCCGAGGTCGAGGCGCTGGCACTCCAGATCTGCGCGATCGATTGGGGCCCGGCGAAGGTCCAGCGAAGTGCCCAGCCGTCGATCGGCTTTGTGCCGGTGTTCTTGATCCAGACCTGCACGTTGGCGCCATCAGGCCAGGAGCCGTTGACCGTGTAGTCGACATCGCATGTCTGGCGAGTGATGGCGGGCTTCGCGAACCGGATCAGTTCAGCCGCCTGCTGGGGGAACCAGACCCCGGCGGCGGGGTCCACCATGTGGCGCTCAGGATCCTGCGGCCCACCGGTTCCCCGGTAGCAGCCGCCATCTGACTCCCCCGGCACCTTGATCCACAGGAATGCATCGACGTACGGGTCACCGGTCGTCGTCGTGGGCGCAACTCCGAGTCCGCGATCCGGCGGATTGCACCAGTCCTCGGGATCGGTGTATTTGCCGGCGGGCGGCGTCCACGGTCCCTG
>JAODAS010000275.1 GCA_025463555.1 Schumannella sp.
GGTCCCGCCAGGATGGTGCTCGGGCGCTTGGCTCTGCGCAGCGCGCTGTCGTCCGTCATGGTGATACCTCCCGTGTCGGTAGGAAGAACTTACGAGCCGGGCACCGCCGGCGAAACGGGCTTGACACCGAACGGAGGGGGCCCCGTTGCCGGAGCCCCCTCGGGTTCATGCCGTGCGCACCGGCGGCCCGCCGAGCGGCCAGCGGCCCATCGGCCTGCTCGTCGGACGATATCCCGCACCGGGCACGTACCTCCGCTTGATCACAGGCAGGCGGATGCCGGAGTGGTCCGGCGCCCGTCCACCTCGTCCGCGAGGCTCGGGAGCGACGATCGTCATGCCGTCACCTGCTTCCGCTGTCCTGCGCCGGCGTCGGTCCCGGTGCCGGTGCGCGCCGCGATCTGGATCTTGCGGGGTTTGGCCCGCTCGGCCATCGGCACGATCACCGAGAGCACGCCGTGCTCGTAGTTCGCCGTGATCTTCTCGGCGTCGACCCCGTCGCCCAGCGTGAACTGGCGCATGTAGCTGCCATACGGGCGTTCATGCGCGAGCCACTTCACGTGCTCGCTCGCCGGCGCGAGGCGCTCGGCTCGGATGGTGAGCAGCTGTCCGTCGACGTCGAGGTCGACGGAGGCCGGGTCGATTCCGGGAAGGTCGGCGCTCAAGACGTACTGATCACCCTCGCGGAACAGGTCCACGGGCATCAGCCGAGGAGCCCGCGCGGTATCGAACACGCTGGACGCGAGGCGGTCGAACTGGCTCAGGACATCGAACGGATTGGACATGTCAGTCTCCTTTCGTCAGCGAATGAAGAGTCACACGGGGTCCGCGCGACCCACCTCCGTTTTAGCACTCGAAGGGAGAGAGTGCCAAGCGGCTTTCAGCAGATTTTGAGCCGCTCAGTGGGGCCCCTCGTCGCGGGGAGGGCTGAGCTCCTCCGGCGGCACGTCGACCGCGCCGGACCCGTCGCCGATGCGTCACAGATCGGTCGGGTCCAGCAGCGTGATGCCCGACGCCGTCAGCCACAGCGCGGAGTCGACCGCCGGTTCGGTCTCGAGCGGCTCGGACAGAAGGTCCTCTTCGATGCCCTGCTGGTAGTCCGCGTCCATGGTGTGCCTCTCCCCGTCAGATGGCCGGGGTCCGGGGCGCTCATCGCACCGTACGCCCGCGGTCTGAGGGTGGGCTGGGGAAGAGGATTAGCGTGGAGCCCGTGAGATCGTCGCGGCGGGTCGCCTTCGGGCTGCTGCCTGCGACCGCGCTCGCTCTGCTTCTCGTGCTCGGTGGATGCGCGGCGCCGGCTCCCGGACGCGCAGGGGTCGGCACCCGCCCGGCGACGACCATGCAGGCCGAGCGTCTCGCCGAGCAGTCGCAGCGCAGTGACGATGCCCTCGTTGCGCACGTCCCCGACACGAAGCCCGGATGCTCGGCCGCCGTCGCCGTCCGGGGCAAGGTGGTCTGGGCAGGAGCAGGGGGGCTCGCGGACCTCGCGAACAAGATCCCAGACACTCCGGCGACCCGCTTCGACATCGCGTCGGTCTCGAAGCAGTTCACGGCGACCGCCATCCTGATGCTGCAGCGTGAGGGAAAGCTGAAGGTCAGCGATCCGATCAGCCGCTACGTCGACGGACTGCCCGCCTGGGGCTCCCGGGTGACCCTGGATCAGCTCATCCACCACACCAGCCGCATTCCCGACTACTGGGTCGAACTCGACCGGGAAGGCATCGGGTTCTCCGATCCCGCGGACCAGGAGACCACCGTGCAGGCGATCCGGCGGGAGTCCCGGCTCGAGCCGGGCACCGGATTCCTGTACTCCAACTCGAACTACGTGCTCCTGGCGGAGGTTGTGCATCGCGTCAGCGGCGAGGCGCTGCCGAAGTTCCTGGCGGAACGCATCTTCACACCTCTCGGCCTCGACATGGTGGTCGCGCCGACGATGCAGGCTGCGGACATCGCCCTGTCGTACGACGACGATCTGAACCTGCAGCAGGCGGGCTGGACCTCGTACGGCCACACGGGGATCATCACCACAGCGTCGGAACTGGCCCGCTGGGGGGATCAGTACCGCGCCGGAGACATCATCCAGGACGACTTCGCGGCGGGCGCCGTCGACGAGCCACCCGGCGAGTCGTATGCCGCAGGGATGGACATCGAGGCGGACGGCGACCTGAACCACACGGGCCGGATGGGTGGTTTCATCACCGACTTCACCGTGTCCGCCGACCGCAGGACGACGATCGCGGTCATGTGCAACGGCCACACCTCCGACCGCTTCGGTCTCGCCGCCGCCCTCTGGGCGATCTGGGACCCGCCACCCGTCGAGTGAGTCGCGCGGGATGAGTTCCGGGCGGAACTACTGCGTGATCGGCAGGCTCTTGTAGGCGAGACCCTCGTACCAGTCCTTGATGACCGCTCGCTGCTTGCTGTTGCAGGTGTACCCGTAGCCCACGTCGACCTCGTAGTACTCGAACTGGCTGACGAACACCGTGTGGTGCAGCTTCCAGCCTTTGAGGTAGGTGAGCGCGAAGCAGTCCGCCATGGTCTCGTAGTTGCCGTCGAAGGCCTCCGCCGGCACCTCGGTCGCGTCGGGGTTCGTGTACTGCAGCACGTGGGCGAACTCGTGGTACGAGATGCCGGCCCGGATGAGATCGGTCATGTACGGGACCTTCGTGTCTGCCTTGTCGATGTGCACCGTATACGGGTCCGCGCTGGTCACACACCCCAGGACGTCGTCCTGGCACAGCGAGTCGGCGTTGTCGATGGCCGTGGTGACGAACCCGCCGCCGAGCTTGTCGAGGACCGCTTCGTACTTCGACCCCGAGACGTTCGTGGCGGCCTGATCGGCCGCTGCGGTCAGCTCCGCGTCGAGGTCGGCTGTCGCTGCGCGCACATCCTCGGTGTCCTTGGCGACGGCATCGCCGTTCCAGCGGTCCTTCCACCCCCGGGCCGCCAGGATGTACAGCTTGTCTTGCGGCACCAGGGTGCCGAACACGGCGCCGTCGAATCGACCCGCCGTGTCGACGAGGTCCTGCATCGCCGAGTCGAACGTCTGCTTCTCCTGGATGAGGTCGTTCTGCCTGTCGATGACGGTCTGAGCGTCTCTGAGCTGCTGAAGGGCGGTGAGCAGGACGTACACCGTCGCCCCCAGCGCGAGGAACAGCAGGATCACGGTGATGATCCAGCCGATCGGTCGCCTCGGCTTCGCCCACAGCACCGGAACCGGCGCCTCGGTCGAGGGGAACAGGATGGGCGTCGAGAGCGGTACGTCGTTGATCGGTGCGGGTGCGGGTGCGGGTGCGGCGGCCGGCGTCGCGGCAAGGGGCGGCACTTCGACCGGGGGCGCAGCTACCGGAGGCGCAGCTACCGGGGGCGCAGCTACCGGGGGCGCAGCGGCGGGGGGCGCCGCGGGCGGAGGCGCAGCGACGGGAGGCGCGGCAGCGGGCGGAGGCGCGGGAGCTGCCGGAGGCGCGGCCGCGGGCGCCGCAGGTGGCGGGAAGAGCGGTGCCGCATGACCTGGACCCCCCGGCGGAACGGGCGGGGGGAACGACGGCGGGAGCGGCGGCTCCCCGCCGGGCGGCGGTTCGGCGTTCGAGATGGTGCGTCCCCTCTGATCGGCAGCAGCCTAGGTGACATCTCAGCGGGAGTCGATCAGCCTCGCCTTCAAATCCAGCACGCGGCGGGCCGCGGCGTCGACCTTCGCGGCGAACGCGGCATCCGTCCTGGCCTTCGCGACGACGGCGTCGATCATCTCGGCGGCGAACTGGGGATAGCGGGAGACGAGCACGATGTCGTCGCCTGCCTCGATCGACAGGATGGCGCGCTCGGCCGGTGACCACGCGGTGACCTGGGTCGCGCCGGAGAGGTCGTCGGTCACAACCACCCCGGTGAACCCGAGCGCCTGCCGCAGCAGACCGTCGACGATCGCCGGCGAGAAAGCCGCGGGCGTGCCGGGATCCAGAAGCGCGTAATCGGCCGTCGACACCATCATGAAGTCGGCTCCCTCGCCGATGAGCGTCCGGGCGACCAGCACCGACGGCGCGTTCTCGTCCGTGAGGGAATCGGTCACCCCGGCCGTCGTGTCCGTGTTCTCGGCGACCAGCCCGAGCCCGGGGAAATGCTTGGGCGACGTGAGAATCCCAGACGAGCGCATCCCCGCCATGAACGCCGCAGCGTGCTGTTCGACTCTCTGCTGGTCGTAACCGAACTCTCGGTGGAAGGCGCCGATCGGCGCGTTGCCGGGAGCGCTGGTCGCATCGGCGACGACATCCGAAACCGGCGCGAGGTCCAGGTTGATGCCGGCGGCCGCGAGCTCAGCGCCCCACGCGGCGGCCTCCGCCGTGAGTGCGGCGACGTCCTCCCCTCCCTGTTCGAGCCCGGACGGGATCGAGGAGAAGCCGGGCCCCCTGAGCACCTGCACCTCGCCTCCCTCCTGATCGGTGGCGACGAGGAGGGGAGAGCGCGAGGAGGACGCGGCGGTCAGCTGGTCCACCACCGCGCGGGTCGCGTCCACGCCCAGTGCCGACCGGCCGGAGAGGAACACACCGCCCACGAAGCGGTTCTGCACCGCGTCGAGGGCGGCAGTGCCCGGCTCGGTGGCGGGGGACCCGACGATGAACAGCTGGCCGACACGCTGTTCGAGCGAGAGGCCGGCGAGCGGGTCGATCGTCGGCGATGGAGTCGGCGAAACGACGGGCGGTGTCGCCGGCCCCGGCGAGGGCACGCAGCCGGCGAGAAGCGCGAGCCCCGCGGCGATGGCCAGCAGGCGTACCCCCACGCGCGACATCACGAGTTCGTCCACGGGTCGGGCACCACGCCGAGAACGGTCATGCCGGGAGTGTAGCTAGGTCAGCGCGCCGGTCCGCAACGCGGTCGCGACGGCGCGGGCACGCGTGGGCTCATCGAGCTTGCGCAGCACGGCCGAGATGTGATGCTCGGCCGTGCGCGGCGAGATGACCAGCCGTTCGGCGATCTCCGCCGTCGACAGGCCTTCTGCGAGCAGGCGCAGCACGTCCAGCTCGCGTGAGGTGAGACTGCTCGGGTGTGCTTGCGCCGTCTTGCGCGGCCGCCGGGGAAGGGGCAGTCCGCGGTCGCGGCGGGTGCGCAGGATCGCCTCCACCGCACGCGGGGCGCCCAGGCCGTCGAGCTGGCGCACCGCCCGATCGGCGGATGCCGCGTCCGGGTCGAGCGCGAGCGCGTACGCCTGCCAGATGGGGCTGCCGAGTTCGCGCCATTCGTCGGCGGCCTCCGCGAAGCGCCCGTCGATCATGAGGGCGAACGGTCCGGCAAGGTCGATGCCGTCGGGAGCGGCAACGCCGCCGAGCATGCGCCACCATGCGAGCTCGCCCGCCGCCCAGGCATCGTCGTGCGATGCCGCGAGCGTCCAGGCGCCGTCCGTGAGTTCCGGGATCGACTCGGGTGCCCCGCGCAGCCAGGCGTCCTCGGCTGCGGCGCAGGCGGCATGCGCCACCCGCTGCAACTGTCCTGTCGCGATCGCGAGCTCGCGAACGCGGATCAGCTCCGCACCGGCGTCTCCGCCCTGACGGGAGAGAACCCGTGCCGCCGCCGATCCCGCCATGATCACCGAGATCCCCGCGAGGTCGGGGTTGTCGAGAAGTGCCGTCGCCAGAGCCAGCGCCTCGTCGAGCCGGCCGAGCTCGC
>JAODAS010000014.1 GCA_025463555.1 Schumannella sp.
GACCACATCCGCTGCCAGCGGCACGCCGGGGATGCCGAGCAGGCTGGTCGCCGGCAGCGGCACCGCCGAACCGTCGGCCCGGAACAGCCAGGCGGGCGCATCGGCCGGCGCGACCACGTCGTCGGCGAGACCCAGGGCCTCGACGAGCCGAGCGACCGTGCCGCCGCGGGTCGCGAACGATTCGGCTCCCGCGTCGAGCCGGATCCCCCCGACCGTGTGCAGGGCGAGCTGGCCGCCGAAGCGGTCCGACGCCTCGAGCACCGTCACCTCGTGGCCGGTCAACGACAGACGGCGCGCGGCGGTCAGCCCCGCGATGCCGCCGCCGACCACGACGACGCGGCTGGGTTCGCGCGCCTCAGGCGTCGCCATGGACGTGCGCGACGATGCGGGTGAGCACGTCGGGGTCGGTGCCGGGGGGAACACCGTGGCCGAGGTTCAGCACATGTGCCGGAGCAGCCGCTCCGCGTGCCAGCACGTCGTCCACGTGTGCTTCGAGGATCGACCAGGGCGCGGTGAGCAGCGCCGGATCGAGATTGCCCTGCAGCGGCACGCCGCCGCCGAGGCGCTCGTTCGCCACATCGAGCGGCAGGCGCCAGTCGACGCCGACGACCGTCGCCCCGATACCGGCGAGCAGGTCGAGCACCTCGCCGCTGCCGACGCCGAAGTGCACGCGCGGCACGTCCAATCCGCGAAGCGCGTCGAACGCGCGGCGCGAATGCGGAGCGACCCGCTTCTGGTAGTCGCGACGCGAGAGGGAACCGATCCACGAGTCGAAGAGCTGGGCGGCGCTGGCTCCGGCCAGCACCTGTGCGCGGAGGAAGGCTCCGGTCACATCCGCGCACCAGTTCAGCAGTGCCGCCCAGGCGTGGGGGTCGGCGTACATCATGGCGCGGGCGCGCAGCTGATCTTTCGAGGGACCGCCCTCGACGAGGTACGACGCCAGCGTGTACGGGGCTCCGCCGAAGCCGATGAGCGGCGTGGAGCCCAGCTCGGCCACCGTCATCGCGACGGCCTCGCTGATCGGGGCAAGGGCATCCGGGTCGATCGGCCGCAGCTTCAGCACGTCCGATGCCGAGCGGATCGGGGAGTCGAGCACCGGCCCGCGTCCCGGCACGATGCGCACGTCGACGCCGGCCAGCTTCACCGGGACGACGATGTCGCTGAAGAAGATCGCCGCATCCACGCGGTGCCTGCGCACCGGCTGCAGCGTGATCTCGCTCGCCAGTCCCGGCGTCAGGCAGGCATCGAGCATCTCGTTGCCCTCGCGTGCAGCGCGGTATTCCGGCAGGGAGCGCCCGGCCTGCCGCATGAACCACACCGGGGTGGGCGCCGTGCGTTCGCCCCGGTACGAGCGCACCAGCGCGGACTGCCCCGTGCGGCCGTCGACCAGGGGATGCGCGGGGGGCAGGCTCACCTTCCCAGGCTACGGTGCCGCGGCGGCACCGGGCGGCCACCCGCTTAGGCTGGGAGGGTGCTCGTGTGCGTGACGGCGAATCATCGCACCGCGGACTTCGACCTGCTCGACCGGGTCAGCCGCGGGGTCGAGACGACCGCCGCCGACCTGGTAGCCGGCGCCGAGCAGGTTCGCGGTGCCGTGGTGCTCGCCACCTGCAACCGCTTCGAGGCCTACCTCGACATCGACGAGTCCGGTGCGGCGTCGGTCGCGAGCGCCGCCGACGCGGTGTTCCGGATGCTCGCCGAGAGCGTGGGCGACGACGCGGGGCGACTGCGCGCCTGCGCCGAGGTGCTCTCCGACGCAGAAGTCGCACGGCACCTCTTCGCGGTCAGCTCCGGGCTGGAGTCGCTCGTGCTCGGCGAGGAGGAGATCGCCGGCCAGGTGCAGCGCGCGCTGACGGCCGCACGCTCGGCCGGCACGTCATCCAGCGGACTCGAGCGGTTGTTCCAGCGGGCCACCCGCACCTCGCGGGAGGTCCGCGCCGTCGCCGACCTCGGCGGAGCGGGCCGCAGCGTCGCACGGCTGGCGCTCGAACTGGCATCGTCCCGCGTGACCGACTGGGCCGCTGCCCGCGTGCTCGTCGTCGGAACCGGTCGGTACGCGGCGACCACTATCGCGGCGCTCCGCGAACGCGGTGCCACCGACGTGCGGGTCTTCTCGGCGACGGGTCGCGCCGAGCAGTTCGCGACCCGGTACGGCGTGCATGCGGAGCATGTCCTCAGCGACGCGATCCGGGATGCCGAGGTCGTCATCACCTGCACCGTCCGTTACGAGGTGACCCCCGCCGACATCCCGGACGGCCGCCGCCGGCTGATCATCGACCTCGGCCTGCCGCGCAACGTCGACCGCGCCGTCGGATCGCTGGCGGGGGTCGAGCTCATCGATCTCGAGGTGCTGGCGCTCCATGCCCCGCTTCCCCAGCTGGAACCCGGTGCCCGCGCGCTCGTCGGCAGCGCGGCGCAGGCCTTCGCCGCCGAGGAGCAGTCCGCTCCCGCCGTCGTCGCCCTGCGCCGGCACATCTTCGACGCGCTGGATGCCGAGCTCGCCCGCTCGGCCGCGCGTGGCGACGATCCCCGTACGGAGCAGGCGCTGCGCCACCTCGCCGGAGTACTGCTGCATGGCCCGTCGGTCCGGGCGCGCGAGCTCGCGGCGGAGGGCCGCGGGAACGAGTTCACCGCGGCCCTCCGGACGCTCTACGGCATCGAGGTCGAGGACCCCGCCGCCGGCTCCTCCTCGGGGGAGTCGCTGACGGCGGGGTGAGCCCGGCTCAGGCCGCGGGGCGGCGGCTGTGCATGCGCGCCCGGATCCGCATGACGAGCAGACCCGACACGGTGAGCACCGCTGCGATCCAGCCGAGCTGCTGCGGTGTCGAACCGGTGAACGCCAGGGTCAACGCGCAACCCGAGCCGATCATCGTGAACGTGTGCGTCCACACCACCTGTTGCCCGGGGTTGAACCCGTAGCCCGGTGAGTTCGGCGCTGCCTCGATCGTGACGGTCGAGCCGGTCGAGGCCGGGAAGGTGCCGGCGGAGTGCGCCGAGCCGTTCACCATCCAGGTCACCGCTGCGGGGATGCCGAGATCGTTCCCCAGTGTGTACGAGCCACCGGTTGTGCAGGTCGGAGGCGTGTACGACACGAGCGGGGTCACCAGCGCATCGGTGGGCAGGTCGCACGGGCCGTCATAGGACGAGATGAACAGTCCGATGGGACTGACCACGCCGGTCGTATAGAGCGGATCGAGGCTGAACGCCACCGAGTAGGCACCCGGAGCCAGCGGTCCGGCCAGGCCGGTCGCCGGGTCGAACGGCACCACTGCCGCACTCGAGTCGGTGATCGTGTAGGTCACGCCCGCCATCAGGGCCAGCTGGATGGAGCCGCCCGTCAGGAAGACACCTGCTACACATGTCTCCGGCGTCGATGTCGCGGCCGGGGTGACCGAGATGGGTGCGCAGGCTCCGCCGAATGCAGTGATCGTCAGCGGGATCGGACTGGTCACCGCGGTGACGTATCCGGCATCCAGCGTGAACGCCACGGAGTACGCCCCGGGCGCCAGGCCCGCGGTGACACCGGTCGTCGTGTCGTACGCCACGACCGTCGCAGTGGAGTCGGTGATCGTGTAATGCACACCGGTCAGGATGCTCACCTGGATGTGGCCGTCCACCAGCAGGACGCTGCGAAGGCAGTCCTGGTCGGTCGCGGTCGCCGCCGGGGTCACCGACACCCCGCAGGGTCCGGTGTACGCGGCGATGGTCAGCGGAATGGGGCTCGGGACCACGGTGGTATAGCCCGTGTCCAGAACGAACGAGACGCTGTAGTTGCCGGGCGGAAGCAACCCGGTCAGGCCCGTCGTCGAGTCGAACGGCACGACGGCCGCGCTCGAATCGGTGATCGTGTACGTCACGCCCGTCATCAGGCTCACCTGGATGCTGCCGCCGACGAGGTTCGCGTTCTGCTGGCAGGACTGATCCGTCGCGGTCGCCGCCGGGGTGACCGACGTTCCGACGTTGCAGTCGGGGTTGTCGACGTACTTCCAAGGGTTGACGTTCGCGCCGAGGGCCCCGTAGGCGTGGTCCTCGGGAGGGGTGTTGGGCCCGGTGAGGATGCCGGCGGCGATCAGCGAGGTCGTCGTGGCCGAGTCGTTCTCGAGATCCACCTGCCAGTCGCTGCAGGTGCCGACGATGCTGGCGTCGAGCGCGTCGAGCGACGGGGAGGCCAGATCGAGGTGGTACACCAGGTTCTGACCCGGCGGGCACCACGGATCGGCGACGCCGCACGGCAGCTGCCAGGCGAGCAGCACGTAGGGGGTCGGGTCCGCGACCAGACTCCGGGCGGTCAGCCGCGCGGCCGGCTTCATCGCCGGCGCGGTGTCGGTGGCGGGCGCCGCGCCCGTGTCCTCAGCGTTCGTCGCGTCGTCGGTCGTCGCGTCGTCGGTCGTCGCGTCATCGGTCGTCGCGTCGTCGGCGGGATCGGACGAGTCCGGCGCCGGGTCGGATGCGGGCGGTTGGGCGGAGGGGTCCGGGGCCGGATCCGCGGGCGGGTCGGATGACTCGGCCGGCGGTGCCGATTGGGACGCCGGATCGGCGGGCGGGACGGCGTCATCGGCGAACGCGGCGGCGGTGCCGACGCTCGTCATTCCGAGTGCGAGGAGCACGGCGGTCGCCGCGCGCAGAAGTCGGGGGATTTTCACGGTGATGGTCCTGACGGGGGTCCCGCGGGGGCGGGGAGCGGTGCTCGCGTGCGCTGTAGCGCTCACGGGTTGGTGGGGGTCACGAAAAACGTGATGGAGTCGGGTCTCGGCTCCAGTGCCGGGGTCTCCGGGGCGGGCATTGCTGCGCATGCTGCGCTCGATGAGCGGTCGTCTGTGCGCTGGTGGTTCGGCGGGTGATACTCCTGAGGGACGGGGATTCCGGTCACGCGCCTCGCTAGGTCACGCGCCCGCTTGGGGGACCCTCAGGTTAGCAGTCCCCCATTTGGGGGACAAAAGGGTTGCCTCAGCGGGATGAACGTGTTAAGGGCCGTGGGAATGAACTCCCACGGCCCTTCGGCACGTTCTCGCGTCTGCACGACGGCGGCGCTCTCAGCCCGCCACCCTCGCGTGCGTCGAAGACGACGCCGCGCCCCTGTGTCTCAGCCCACG
>JAODAS010000029.1 GCA_025463555.1 Schumannella sp.
CTCTTCAAGGTCTTCGTCGTCGCTCATACCTGCTCCCCAATGACCGGTCGGGGTCAGTTTCAGAACGCGTGCGAACGTACTCCGCTTGACGCACAACGAATAGTCGGCAAGACGCTCGTTCGCGTCGACGGCCCCTATGGTGAGGACATGCTCGACGATCTCGATCACGCCTACCGACTGTCGTACCTGATCGGTGAGATCGTCCGGAACGACGTCTGGGCCGAGAGCGAGATGCGCTCAGTGTGGCGTGCGCTGCACGATGCCCATCTTCCCGTCGGCGAAATGCAGCGGAACTTCGGGTATCTGGTCAAGCAGGTTCGGACAGCCCTCCGACTCCCATCGATCCCCCACGACTTCCAGGTTCTCGCGCTCGAGGTCATCGAGGCCACGCACGCGGTGCATCAGATGCGCAATACGGTGGCGCACGATCTGCTGATCCAGGACCACTTCGACTCGAACCTGGTGCGCTCGATGCGAACATCGGCACCGCCGCGCCCTCTCGCGGAGCTTCAAGCCATCAGCGCGGATCTGATGACGATGGCGTGGAGGCTGCGCGGCATCTGGGTTATCGCACCTAGTTGGATAGGCGGAGCATCCGAGGATGACGGGAATACTCGTGAAAGCCTGCTGTCGTGGACGCGGGTAGCGATGGGTCACATCAGAGATGACGTCCCGAACGCCATTCTGGGCACGCCCGGCGACGCTCCCGAGCCACCTGGCGGATACCGTTAGGAACCGCGGCTAGCCCCTGCGCCCTCGGTTGAGGCGAGAGCGCGGCGGACAGTGGCCGAGCCGACTCGGAGAGTCTTGGCGATGGTGTCCCACGTCGCCGGCGGCGTCTGCGCCCGCATCTGCCGCGCGACCTCGATGCGCTCTGGCGTCATCACGGTTGGGCGGCCGCCGACACGCCCTTGGGCGCGGGCGTACTCGAGCCCGAGTCGAGTGTTCTCTCTGATGGTGTCGACACGGAGCTGGGCGAACACGGCGACGATGCCGAACAGGGCACGGCCCATTGGACTTGTGGTGTCGATCACCGGTTCGGTGAGGCTCTTGATATCGATGCCCTTGTCCTCCAGCTCATGCAGCGTCTCGATCAGGATCCGCTCCGTGCCGCCGAGACGATCCAGCCGGCGCACCAACAGCACATCCCCGGCGCGGAGGTAGTCCATGCACGCCATCCACTGCGGTCGGTCCTTGACTCTGCTCGAGTCGCCGTGGTCGACGAACACCCGTTCGGCGCCGGCCGCTTTCAGCTCGGCCTCCTGCGCCTGCGAGTTCTGTTCCCGCTTCGACACGCGCGCGTATCCGACGACAGTCATCGTCCCCTCCCCAGATCGGTGTCGTACCCCTGCGTCAGCGGTGGCGTCGGCCGTGCCGGGGCCGAGGAGATGCCACGCCCCGGAGTGGCAGGGCCTCCCATGCTCGCGAACACGCGCAGCTGCTCTAACCGCTCCGGGGTGAGCCGGCCGCCCGGTGTCGCCGGTTTCACGATCTGATCGAACATCGTGTGCAAGCCCGCGAAGTCGCGGCGCTCCATTGCATCCCGGGAGGCTTGGTCGTTCTGCGCGCCGGTGACCTCGCTCCAGTCCAGGTCATAGCCCGCGCCCGCGGCGACCTGGGTCCAAAAGATCCGTTGTGTGCGCCCGTTTCCTTCACGGAACGGGTGCAGGTAGTTCACCTGGTCGTAGTGATAGGCCAGCCGCTCAACGAACCGGTCGCGGTCTAAGCCCCGCAGCTGCTTCTCCTCCGCGAGCTCCGCGAACGCGAACCCCGCCCCGGACTCCAGCCGGGATACCGGCATGAAGAACTCCGCCTCCGCATCCGTGCCCTTGCGGATATCGACGGTGCGCAGCTGGCCGGCCCAGTCGTAGACGTCCTGGAAAAGCTGGCCGTGGATCGCCTGCAGCTGTCGGAGATCGCCGGTGACCTTCACCGGTCGGATGATCATCTGGACGCGCCGCGCCTCCACCAGGTCAGCCTCAGCAGAGTCGAGGGCGCGCTGATCGGTGATGCCGAGGTTGTTGCGGAGAATGCCCGAGGCGGGCTCGAGATACGGGTCGACGAACTCAGGCAAGGCCGTAGCGGGCCCGGGTGCGACGCACCAACTCGTCGGCGTCGAACTCCCCCTCGACGAACGCTGCAGCATCCGCCCGGTACTCGGCCGTGGAAGAAAGGCCCTCCATTTCGGAGCTGTGCGCGGCGTCAGCCACTACACGCTCGCGGAGCTCGCGCTCAGCGGCGGAGATGGTGCTCGCTGTCTTAACGCTCATCGCTGCCCCTTTCGACCTCTCCATTCTACCAGACCTGCTCAAAAACCCACACGTAGCGTTTCGAGCAAAGGAGGGTTTCGGCAAGGGTTTTGAGCAGCACGCGATCCGCGAAGTTCCGCAGCACGCTCTCGCCGGTCGACGGGCTGCTCGCAAACGATCGTTTATGAGCATGTTTCAGACAGAGCTCTCCTGCCGGTTGGGGGCACCTGCGATTTTTGGCTACTTCTTCCCGCTGCGGAACGCCTTGATAAGGCGCACCACGCGACGGTGGACCTTCTCGTTGAAAATAGCGAGAAGGACCACCACGCCGAGGACGTACCCGAGGAACGGGAACGCGCTGGCGTACTGAAGAGCCTCGGTCAGCAGTGGGGGCATCAGCCACCTCCTGTTGCGAGGTGTCGACCCAACCGGTCGACGAAGGTTGACCGCCGGACAGCAATCAACCAGTCACATGCGGCGATCCGCACGGGTGGGTGCGGAGTTCGCCGGTTAAACAACAAAACGGCCGAACCTTCCGGTTCAACCGTTTTTTGCGCACTACTAAAGCGCTCCTCACTTTACCGCAAAGGCGCGCAGAAAAGCAACCAGCCGCGCGAACCGTCGCTGGCCGCCGCCCGGTAGCCTCTCGGTGTGCAACGGTCAGCAGCCCGCATCGTCGTCGTGAACGAGGACGGACAAACCCTCCTGTTCCGCGGCGGCGACCCAGGACGCCCGGAGGCGGGGACGTGGTGGTTCACGCCGGGCGGCGGCGTCGAGGGCCGCGAGACCCTTATCGACGCAGCGCGCAGAGAGCTTAGCGAGGAGACTGGCCTAGAGGTTGCGCGCCCGCTCGGACCCATCTACCAGCGCGATACCACGTTCGAGTTCACCGGTGAGACTTTCCAGCAACACGAGGTCTACTTCTACGTTGTCGTGCCGACCTTCGAGATCGACACACACGGCTGGACAGTCCTCGAACGGGCCGTCATGCGCGAGTCCCGGTGGTGGTCGCTGCAAGAGATCCAGACCACCGACGAGATCGTGTACCCGGACAACCTGGCCGCTCTGCTCATAGAAATCTTCGAGAGACACTAACCATCGTTTTCGAATCTGACTGGCCGCTTCCATCGACCGCTTCGTCTTGGCACATATGGCGGCAGACTTGAAACGTGAGCTATTCCGACGTCCTAGCAAGTACAGCGTTAGTGGTTTCCCTGCTCACGGCCGGTTGGACCGCATGGCGCTCTTGGCGTTGGGATCGTCCAGTGGTCTCCGTTTCGGGTGAGCAGTGGACCGGGGAAAGGAGCACCGCGCCGGGACGCCGGATCGCTGGCTTCAGCATCGAGGTCGTGAACACTGGCAATCAAGCCACCCAGATCGTCTCCGCTTACTGGCAGATTGACCGCGGTGACGGCGTCGATATTCATTTCACTGCCTCGCACGGTGGTGGAGGCATCGACTCGCTGTTCGGCGCTCCCGATCACGCGAACGCGCCGATTCTCCCGTTCAGTCTTGAGCGTTACGATCGGCGCGCATGGGACTTCGAGATGAGCCTGGACGGCATCCGAGATCCGGAGACGATCGTTCGCGCCCGCCCGGTGGTTCAATTCACCTCGCGGAAAAAGATAGAGCTCGCGTACGGCCCGTGGCAGCCGTCTCAGCTCGCCTTGGACGCGCGCCGCTCCCGTGACGAACGGGACGCTTAAGGCCAGTCGGAAGCCTCATGCTCGCCGGCCGCGATCGGGGTACGCTCGGCGCCATGTGCGGACGTTTCGCGATGGACGACAAGGTGAATGCGGCGATAACGGAATTCGTCGAGTCGACCGGCAAGATGCCGGAAGACTGGCGCCCGGGCTGGCAGCCGAGCTGGAACATCGCTCCCACCGAGAACATCCCGCTGCTGTTCGAATCCGGCAAGGGCGAGGCGGAGCCGCAGATCCGTTTCGAGCCGGCCTACTGGTCGCTGGTGCCCAGCTGGTCGAAGACGTTGAAGCTGAAAGCATCCACCTTCAACGCTCGAGCTGAGGATATGGCCGAGAAACCATTGTGGCGGGGGCCTGTGAAGTCGCACCGGGCGATCGTGCTCGCGAATGGCTACTACGAATGGCAGGGCCCCAAGGGGCACAAGATCCCGTACTTCATCCGGTACCCCGACGATCAAGTGATGGGCTTCGCGGGCCTCTACTCGTGGTGGGCCGACCCGTCCAAGGATCGCGACGATGATTCACGTTGGCGGCTGACGGCCACAATTGTCACCTCCGACGCGGTGCAGACTCTCGCAGACATTCACGACCGGAACCCGGTCATCCTTCCGCAGCGGATGTGGGAGCACTGGATCGATCCGACCGTGGCCGGCGACCAGGCCCTCGTTGACGAGGCTGTCCGTGCGGGCGTCGCCGAAACTGAATCGCTGCGGTTCGACCAGGTGGGACCCGGGCGCGGTGATGGGCCGGAGCTCATCCAGCCAGCCTGACAACGAATCGCGGACTGACCGGGCGCACGGCGAGCCCAAAACAGAAAACCTCGACTCCCGGGAGTCGAGGTTTCTGTACTGCCTCCGGTGATCCTGCGGGAACCCCACCCAAAGAAGGTGGCTGCTCCGAGCATTCGCGCGGGGCGTCGGTTCAAGACTCCCTGCCGGATTGGTTCTAAAGCTACACCCGTGGGGAGCAAAGAACTGCGGGTTGCCAATCTAGCGCAGCCCCCTATGGTACGTTAGCGCAACCCCTAATGTAATCCTTAGTAGTTCAACCCTACGCCTTCGCTTTGAAAAAGCAACTCGGGCCAGCGGCAACAGTGGAGGTCGGAAATGGCCAGCTCTAACCCAGCACAGCGAGAAGCGTTCGACCGAGTCGTGCGCTTCCAACAGAATCGGTTCGGCAGGGGGGCGCCCCTGCGGGATGACTTCTTCGTCTCCGCGCGACAGGAGGGCACCCACCACCCCCTGGCGAGTCTGATGAACGCCCGCAGCGGGTCCGGCGGCGGCCGCGGAGGGAAGACTCGCGTGCTGCTCTACCTGAGCCTGCTCTGGGTGGCCGGCGGCGGCGACCACACAACTAGCCGACCCTCATGGTTCTGGGCCGATCTGCTCGGACTACCCGACTCGAAGGGCGCCGGCGGCCGAGCGATCCGCAGCAACTGGGAGGAGCTGGAACGCCGCAAATTCGTCGGAATCGAACCCGGCAAAGCGTCAGGAGATCTCCCGACCATCCGCGCGCTCAAAGAGGACGGATCAGGAGACGCGTACGTCATTCCTACCGGTCAACCTGGGGACACCTACCGCCGTGTACCTGAAGCCGCCTGGCGGACGCTCTTCCACACGACCGATCTCACCGGAGCTGGCCTCAGCATGTACCTCGTTTCGCTCCGAACATTCGGCCAAGCCGGCGGTAATCCCCTCACGTTCCCTCGTTCCTACTTCAGCAGTGAATACGGAATGAGTGAGTCCACTCGGAAAGCCGGCCTCCGTAACTTGGTGGACCTTGGAGTATTGGAGGCCGAGGGCATCAGCGTAGAAACGGGCGCGGGTGTGCGTCGCCGCGGCCGGACGAACTACTCGCTGCTGCCGGTCTACGAACCCCCGGCACCCGCTACCCCCGCTCCGACACCGCCTCGGCAAGACCCGCCCGCATAATCAAGCAACCGCGGTTTCATCACGGCTGCGTCCGGTGCGAGGGTCAAGGCCGGCCCGCCATCGTTCGCGTTGCTCCTCGGGGGTGATGATTGTGCCATCCGGTGCGGTCGCCGGCGCGAGGAAGTTGGGCATGCCGAGCGCGAGCGCGCAAGCATCGAGGGCCTGCCGCAGCTCGTCGTAGTAGCCCAGCGGCCACCGGTCGCTGCGCTTGAGCACCCAATGGTCAACGCGGTACATCATCAGCGTTTCGTGAGTGTCGGAGCGGGTGGCCGGCGCGTACTCGATCTGGAACTCGATACGGTTCGCGGCGTCGTCGAGGACCAGCCAAACCTTCTCCCCCACGTGCAGCGTTTTCACGTTTCCGACCTCCCACAACATTCGAACATAGCTTCGAATTGTGGTGCAATGGGGTGACACTGAGTATCTGGAGGTTCTGGTCATGAGCATCGCGCCCGCCGCAGACATTGTGCACCTCTGGATGGAGCAGGGAGCCCCGGTTCGCCTGGTGTGGGCCGGCCACCGGTACCGAGCCGTCAGCGCCGAAACAATCCGCACGGCGGTTGACCATGACGCGCTCACTCACTCCGCCGAACGCCTGGTCGGATGGTCGGTGATCGGTCGCAGCGAGCACGATCCTGCGGACGTGCGCCTGTTCCAGCTGCAGCGCCACGGCGCCGGCTGGATCCTGGTCGACGTCGACCCGGCCTGAGCTCGTGGGCACGAACAAACGCTACGACGTCTATTCGGCGCCGCTGGCGGAGATCGCCAAGGCTGCGGAGCGGCAGCCGCGGCCGATCAGCCTTCCGGACGAGATGGTGCGCGCGAGCGGTCGACGTCGAGACGAACCGCAGCCGGTCCCGGTCAAGGCTCACGTGCCGGTCCAGGTCGCCTATACCGACGTGCAGCTCGTCGACGCGGAGGCGTTGGCCTGGACGACGGGCGGCTTGGTGCTAATCCGTTACGTCCCGGAAGGCGGCCGCGCTCCGGTTTACGTGTGGGTTGCCGGGAACTTCGTGCACCGGAAGTGATCCGCCTGGACACAAGAAAGCCCCGGCCGGGAGAGAGATCGGCCGGGGCTTGGTTCTTGAGGGCGCGAGACGTCGGACGTCGCTAATCGCTGTCCTGCAGCGGCGGTAGGTACTCGCCGGTGCCTGGTTGCCGGATCGGTACGTCCCAGGGTGTGAGCGGTGCCGGTTGGGAGTGGTTCTTTGCTCGGTGCTCGAGCAGGGCCATGTAGTGCAGGTGGCGATCGACGATGTGGGCGATCGTGCCGTCCATCGCAATCAGCATGCGCTCCAGGTCGTGCTCGGCGTCTTCAATCTGGCGCACGAGTTCGTCTCGTTCCCGTAGCGCTTCGCGGACGCCTTGCACGTACAGCGCAAGGCCCTTCTGGGTGAGGCGATCCAGTCGCACTCGCCGGGCCGGCCGTTCCAGGTCCTTGCCACCGAACTCCGCCGGCGCGGGGTGGAAGTCGATCGCGCCCTCCTGCTCGGGTTCCGGCCCGTCGTCGACGAAGGCGCGGTGGTAGTAGTACGCCGCTTCCTGGCGCAGCTCGTGCAGCTCGAGGTACAGGTCCGCGAAACTCTCGCGTGTGTCCTGGATACCGCCAACGATGATTTCTGCAGGTGTGTACTTGGTCATGGTGATGCCCCGCTTTGGCGCATCGAAGGGGGGCGAGCGCATCGCGCCCGCCCCTGCGGCCTGTCTGCAGTCACTGGCAGGAGTCGCATTGAAGGTCCTCCATCGGGTCGATCGGGACGAGGTAGAGCTCGGGTGCGGGCTGGTAGTGCTGGTCCCCCGGCTCGTCACCGTGCGCGTGTGCATCCAGCCACATATTGGCTGCTGCTGGCTCTCCCAACGCCCGGAGGATCCCGGCTAGCGCTTCGGCTTCTCGGCATCCCAAGGTCGAGGCAACATCGTGCGCGAGGGTCACGTCGGAAAAGACCCCACAGAACCGGGTGACGTCTTCGGTGTCCGTAATGAGCGTGCTCATCGTTCTCTTCTCTCTCTCAACCAACCGTTTTTCTTTGCCTTCCGGCGAGAGAAATCGATAGTGAGCGGGAGCGCCGAGAGTGCCGGGTCGTGGAATACCGGAGGGAGCGGAGCGAGTGAGGATGTGCCGCGAAAGCCCGGAACGGCAGGCGCGGAGCGAGCTACGGTGATCGGCCGGAAAGGTCAAAGAAAGCAGAGCGTTCGCAGCGCCGCGTAGCGGCTCCGTTGGCGGGCGGCCTCCGTGCCGCAGCGCCCCGCTGTCCACCACTCCCCCGTGCATGCGTTCCCCCGAACGGTTGCTTTCACGCTGGATTCATTCCGATATCGGAGTGATATCAAAATGGATCCATGGTGCTGCTAGATCCCGTTTTCGTCCTTGAGGATTTCAAGGCCGCGCCGCAGCGCCCGTAGGGCGGTGGCGTGCTGGCTGCGCTCTTCTGCTCGCGCTACATCGGTCAGCAGCGCCGGTAGCTCGAGGTCTGGGTACCGGATGAGCAGCGTCTTCGCGACGTCGTCCGGCCATTCTGTTGCCGGCGTGGCCGGTGGCGTGGGCACCTTCTTGCGCGCCGGCCGCGCCGGCTGGAGGCTCGCCTGTGCGATCGGTGCCTCGGTGGGCCGCTCGGCGGCCTCGCCGAATGCTTCGATGGCAGCCTCAGTTGCCGGGTCGATCGTGGGCCTTCTTTTGATTGCCATTACGCCATCAACTCCGCTGCGAATTCCTGGATCTCTGCTCGGGCCTTGGGGTTGTTCCATTCCACGACGCCGAGTCCTTCACCAATGACGTCGCGGTATGCCTTGCGTTCGTAGACCACCGTCTGCAGGGGGTGAAGTGCCGGGTAGTCCGACAGGTACTCCCCCGCGTCGGTGCGCTCAGTCACGCCCGGGTTGGTGGGGACCTGCGTTAGCAGGCTCCGCACAACCAGCTCCGGGTTGAAGTCGCGTACCTGTTCGACCAGCTCACTCATGTGCGGAAGCGTGTCGAGGTCGAGCTGTGACGGCCGGACGGTCACGACCATCTTGTGCGCGGCCGTCATGCCGGTGCGCATCTCTTTGCTGTCCTTGCCGGCGACGTCGACGATGACGTATCCGTAGCGCGCGTCGAGGTCGAGCAATGTCTCTCGGATGTTGCCGAGCTTTTCGATGCAGGCGATAGCGGGCGTGACGCCTGCGGCTTCACGGTCGGCGTGCCAGCGAGCGGCGGACCGCTGCGCGTCTGCATCGACGACTACGACGTCTTCGCCCTGACGGGCCAGTTCGGCCGCGAGATTGATGGCGATGGTGGATTTGCCAGCGCCGCCCTTCTGGCTCCCTACGAGGATGATCATGATTGCAGTCTACTTTCACTTTGATATCAGAACAGTAGCGAAACGCCATCAAAGCGATATCACTATGAAAGTGATAGCAGAGTGATATCAGTTTGAAAGCATGACAGTTGGCGGGGGAGTGTGAGGGGGAGTCCCCCTCACTCGCGGCGATCCGGCTGCGATGATGGGGGAGCGGGGCCCCGACCTACTTTCTCTAGGTCGGGGCCCTTCACCGTGGCGGGGGAAGTCGCCCCGGTGTCTGTAGCGGCAGGCGCTCCACGATTGCGGGAACGGTGGCAGGCTCTCGGCCGGGCTAGTCGGCGTCGATCCGCTGCAGCGTGTCGACGATGGTCACCACGTCGGGGCTGTCGATCGTGATGGTGCTGACCAGCACGTAGCCAATTCGGGCGTGGCCGGTGAGGTCTTCCTGGCGGTAGCTGAGTTGCCGGGCACGCGTGGCGGGTTCGTCGTCCTTGGTGACGTTGGTCTGGATCGTCTGGATGCTGTTGGCCATGTGTCTCTCCTGTCTGGGATGGTGGGGGAGGGCCGCCGGTTAGGCGGCGTCTTCCGTGTCGGCGTCTTCGTCGTCAGGGTCGAGAATTTCCGCGATCTGGTGGGCGGCGCGCAGGACGCGGGTCGCGGTGGACTTGATCAGGTCGGCGTCACCCTCGGACCATCCGGCGATGTAGCCGACGCTGTAGGCGCTGGTGTCGAATCCGACCATGCCGGCGACGACGTAGGCGACGCTCTCGGCTTCGGTCTCCATCAGGCCGCGGTGCTCGAGGTATTGCGCCAGGTCCTCGGTGTGGCCCAGGATCACGTGCGCGGTCTCGTGGATGAGGGTCTTAGCGGTGTGCTCGGGGCTGAGGTCGGCGTCGATGACGACGGTCATCTCTTCCGGGTCGCTGTACCCGTTCTTCGTCCCCTGGATCGGGCGGAACTCAACGGTCCAGCCTTCCTCGACGAGGTAGGTAGAGAGAGCATCGACGATGCCGAAATCGTCGGCGCCTGTGAGCTGGGTGGTGAGAGTTCCGGCGTCCTGTGCGCCCTCGATGAGGTCGGTCTGTCCGATGTCGAACACGGAGAGGATGGGGAAGCGGGCGACGCGCTTTTCTACCTCGTCGCCGTTCTCGTCCTCCTCGGTAATCTTCTTGGTGCTGTAGCCGAAGATCCGGATGGCCTTCTCGCCCTTGCGTACCTGGCGGCCGAGCGCCTGCCACTTGCGGAATCCGGCCACCTGGGACGCCTCGGGCATCTGGGACAGGATCAGCAGAAGGTTGTTCAGTGAGTAGGCGTGGAACGCTTTCGCGAAGTCGAGGAACGCCGTCCACCGGTCGGACTCGCGCAGCTGCTCCACCTGGTCGCTGATCGAGTTGTGCAGCGCTTCGGCCTGAGCCTTCTTCTCTTCGATGGTCTTGCCGGGTCGGCGGGTCTTGGTCATTGCTCTCTCCCTGAGTGGACAACTGTTTTTTGTGCCTTCCGGCGAGAGAAATCGATAGAGAGCGGGAGCGCCGGAGCCCCGGGTCGTGGAATACCGGAGCGAGCGCAGCGAGTGAGGATATGCCGCGAAAGCCCGGGGTGTAGGCGCGGAGCGAACTACGATGACCGGCCGGAAAGGTCACAAAAGACGTCCGAAAGAGCTGTGCCGCGAAGCGGCTCCGCTTCGATCAGGTCAGGGTGGCGGCTGCGCCGCAGCGCCATTTCTGCGCCCGCTGGGCGCTGCTTCCATGGTGCTTTCAGTCTGATATCGGAGTGATATCACCCCGACTAAGGAGGGGCCGGCCTCCGTGCCGGGCCTGGGGGAGCGAGCGGCGGGTGCGGGGGACACCCGCCGCTCATCGTTCCCTACTCGTCGAGGTCGTTGTCGTCCTCTTCGTCGGCCAGGGGAGCACTGCTCGTCCCGGCGTTGTCGATCACGATCTGCTCGACTTCCGACAGAGCGTATCCCCAGGTGGCGAGCTGGGCCAGGTAAGCGGCCTTGGTCGCCTCGGGGTAGCGCCAGGTGCTCTTGCTGGTGGCGGACTCGATGCCGCCGAGAACAACGGCGAGGCTGACGTGCTGTGCCTTGGTGGGGGACTGCTCGACGTGCGCGGCGAGTTTGTCGTCGTAGTAGCCGCCTCGCTCGATGCCGAGCAGCTGGTGGGCCAGTTCGTTGCCGTTGGCCGCTGCGCTGCCCACGTCGCGGCGTTGGATGGTGAGTCCTAGCGCGATTACCTTCGCCGCGTCCTTCGGCAGTGTCTTGCGGGTCAGGAACTCGGCCAGCCATGCGCGCCGCACCGTTTCCGCGGATGCCCACGCCTTGTTGTTGGCGATCAGCGTGCGCCGTTCGGCTTTCTGCTCGTCGGTCATCGGGCCGCTGTTGGAGCCCTGGCCGCTGGCTTTGGTGAAGCCTGCGGCCTTCGGGTCGCTGAGGAAGTAGCTGATGTTCGGCTCGCCGTCGAGGTAGACGCGGACGAACACGGCACGCCCTTCGGCGTTCTCGATGTGCTCCGGGGTGACCCGCTCGCCTTCGGCGGTGGTCAGCTCGCGGATGCTGATGTAGTCGGTGTCGTAGTAGCCGCGGTCATGGTCGAGGATTTCGTAGCCGCGGCCGCGCAGCTCATCCTCGGTCTGTGCCTTCACGTGCGCCCGGGCGCGGTCGTCGCGGGCGCGCTGGGCCGCGTGGGTGAACTGGGCCGGGTCGTTGATCGCGATTTCGATCAGGTCGGCGCGGGTGGCCTCGTCGTCCTCGAACTCGATCAGCGTTGCGGCCTGGTCGAGGGTCAGCTGGTGCTCCTGGATCGCGGAGGCGGCGACGGCGTTCTCCGCGACGGCCAGGCCGCTCTTGACCACGGCCTGCTTGGTGCCGGTGCGCTTGGCGATTGCGGCGGGGCTGAGTCCTTCGAATGCGAGCTGCTGGAACGCTGCGGCCCGGTCGCCGTCGGTGAGGGCTTCGCGCTGGTCGTTCTCGACCATCTGCTGCACGATGCGCTCTACGGTGGCCTCGTCCGCCTCGACGATGTAGGCGGGGATGCTGGTCAGTCCGGCCTCGCGGGCTGCGAGGGTGCGTCGCTGGCCTGCCCGAACCAGAACGTTGCCCTGGGCGTCGCGTCGGGCGAGAACGGGCGTCAGAACGCCGTTCTCGCGGATGCTGGCGATGAATTCCTTGGTCAGCGGGGCGCTGGGTCGCACGTTCGCTTCGATGATGATCGCGTTGGGGTCGATGTGCTCGACGGTTCCCTGGCTTGCGGTAGTTGTGTTCACGGTTCTCTCTCCCGATCAACTGATTTTTTTGCCTGTCTGGCGAGAGAAATCGATAGAGAGCGGGAGCGCCGGAGTGCCGGGTCGTGGAATACCGGAGCGCAGCGAGGATATGCCGCGAAAGCCCGGAACGTAGGCGCAGAGCGAACTACGATGACCGGCCAGACAGACGAAAAAAGCGACAAGGACAGCGCCGCGCAGCGGCTCGAATCAGGGTCAATCAGTCGCCGCCGGCTAGGCGGCGTCTCCGAGGTATTGCCAGCGGCTCTCGGGACTGAGAGCGCCGACTATGACGAGTTCTCGAGCGCTTCGGTGGTCGGCTCGGCGGTCGGCGGATCGAGGGTAGCGGGGCCAGATTCGTTCGCCCGGCGCGTCGGCCTCGAATAGCGGTCGGCTCGATGCATTTCGGCGTCGTGGACGCATCCTGGGGGAGGCGTTCATGGTGGTGAGCTCGGCTTGCCACCATGCCCATACTTCGCGTTCGGCTCGATATCGTTCGGCTCGATCGAGAAGGGTTCCGGCCACGCCGAGGATGCGAGCTGCCTGGTCTCGGAGATCTCGCGTGGCTCGGGCCCATCCTTCTCGATGCTTGACGATGAGGCGATGCCGGCGCAGGCGGCTGAGGATCCTCGTGGTGTGGCGGGTACCGGTGCCGAGGAGTCGCGCAGCGGTCTCTACGGTGAGTGTGGGGTGCTGGCGAAGGATGGCGTAGAGCTTCCCGGCGAGGTGACCAAGGCCGGCGCGGGTGAAGAGATCGTGCCGGCTGTCTGTTAGTTCGTCCTCGAGCTGGGCTACTTGGACGGCGCGAGCGTTGAAGAGGTCGGCCGGGGGGCGGGGGTTATCTAGAGGTTGTGACCGGACTGTGTCAGAGGTTGTGGAAAGTGTGAGGGTCAAGCGCCATTCGGCGGCGTTGCCGCCGTCGGTGGTGGTGACCTTCTGCACGTATCCGTCGCGTGCGAGCCGCTGGAGGGCGTCTGCGGCCGTGGTGCGGCCGAGCCCGACCATCAGGGCGAGGTCGCGGATCGAGGCCGCTACGACTCGTTTTCCGGTCTGCAGGGTGAGGTAGGCCAGGGCGGTCAGGATGGAGCGCTCGGAGAGCGCGGCTTCCGTCCGTCCCCAGCGTCCGGGGGCGACGCGGAATCGCGTCAGGAGGTCGTCAACGTCGCGCACGATGGCGTCGAGCTCTGTCAGGTCGCGGGGCTCCCGCGCGGCCGGGAGAGGCCGTTGTACGGCCGCGTATTGCTGCGCCTTGGCCCACTGGCGTTCGAGCCGTTCGCGCGCCTCCGCGGGGGAGCGGCGGCGGCGGGTGCCGCGGCCGGTGTTCTTGGTGCGGTAGTGCTCCATCCCAGGGGCGGTCTTGGCAGCGTGCTCGACGTCGGCCAGGGACCACCCGGCATTAGCGGCCGCCAGGAGGCACATGAACCCGGTCCATGATGGGTTGCTGCCGCCGTCGATCGTGGCCATGTGCGCGGCGCCGGCGGCGGTGAGCTGTCGGTGCGCGCGGTGTGAACGGTCGACGGGGCCGGATGGTGCGCTCTCAGCGGCTCTCAGAGCGGGTTTCCGCTCATCGAGCACCACGGCGAGGGCGATCAGTTTGTCAGGAACGATCCTGCTGGCCGTGAGCGCGTCGAGGCTGCCTCGGATGATGACCGAGCTGGACCCGTCGCGGTGAGGCGACAGCGGCGGGCGCGCGGCGCCCTCCCGCACGTTCAGCAGCATTCCGTGGTCGAGGGTGCGATAGTTCGCGCGGGCAGCGCGGGCGAGGGCCGCCACGACGTCGGCCGTGGCTCCGCCCGGCACGGCGATCCAGATGTGGCGGCCGCCGGTTCCCGAGGACTGGCAGAGCACGTAGGCGATAGAGAGTTCGTCGAGGATGCCGGCGAGGGCGTCGGCCTCGTCGACGGCGCGCTCCATGAGCTCGGCGTCGACGCCGTGCTTGTCCTTGCCGTCGAAGTCGAAGCAGAGCAACCGGAACAAGCCCGCATCGTCGGCCAGGCGGATGCACCACGGCGTTGTGGGTGCCTGCGGAGCGACGCGGTGGAAGCTGGGGTAGCTGTTCTCGTCGAGACGGCCGTAGGCGTCTCGCTTCATGACGCGCACGCGATCGCGTGGGCTGATTCGGCGGGTCAGCTCCCAGGCGTCAGCAACGTCGGCGGACACGCTCAGAGGCCTGTAGCCGTGCAAAACGTCGTATTTGCCACTATCCGGGGCTATGATGGCCTCACTCCTTGAGGATTCGTTCTTGAGGGTGCACTGAAGCCCCCGGCTGGTAACCGGGATATTCGGTGGGACTAGCTCGAACCTCGAGGCCGGCAAGCGAAGAGGGTTTGAGCTACGAAACTTGGAGGGCCCGTCGCGGAAGCGGCGGGTCCTTTCGTTTAAGCGGCTGTCGTGGTGGTTACCTCCGTGCCATCGAGCGTGGGGGAGAGCACGGGCAGTCCGCCGCGCTCAGCTTCGAGCTGGCTTACTAGCCGCTCGAGGTAGAGGGAGAGCGAGAGCGAGCCGGAGGCCATGCCCGCGTCTCGTAGTCTCTGCTCGGTGGACTCTTCGAGCCTGACTTTCAGTTCAACAACTTTCACGCCCTTAGGGCGGCGGTTACGTTTGATACCCGCGTTGCTTCCCATCGTCATGTTGCGAGTATTTCGGGTTAACAGGCCCGTTAACGCAAGGACGCGCCGCGTGTCGCACATCATTGCGCCGTCCGTCCTCTGCTGGCACCGCTAAGCGAGGCAGGGGCCGCTTCTACGTCGTGCGGAGCCTTCGTGCCACACAGGGTGCAGAAGTTGTACTCCAGAGATTGGGGCTTGCTGCAGTGCCGGCAGGGGGAGTCTCCGATTGCACGCTTGTCGTCGGAGGCGTCGTCGACGGTGCCGTCTGGGTTGAGGATCTGCACGAACGCGTCCGGGTGGATTCCAAGCTGGTAGGTGGCGTCGACGTCGACGACGGTCAGTCTCACCGGCCGACCGACCTGGCGGCCGATCGCGGCGCAGCGGGCAATGATTCCGGCGCGCAGTCGCGCGGTGTCGGCTGCGATCAGCGGGCGCGAGGTTCCGCTGATCGTGAGCTCACCAGAGGCGTCTGGGCGCACGATCGCGCTCAGACGCGGTTGGGCGGGGATGAAGGTCGGCATCAGTAGTTCCTGTGGCAGGTGTCGTTGCAGAGAGTCATGCCGAACAGTTCGTAGAACTTCTCGGGATCGACCCAGCCGGGTACGGCGGGGTCGAGGGGGAGCGTCGCGACCTGCGGGTTGATGTTGCCCACGACGTTGATCCGGAGGTCCAGGTGACACCCGGTGGCGGGCGCTTCGTCGCCCACGAGGGAGATCTTCTCTCCGGTGGTCACGGTGTCTCCGACCTTTACGAGACGATCGGATTGGTGGCTGTGCAGGTAGGAGATTGTGTATCCGTCAGGGCTCTTGATCGAGAGGTAGAGGCGATCGGAGAGAACGACGGTGCCGGGCTGGATCGCGTAGATGGGCTTGCCGCACGGGTTCGGCCAGTTCTGCAGGTCGTCTGCCGGGTGGTAGCTGCTTGCACCTTCGGTGGGCGAGCTGCGCGGGCCGAATTTGTCAGTCATGTTGAACGGCATATCGAGCGGCATACCGAGAGCGCCGCTGCCGCATCCGGTCGAGGGGGAGGCGGTGACGCCGCTGAGGGCGGCGGTGATCTGTCCGGCCGCGTCCCAGTATTTGGCGTAGTAGTAGGGGTCGGCGTTGACCTGCACCTTGTGGGCGGCGAGCGTGGGCTCGAGGGTTTCCCAGTTGGGGACGTTCTTCAATCGTTCGAAGAAGAGCGTCGCGGATTTGAAGGGGTCCATGCGGTCCGCAAGGCTGCCCCAACTGTCGCGCTGCTGGAACAGTCCGCGGGAGTCGGGGCCGGCTTGGTCGCCGTAGTTGAGCACGCGGAGCCCGGATTCGCCCATTGCCGTCATGACGCCGATCTGCTGCGCCTGGGCGTTGAGTCCGAGGGCTTCGGCGGCGTTCATGATGTAGGCGGCGTTCACGAGCTGGTCGTGCCCGTAGCCGGCGACGGCTGCGGTGGGGACGGTGTTCTCATCGACCTTGACGCCGGCGCCGGAGGGTCCGCACGCGGCCGCGGCGGCGTTGCTGCCGCCCAAGAGCAAGATGAAGCCGAACAACAGTCCGATGAAGAGAACGGGGACGAGCAGCAGTGCGACTACCCCCTTGCCGCCTTGCATATGACTACCTCCCCGGCGGTGTGATGCGGTCGACGAGCCAGGGATCGGTCGCAGCCTTGCGGGTGAGCGAGACGACGTAGGTTCCGATATCGGTCGGCACAGTCACGAGGAGCGCGTAGTCGGTGGCTCCGTCGACGACGGAGCCGGCGCCAGTGATCTTGTGGACGGGGACGTTCGCCGGGTCGGTGCCTTCATAGGCAGCCGCGCCCTGTTGCGTGAGCATCGGGTACAGGGCGTTTATCCACGTGGTCGCGTCGAGCTGCGGCTGCGCGAATGCCGTCATGAACTTCTCGGCGAGCTTCACGGCCGCGGCTTGGCTGGTGGAGTCAGCCGGCGTTGGCGTGGGGGCGTTCGGGCCGTCGTCGAGTCCGTCGGTCGGGGTCGAGCGTGGCGTCTTGGTGGTGCCGTCCGGGAACGTAGCGACCGGCGTTGACACGGGCGACATGACGGGCGCGCAGCCGGTCAGGATGAGCGCAGTGAGCGCGACGCCGACTGCACCGGCGGCGCGCTTCACAGACCCTCCGCCACCGCGGCTGCTGCTGCGAGCCAGGCGCGGCGCGTGATCGGGTTGAGGGCGTCGTAGCGGATCTTGCCGCTGTGCAGCGCCTCATCGAACGGAATGGTGACCACCCGACGCGCGATTGACGCGAACCCGTTGGCGATCTGCTGGGCGTCGCCCTTGTCCGCGCTTTTCTCCGACTGGGAGACGATCACCACGGCGTTGTCCGCGAGAGCGGCAGAGCGCTCGTCGCGCTGGGCCAGGCCATCGAGTAGGAGCGCACCTGCTTCGGCGTGCTCTCCGAGAGCGGTGGTGGCGATGACGAGCTGGTCGCTGCGGTCGATCATCTGCTGCCAGCGCTCGGCGGACTCGTCGTTGCCGGAGTCGATGAAGATCAGGCGGAAGTATTTGCTCGCGACCTGGTGCAGCGCGTCGAACTCGACGCGGCTGATGCGCTGGTCGGCGGAGAGCGCCTGCGGGTTGGAGCGCAGCACGTCGTATTTGTCACCGGTCTGGTGGTGCACGAAGTGCGCCAGATCGGAGGACTGGGCGGCGGGGGAGAGCAGCCGTTCGGTCTGTGGGAGCAGGTTGTGCACAGTGGCTTCGTGCGGTCCCTGCTCGGTGCGCCAGCCCAGCGTGCCTCGCGTTTCGTTGTTGTCCCACGCCAGCACACCGGAGCCGCCGTAGCGGGCGAATACGGCCGACAGCAGGGCCGTCGTCGGGGTCTTGTTGGCCCCGCCCTTGCCGTTGACGATCGCGATCGTGCGCGGGCCGGGCCAGTGCTGGCTCACGGCGTGCACGTCGCGACGTTCGGCAAGCTCGGTCTCAGAGGGGGCGACCTGGACGCCGACGCGGGCGAGGACTCCGCGCCATCCCTGTGTCGCGGGCTGCTCGGGTGCTTCCTTCTCGAGGAAGGACGCGCGCGCAGCTCGCCGCTCGCTGATGGTGGCCTGCGGTACCGCTGCCTGCTGCGGCTCGGTCGCCTGCGGCGCGACAACAGTTGGCGCGGGAAACACTGCAGGAGGCGGAGGTACGCGCTCGACGTCGTATGTCGGCGGTAGCTCCGCCCGTTGCACGGTCTCCTCTGGGACTGCTGCTGGCTCAGCGGGGATGAACTCTCCGACAGCCTCAACGCTGCCGTCCGGCGAGATGATCAGCTGTCCTTGGCCCATTGCGTCCTCCGTGATGAGCATCACGGGGCGGCCGTACATGCGTGCGCGGCCGGTGACTTGGGTGAGGATCTGTTCGCGGACGTGGGTGTCGTTGTTGCCGGCGACCTCATGGTGAGTCCCCTCGATCACCAGCACACCGGTCGCATCCGGGTTCACGATCGCCCGAATGGTGGGGTGAGAGGTTTCCTGCTGAGCCATGTCGCTGCCTTCCTAGTTGTCGCTGTGCCCGCTGTATCGCGCCCGTGCCCACGCGCCGAAGTCGGCCGTGAGGATCGTGTAGCCGCGGCCGATTCGCAGCGCGGGTAGGCGTTCTTCTGGGTTGTCTGAGCCGATCGCGCCGCGGATCACGTCTTCGCTGACGTTGAACACTTTGGCGGCCTCGCTCACGCTGAGCGTCGGCGGCAGGCCCTTTAGGAGGTCGTCGAGCGCGCTCATGTCAAAGTCCGACCATCTGTCCATGCGACACAGTTTAGGCGTATAGTTCGAGTTATCGGTAAGGTTCGGCAATATTCGGGTCTATTGGGCAACATCGCTGACGCTCCATCCTCGGGGGTGTGGGTGGTGATGTTTCCAGTATCCCGTTTCGTGTCACCCTTGCGGGTGATACTGGGTAGACAACTCAGTCGAGACCGAAGAAGGGGGCTCTCCGGTGACGGACTCCCAACACCCGTGGCTAGCAGGACCGGCGGTGCCTCAACACGCCCCGCCACCCGTCCGGGCTCGTCGCGAACTCCCACGCCCGGCCGCTCCTCAGCCGGGCGTTCCCGCGCCTGATCACGCTGACCGGCTCCCACGCCGGGATGTCAACCGTCCCGCACCGCTGTGGTGGCTCGGCGTTCACGGCGGCGCGGGGGAGTCCACCCTGGCCAACTTGGTCGCTGGTTCTCGCACGGCAGGCCATGCATGGCCAATCGGTTACGACGGAGCGACGACAAACGTTGTCCTTGTCGCCCGGTCGAATGCATCGGGCCTCGCGGCCGCACAACGGGCCGCGATCGAATGGGCATCAGGAGTGATCCCGTCCGTGAATCTCGTCGGCCTCGTGATCGTGGCTGACGCGCCCGGCAGGCTGCCCAAGCCGCTGAGGGAGCTGGCGCACCTGGTTTCCGGGGGAGTGCCGCACACCTGGCACATCCCCTGGGTAGAGGCATGGCGGCTTGGAGAGCCGCCCGACCTCGAGCACGCACCCAAAGACGTTCGGACGCTCATCGCCTCGGTGAGCGAACTGACCAACACGACCAGCGCCTAACCCGGCCTGACCGAAAGGAAGCACAATGCACACGCTCCACACCGTTCTCGACACCGTGAACTCCTTCGTCCCACTCGACGTTCCCGACCCCGGGAACGGCTCGGCCCCTCCTGGATCCGAGAAGTTCATCGCCGTTATGGGCTGGGTGAAGTGGCTCGCTCTCGGCGTCGTGATCATCGGTCTGATGATCATCGGCGCGAAGCTCGCCATCGAGAGCCGCCGCGGAGAGGGCGGAGCGCACCTCGGCTCCCTCGGCATGGCAATGGCCGGCGTAATCGTCATCGCCGGCGCCGCCAGCCTCGTCGGCTTCCTCGTCAGCTGATCGAAGGGAAAAGACGCATGTCCGACAACCAGCCATCCGAGCCGAACCCGTTCACCAGCCGGCGATTCATCCTCGCTGCGGTCATTGTCGGGGTCGTCTTGCTGTGCGCGGTCGTCCTCATCGTGAGCTCAGTGATCGGCGGGCAGGCCAAGCCGAATGCGAACTCGTCGACGGCGCCGACAAGCACACCGTCACAGTCGAGCGTCAATGAGGCGGATCGCAGCGTCTGTGGACTGCCAGGCTTTGAGAAGTCGGGGACGATCACTCAAGCGCCCAAGAGCAAGTGGGAATTGGTCGGGACGGTGGCTGCCCCCACAGATCCAAAGGGGGCGGGTCCTGGAAATGTCGAGTCCTCCGGTTTCCGGAGTTGCTACGCGCACACGCCAACAGGCGCGCTTTACTCGGCGGCCAACATCATTGCGATGGGTTCGGATTCGAGTCTCCGCCACGAGGTAAGCGACAAGTTGGTTCTGCCTGGGCCGGGCCGCGACGCCGCGCTGGCTTCGGAGGGCAGCACCAGCGAAACGACCGTCCGTTACCAGATCGCCGGCTTCCGGGTTTTGTCGTATGACGGTTCCCAAGCGAAGGTCGATATTGCTGTGAACGCGGCGACAGGCCAACTCGTGAGTTTCGTCGAGAACCTCGAGTGGAGCGACGGGGACTGGAAAGTCACCCTCGACAAGAACGGCAATATGCCGATCCCGCCGTCGCCGTTGCAGAGCCTCGGCGGCTACATCCCGTGGTCGGGGGCATAAATGGCTGGCTGCGACTGGCTCGACGTCGGCTGTCAGCTCGGCGGTGTCGTTTCAAAAGCCACGAATGACAGTCTCCAGCAGCTCGTGAACAACGTGCTCGAGGGCGTCGGAAAAGCGTTTGCCGCCCTTGGGTCGGTGTGGGTTCTCGTTCCCACGCCAAACCTCACAGGTGGAGGGTCAACGTCGGCGAACCACTCCGCGGAGGGCGCTGCGGGCGCGTCCGGGTTCCTGACGATCCTCCAGTGGTCGGTGTGGATCTCCCTCGCGATCTGCGTTCTATCGCTCATCGCCGGCGGTGCGCTCCTGGCAGTGAATCGGCGTCGTGGCGACGGTGAGCGGCATTTGGGCCGCCTGGGCGTGGTCCTCGGCGCGGTCATCCTGATTTCCGGAGCCTCCGCGATCGTTGCGGCTCTCCTGCCCGGGATGGGATCCTCGAACGCCTCTGATGCGGTCGGCTACATCCAAGACTCGCTCTGGTGGTATACCGGCGGTCTTGCGGTGCTCTCGGTGATCATCGCGGGCGCCCGCATGGCGTGGACTCAACGTGCGCAGGCAGGCAAGGACCTGCTGCAGTCGCTGTTCACTCTCGTCGTAGTGTCGGCCGCCGGTCTGACTGGTATCGGCCTTGCCGTAGCGGCGGCCGATGGATTCTCGACCTGGATTCTCGACGGGGCGACCGGAAAGGATTTCGGCCAGAACATCACCGCAATGATCGGCATCAGCGCAACAAGCGGCATCGGTCTGATCGCCCTGCTGATCGTCGGTATCGTCGCCACCTTCTTCACCTACATTCAAGTGATCCTGATGGTGATCCGCGGCGGCATGCTCGTGCTGCTCGCCGGGATCTTCCCCATTTCTGCCGCGTTCACAAACACGGAAACGGGCCGTTCCTGGTTCAAGAAGTGCACCGGCTGGCTGATCGCGTTCATTCTCTACAAGCCGGCCGCGGCGATCGTCTACGCGGCCGCGTTCAAGCTAACCGGCGCCGACTTGTTTAAGGATGACGGCACCGGTCTGATCAAGATCCTCACCGGTCTCGCACTCATGGCGATGGCCCTCGTGGCTCTGCCCGCTCTTATGCGGTTCGTCGCGCCAATGGTGTCTCAGGTTGGCGGTGGCGGCGGTGCCGGTATGGCTCTCGCTGCGGGTGCGGGCGCAGCGGGGGCAGAGCTCGCCACCGGCGCGATCCGCAAAGCCAACACAGGCGGCGGCTCGGGCGGCGGTGGAGGCTCGACCAGCGATCCGAAAGCCACGGGCGCATCCAATACCCCCGCTTTGAAGCCCGCGCCGGCACCGACAGGTGGCGGTAGCTCGGCTGGGACGGCGGCCACTGCAGGGAAGGCGGCGGGCGCTTCCAGCGCCGGTGGCGGAGCTGCAGCGGGCGGAGCCGCAGCGGCAGGCCCGGTCGGTGTCGGCGTGATGGCAGCCCAAAAGGGCCTCGAGGCGGGACAGAAGGCGGTCGGTGCTGTGCGCACCGCTGCAGCAGACGCGGCCGGTGACGGCGCATCAGGAAGTAACTAGGAGTGAGCATGGCGAACACGCAACCTCAGGTCCGCACCTACGGCAACTGGCGTCGGCCGACAACCCCCGGCCTTTTGGGGCTGGGGATGGTCGGAACGATCGTGCTCTTGGCGGGCTTGGTCGCGACGGTCATCACTGTCATGTTCGGCGGTCTGGTCAACGGCGTGGTCGTGTTCGCCGTCATGGCCGGCTTCCTGCTCACCGTCGCGGTGAAGGACAAGCACGGGCAGAGTGCGCTGACCCGCACGACGAACCGTCTGAACTGGATGCGCGCCCGCTCTTCCGGGTCCAACCTGTACCGCTCGGGGCCGCTGGGCCGGACCGACTGGGGCACGGCGCAGCTGCCCGGGCTTGCAGCACAATCCCGGCTGAGCGAGTACACGGACTCTTACGGACGTCCGTTCGCGATGATCTACGTGCCCTCGGCCGGTGACTACACCGTCGTGATCGGCACGGAGCCGGACGGGGCTGCTCTCGTCGATCAGGAACAGATCGACAGCTGGGTAGCCGACTGGGGCCACTGGCTGGCGAATCTGGGGGATGAGGCGGGCATCGTCGCCGCAGCTGTGACGATCGAGACGGCTCCCGACACCGGGCGTCGTCTCCGCGGCGAGGTCAACCTGAACATCGACCCGGAGGCACCGGCCTTCGCACAAGCGATGCTCCGCGAGGTCGTGGCGAGCTACCCGTCCGGATCGGCCACCGTCCGCGCGTACGTCTCGATCACCTTCGCCGCGGCCACTCGCGCGAACGGTCGACGTCGCGACGCCGACGAGATGGGGCGCGAACTCGCCGCCCGCCTGCCCGGACTGACTCAGGCGCTGTCGGCAACCGGTGCGGGTGCTGCGCGTCCTCTGGGTGCGCAGCAGCTGTGCGAGGTCATTCGGACCGCGTATGACCCGGAGATTGCCGAGTTGATCGACGATGCGCACCAGTCGGGTGAGCCGTTCGAGCTGCGCTGGTCGGACGTAGGACCGTCCGGTGCTCAGGCGAATTGGGACAGCTACCGGCACGACTCTGCTCTGTCGGTGACTTGGCAGATGACGGAAGCTCCCCGCGGCATCGTGCAGGCGAACATCCTCACTCGGTTCCTGGCGCCGCACCGCGATATCGCCCGTAAGCGGGTGACGTGGCTGTACCGCCCGATCGACGTCGCCAGGGCCGCTGCGATCGTTCAGTCCGACTTGCGGGCAGCAAGCTTCAACATGACGTCCAGCGATCGGCCCACCGCTCGCGACGTCGTGGGAACGCGCGCCGCGATGGCGACGGCCGAGGAAGAGGCGAACGGTGCCGGCCTGGTGAACTTCGGCATGGTCGTTACCGCTACGGTGACTGACCCGACGCGGGCCGCGGACGCTAAAGCGGCGATCGAGAACCTGTCAGCCACGGCCCGCCTCCGTTTGCGGGTCGTCACCGGTGCTCAGGATTCTGCGTTCGCGGCGGCGCTGCCGCTGGGAATCGTGCTTCCCAAGCACCTGAAGTTGCCGGCCGAGTTGCGAGGGGCGCTCTGATGACCACCTGGTTCAAGAAGCTCTCCCGCTCGAGCAACCGCATCGAGCGGGCCGCTGCGCAAGCTGCGGCACCGTCGCCGGTGACGCCGCGGCGTCCACCGGCTCGGGGCTACCCGGGACGCGGCCGCGGCGAGACGATGGTGATTTCCGCCGCACCGGAATGGCGCGGCACCACCGTTCAGGTGTGCGGGCTCTGGCCGTTCGGTGTCGGCACGGGTGCGCCGATGATCGGTGTGCCGCTTGGCCGGCACCTGGTCAATCGGGGCACCGTCTGCTGCGACCCGATTTCGTGGTTCCAGCGGGCGAACCTGATTTCGAACCCGTCAGCGTTCGTGCTCGGAAAGCCGGGACTCGGCAAGTCCACGATCGTGCGCCGGATGGCGACCGGCCTCGCCGGGTACGGCGTCCAGCCGCTCGTGCTGGGCGACTTGAAGCCTGACTACGTGGATCTGATCGAAGCTCTCGGCGGCCAGGTGATCCGCCTCGGCCGCGGCCGCGGGTTCTTGAACATCCTGGACCCGGGCGAAGCAAAGGAGGCCGCGCAGCTGCTCCGCGATGCGGCTCACGCCGAGCGTGAGGCTGCCGCGGAGGAAGAGACGGAGCTCGCGCAGCTGCGCGCGCTCCAAACGCCGGAAGATCCCGACCGTGCACAGCTGATCCGCGAGCGGATCGCTGCCCTGGTCGGCTCCATCACGACCCGTGCAGAGCGTGCCAAGCGCGACGACGAGCTCGCGGCGGAGGTGCTGCAGGATGCTCACGGCCGCCGCCTAACGATGGTGTCGGCGCTGCTTACGATCATGCGCAAGACGCCTCCCACGGATCGTGAGGAGACGATCGTCGACCGGGCGTTGAAGCTGCTCGACGAGCATCACGAGGGCGTTCCGGTGCTCAAGGATCTCCTTGAGCTGATCCGTCAGGCACCGCCCGAGCTGCGCGCCGTCGCGCTCGACCGTGGCGACCGCGCCCGCTATGACGCGATCACGGAGGACCTGGAAGCCTCGCTCATCGGCCTAACGACCGGCGGCCGTCTGGGTGAGCTGTTCTCCAGGCAGACCTCGACGCCGATGCGCCGTGACCGCCCCGTGGTCTACGACGTCTCCACGATCGACGACTCCGAAACTGACCTGCAGGCGGCCGTGCTGTTGGCCTGCTGGTCAGCAGGATTCGGCACCGTCAACGTGTCGAACGCTCTGGCGGATGCCGGTCTGGAACCGCGCCGCCACTACTTCGTGATCCTCGACGAGCTGTGGCGGGCGCTGCGCGCTGGACGCGGCATGGTCGACCGCGTAGACGCGCTGACCCGGCTGAACCGTCAGCGTGGCGTTGGCATGGCGATGATTTCGCACACGATGAGTGACCTTATGTCGCTGCCCACCGAAGAGGACCGGATGAAGGCGGCCGGCTTCGTCGAGCGCTCCGGCATGGTCATCTGCGGCGGACTTCCCTCCAAGGAGATGCCGCTGCTCAACAGCGCCATCAGCATGTCCCGCGCCGAACAAGAGATGCTGCAGGGCTGGCAGGACCCGCCCGCCTGGGACCCGATCACCGGGCAGGAGGCCGATCCTCCCGGCCGCGGCAAGTTCCTGATCAAGGTGGGCGGTCGCCCCGGCATCCCGCTCACCGTGGAACTCACGGACGCCGAGCTGCACATCAACGACACGAACAAGCTGTGGCACGCCGTCTCCCGCACCGGCACTATCGGCCGGGAAGTGCCGGCATGAGCCCGACGAACCGGATCAAAGAGCCGTCCGCCGCCGGCGACGGCGCGCTGGTCTGGGTGTTCATCGGAATCGTCGTCGTGCTCATTGGCGGCAGCTGGGTCGCCGTCACCCTCGGCTCCAAAATCGACGGGGTGAACCCCGGGCTGCCGCTGAACCCGTTCACGGTGTTCTTCGGCACGTTGAAGGGCACGTACGTGTGGCCACCATCGGCCACCTGGATCCTCATCGTCGCCGCCGTGATCGTCCTCGCTCTCGCGATCTTCGTCATAGTCGCGATCGTCAAGCGCGGGCGGCGCCGCTCGCGCGTCGACCACGCGGCCGGACACATGGGACGCGGCCGCGACCTCGCGGCCCTGTCGACCAAGGGCGCCAAGAGCACCGCGCAGCGGCTCGGAGTCGCCGGCTGGCTCGGCGTGCCGATCGGCATCACCGTCGCCGGCCGTCGGTGGCTCTACGGCTCCCCGGAGGACATGCACGTCGACGTGTGGGGGCCGCGGACCGGTAAGACGACCTCCCGCGCCATCCCCGCAATCCTCAGCGCCCCGGGCGCTGTCATCGTCACCTCGAACAAGCGAGACGTGCTGGACGCGACCCGCGACGTCCGTGCGCATAAGGGCACGGTGTGGGCGTTCGACCCGCAGGGGATCGCCCTCGAGCCCCCGTCGTGGTGGTGGAACCCGCTGTCCTACGTCACAGACGAGGAGCAGGCCGCGAAGCTGGCCAACCACTTCGCCTCCGGCTCTCGCGCGGGCGACGCCCGCGCGGATGCGTACTTCGACCCTGCCGGGCAGGATCTTCTCGCTGGGCTTCTCTTGGCGGCTGCGCTAGAGAACCTGCCGATCACTCAGGTGTTCACCTGGACAACCCGCCCCGCCGACGAGAAAGCCATCGATATTCTGCGCGAGCACGGCTACGAGCAGGTGGCCGATGCTGTGGCCGGCTACGTGTTCGCCGCTCCCGATCAGCGCTCGGGCGTGTTCGGCACGGCGCAGCAAATGGCGTCCTGCTTGAAGAGTCGCAAGATCGCCGCCTGGGTCACTCCAACCGGCGGCAACTTCGCCGGCGACCGGCGGCCGCACTTCGACCCGCACGTGTTCGTGCGCAGCTCCGACACGCTCTACAGCCTCTCCAAGGAAGGGAAGGGCACCGCGGGCCCTCTCGTGACCGCGCTCACCGCTGCGACGATCGAGGCCGCGGAGCAGCTGGCAACCACGCAAGCGGGCGGCCGCCTGGCCACGCCAATGCTGGGCGTGCTCGATGAGGCGGCGAACGTCTGCCGATGGGAGGCCCTGCCGGATCTGTACTCGCACTACGGGTCGCGCGGCATCGTCCTGATGACCATCCTGCAGTCCTGGTCTCAGGGCGTGGAGGTGTGGGGTCGCAACGGTATGCGAAAGCTTTGGTCCGCCTCCAACGTCAAGGTCTACGGCGGCGGTGTCGCAGAGACCGAGTTCCTCAGCGAAATGTCTCAGCTGATCGGTGACCACGACAAGCGCACCGCCTCCGTCAGCGTCGGCCGTGGCGGACGCTCCACCTCGAGCTCCGTGCGAAGAGAACGCACGATGGACGTTGCCGACCTGGCCGCGCTCCCGCGCGGCAGGGCGGTCGTGTTCGCTTCCGGCGCCCCCGCGACTCTGGTAGAGACAGTGCCGTGGATGCGCGGCGACCAGGCCGACGCAGTACGCGCGTCGATTGCCGCCCACGACCCCGCGAACGCCCGCGCTGCGGCTCCCGATGCCGCTCTGGGCGCCGATGCCGCTCTGGGCGCCGTTGGCGCGCAGGCCTGGCTCGACGCAGCCGCGTCCCGAGAGGACCGGCCGTGAGCTACGAGGATGACATGCGCGACGACGAGTTCGACGAGCAGGGAACCGCGATCGATAGCGCCGACGCGACGCCCGAGCCTAACCTGTTCTTCGGTTCGGTCGACGAGTTTGTACGCGAGTACCTGATCAAGGTCTACCGGCGCCCTGTGGGCGCTCAGGGCGGAATGAAGTGGTCCGCGCGTTGGTGGGAGTACCCAGAAGCGCTGAGCCGGCTCGATGCGCTCTGGCGAGCTTGGGAACATCTACGTCTCGACCCGGCTACCGGGATGAGCGTGTGGTGGCGTGATCACGCTGACCACCACATGCCGGCGCTGCTCAGCCCAAACGGGCCATTCGCTGCGTCGGACGATCAGAATAAGCGTGGGGAACCACTGCCCTACGAGGCTCCGCCCGCTGGACTGTTCCCCGATATGCGTCGGCTGGACTGACGGTCGGCTAGCAGCTGCTGGATCGTGGCCTCGACCCCCGGGAGCGGCGTCCAACGTGGAAACAGGTTGTCAAAATCCTGCTGCGTTAGGCCGAGCGATAGCGACTGAGCATTGATCTGAATGCGGCCGTTTTCGTCGTAGATGTGGCGGTCATCCGTCCAGACCAGGTAGGGCCGTTGGCGCTCCAGCTCCTCAGTGGCGGAAAGGGAGACGTTCGTCTCGACGACCTCGAGAATCAGAGCTTGCTTCGCCTGAAAACCCACCGTAGGAAAGTCCGGGTCGACATCCATCTCCCCGATCGGCTCGACGCGATACAGAGCGCTCTGGCCGATCATCCGTGTCACCGCAGCTGCGAAGACACGCGCCAGCTCACGGTCAGTCGTGAAGTACACCCGATCACGTCTGGACTCTTTGAGTCCCATGTCCGCGAGGTTGCCGAGAGCGTTAGTGTGAGTCGGCGGCAGGAGCCGGTCACCGACATCGCGGCCGGCAACGCCTCCGTGCCATAGCGTGAGGCTGCCCGCTGCGTCCCGTGCCGTGCGGCGTCGCTCCTTGTTCGCGCGCGCCTTCCCCACGTCTGATTATCTACTGGGCACGTCGTTAGCCGCGTTGCAGGATTTCTTGTCGGCTAGGGATGGTACGTGCACAGGCTGTACTCAAGAGGTCGTAAAACCTGGTGGAGTCGGCTCCGAATCCCATGAATGCATTCTTGGGGCGCCCGCTCTGCTCCCGTTGATCGACGATGGTTCGCCCGTATGTGTGGTAGCCGACCGTATCCGCGTCAACGCGGACGTGTCGAAGCGCAATGACGCTTGGATCCAGCACATATGCGACGCAAAGCGCGTCATGGATCATGGCCTCGCCATAAGTGGCGGCTTCGGCCGCAACGTAGAAGTCGAGGATTCGAGCGGCGGCCGTACCGGCGGGGGTGCCGAGGTCCGCCAGCTGTCGGATCTGCGCCGCGGACACGGTAGCTTGACGCGTGGCATCCAGCGGGACTAGAACCAGTCGCTCAAAACCTGCGTTGAACACGATGTGCGCGGCTACAGGGTCTGCCCACACATTGAATTCGGCCTGGGAGGTCGAGTTGCCGTAGGTCGAGCTTCCTCCCATGATCACTATCTCTTCGATCGCTTCCACGATCTCGGGCGCGACTGTAACAGCCGTAGCGATGTTCGTGAGCGGTGCTGTGGGGATGAGAGTTACGGGTTCAGTACGTGCTCGAAGCGTTTCTACCAGCCATTCGACTGCGGCTGGCTCTTGCACATGTCTCCGGGACGGGGGCAGATCGAGTTCTTCTTGATGGACCGAACTCGCCTTTTTCTCCTGGATTCCGAAAGGGTTGGTCGTCAGGGGCTTGCCCAGCCCTTTGTGCACAGGAACGTCAGTGCGGCCGATCCAGTCGAGGACTCGAAGGGTGTTGTCGGCAGTTCGGTCGACGCTCAGGTTTCCTGCGACGGTCGAGCATCCGATCAGCTCAATCTCCGGGCTGAGCGCCGCCATCATGATCGCGACCGCATCATCATTTCCAGTATCGACGTCGAGGATGACGGAGCGCATGTCGTGTCCCTTCCCGGGTCTTAGCTTAGGAGTGGCCGGCGAGCTAGGCGCCGACCACAGGTCGGCCGCCCGCCCTCGTGTTGGATGGATTAGACGCGAGGTGAGACTGCCGACACTCCATTGAGCCACGCCCTCTGGTCGCGTGCTCGACTCTCGTTGGCCCTCCTGTCCCAAATCCGAGACTGGCAAAAATCTAGACGACAGAGCAGTAGGTCGTGAGGAATCCAATTCCGCCGATAGTGACTGTGACGGTGGACTTGTGTGTCAGGAACACACGCGGATCCCGCGAGTATCCGGCGCCGCCGGGGCTTCCAGTCGAAATCAGCGTCCCCGGCAAGAGTGTCGCCGAACGGGATAGGAACTCGATGATTTCGGCCACGGAGCGGACCATATCTGCGGTGGACGCTTCCTGTAGGACCATGCCGTCGACGTTCGTGGTCAGCCAGAGGTCTTGGGGGTCGGCAATTTCGTCGGCTGTCACTACAACCGGTCCGTTAGGGGTGAAGCCGTCAAAAGACTTGGATCGTGACCATTGGGCTTCGGAAAACTGAAGGTCCCTAGCGGTGATGTCGTTGACTACCGTGTAGCCGAATACGTAGTCCAGCGCGTCGGCGGCCGCGACGTTGCGCGCGGGTCTGCCAATAATGACTCCGAGCTCGGCTTCGTAGTCGACTTCCGAAGTCAGATCGGCGGGCCACGTCGTTGTGCCACGGTGGCCGGCCAGCGAGTTCGGCCACAGTGAGAAAACGGTGGCCGCCGTTTCCGTGCGCAGGTTGAGTTCAGAGGCGTGAGCCGCGTAGTTCGCCCCCACTGCAATGACGTGCGGTGGTCGCAGAACTGCAGAGGCATGATGCAAGTCATATACCGGGCGGAGTGTTGCACCCGATGTGACCGCAACTCTAACGGCCCGTCGAAGTTCGGCCGACGCCCCCTGATCGCGCTCGATTAACTCTTGGAGATCGCGTGGCGCGTCTGCCAGGACCTCGTCTAGGAAGAGAGCGCCGTCGCCAATGACAGCCGCCAAGCGCGGAGGGGAGTTAGGCGTAATGCTCAGGTGGGAGAATCTCATGACGTCCTGCTGCGTTGGCGGGCTGGTGGGTCGCCGCGCCGGTGGGATTCCACGAAAACCTTCCACCGGCGCGGCGAGCTTTGAGCCACCGCTTATCGGTGGCGAGTTTGTTCAGTCGCGCAACATCGGAATGCGCAGGCCTCGCTCGCGAGCAATTTCCGCAGCATGTGCGTAGCCCGCATCGACGTGGCGCATCACGCCGGTTCCAGGATCGTTGGTCAGCACGCGCTCAATCTTCTCGGCGGCCAGCGGTGTCCCGTCGGCCACGACCACTTGTCCGGCATGGATGCTGCGCCCGATTCCGACACCGCCGCCATGGTGCAGTGACACCCAAGTCGCACCGGACGCCGTGTTCAGCAGCGCGTTGAGCAGCGGCCAGTCGGCGATGGCGTCCGACCCGTCCTTCATCGCCTCCGTCTCCCGGTAGGGCGAGGCAACGGAGCCCGAGTCGAGGTGGTCACGCCCGATAACGAGTGGCGCCGAGAGCTCGCCAGCGGCGACCATCTCGTTGAACTTAAGTCCCGCGAGGTGCCGCTCCTTGTATCCCAGCCAGCAGATCCGCGCGGGCAGCCCCTCAAAGTGGACCTTCTCGCCCGCCTGGGTGATCCAGCGGTGGAGCTTGTGGTCGTCGGGGAACAGGTTCAAGATCGCGCGGTCAGTCGCCGCGATGTCGGCCGGGTCTCCGGAGAGCGCCGCCCACCGGAACGGGCCGCGGCCCTCCTCGAACTGCGGACGGATGTAGGCGGGAACGAATCCGGGGAAGTCGAACGCGCGCTCGTACCCGCCGAGCTGCGCCTCGGCGCGGATGGAGTTGCCGTAGTCGAAGACCTCGGCGCCCGCATCCTGGAACCCGACCATGGCCTCCACCTGGGTCGCCATCGACCGGCGTGCGTCCTCGGTGAACCGCTCGGGCTCGGCGGCGGCGCGGTCGCGCCACTCGTCGACGTCGTAGCCGACGGGCAGGTAGGAGAGCGGGTCGTGCGCGCTGGTCTGGTCGGTCACGATGTCGATCGCGACGCCGCGGCGGAGCAGCTCGGGGAAGACCTCCGCCGCGTTGCCGACGACTCCGATGGAGACCGCCCGGCGCTCCTCCTTAGCGGCCAACGCGTGGGCGACGGCAGCGTCAAGGCCATCTGACAGTACATCCAGGTACCCGTGATCGACGCGACGCTGCAGCCGGGTGCGGTCCGCGTCCACGATGAGCACCGCGCCGCCGTTCATGGTGACGGCGAGCGGCTGCGCTCCGCCCATCCCGCCGCAGCCTCCGGTCAAGGTGAGAGTGCCGGCGAGCGTGCCATGGAAACGCTTGTCGGCGATCGCGGCGAAGGTCTCGTAGGTGCCCTGGAGGATGCCCTGCGAGCCGATGTAGATCCAGGATCCGGCGGTCATCTGGCCGTACATCGTGAGCCCGAGCGCCTCCAGCCGGCGGAACTCGGGCCACGTCGCCCAGTCGCCGACGAGGTTGGAGTTGGCGATGAGCACGCGCGGTGCCCACTCGTGGGTGCGGAACACGCCGACCGGCTTGCCGGACTGCACGAGCAGCGTCTCGTCGGCCTCGAGGTCGCGCAGGGTCGCGACGATCGCGTCGAAGGCCTCCCAGCTGCGGGCCGCGCGGCCGGTGCCGCCGTAGACGACGAGGTCGTCCGGGCGCTCGGCGACGTCGGGGTCGAGGTTGTTCATCAGCATCCGCAGCGGCGCTTCAGTCTGCCAGCTCTTCGCGCTGAGCTCCGTGCCGCGCGGTGCTTGCACGGTGGTCTTCGTGTCGATCATGGGGGAGACCTCCTTGGTCTAGTCCTTGGTGTACTCGTCGTACGCGCTAATCAATGCCTGGGTAGCATCCCGATGACCGATGGTGAATCGGACGCCCTCTCCCGGGAATGCGCGGACTGCCAATCCACGCGCCAAGCAGAGTTCGGCGAACCGTGCCGAGCCGGCACCCAACGGGAGCCAAATGAAGTTGGCTCCCGCTTCCGGCACTTGGAGTCCACGCGCAGCGAGTGCTTCCTCGGCGTATCGCCTCTCCTCGATGGTCTTGTGGACCGTGCCCCTGAGCTGCGCTTGTTCATCGATCGCTGCCCGAGCTGCTGCCGATGCGACGGAGCTGACGGCGAATGGGGGCGTCGCCGCCGAGATGTGCTTGCGGATCTCGGTACTTGAGACTGAGTACCCCACGCGGAGCCCAGCCAGTCCGTACGCCTTCGAGAACGTGCGGAGTACGACCAGGTTTGGGTAGTGGTCGAGAAGGCCAATCCCGTCGAATGACGTACGCGCGAACTCGCGATACGCCTCGTCAAGCACCACAAGGACGTGCGAGGGAACCAAGTCGAGGAAATGTCGGATCGCCGCCTCGTCGATCTCCGTACCGGTGGGGTTATTGGGGTTGCACAACAGGATCAGCTTTGTGCGATCCGTCACGGCATTGCGCATCGCGGAAAGGTCGTGTGCAAGGGCCGGTGTGAGCGGAACATTGATTGGTTCACCACCCGCGAGTCTTACCAGGATGGGATACGCCTCGTAGGTCCGCCAAGCGAGTACGACCTCGTCACCTGCGCTGACATATGCAAGTAGCAGGTGTTCTAGGACGGACAGCGACCCAGCGCCGACGCTGATCTGGTCGGCCGAGACGTTGAGATGCGCGGCGAGAGCGTCCGACAAGTCCTGGCCGGTCACGTCAGGGTAAAGGTGCGCGTTCGAACCGGCGCGGTAGATGGCCTCGAGGACGCTTGGGGTCGGAGAGGATGTCGCTTCGTTTGACGATGCCCTCCACCGCACACCGATAGTGCGTGCACTGGAATACGACGGAAGACCTTGGGTCTCTGGCCTCGGTGTGGGTAGGCCGGTCATACGAGGGGCCCCGCCTCCAGCTCCGCATTCTCCACGAATACGCGGCTCGTCAGAAGCTCGAAGGCGGCCTGGATCTCCGGGGACAAGAATCGGTCCGTGCCCGGTCCGTCTACTCGTTCTCGCAATGCCGCGATGACACGCCCGGTTGCCGGAGCTGGTTCGAGTGGGACGCGAAGATCAATACCGCGCGCCGCGGTCAGAATTTCGATTGCGAGTACCCGGGAAAGCCCATCAATGGCTCGTCTGAGTTTTCGCGCTGCATTCCATCCCATCGAGACGTGGTCTTCTTGCATGGCCGAAGAGGGGATCGAGTCGACGCTGGCGGGAATGGCGAGCCGCTTGAGCTCAGACACGATGCTTGCCTGCGTGTACTGCGCGATCATGTGCCCGCTATCGACACCGGGGTTGTCAGCGAGGAATGGGGGCAACCCGTGATTGCGGGCGACGTCGAGGAATCGGTCGGAGCGGCGTTCGCTGATGCTGGCCAGATCAGCGACGGCGATTGCGAGGAAGTCCAGCACGTAACCGACTGGAGCTCCGTGGAAGTTGCCGTTCGACTCGACCCGGTCGTCGATGGTGACCACTGGGTTATCGATCGTCGAGTGAAGTTCGCGGGTTGCAACGGTTCTGGCGTGAGCAATGGTGTCACGGACTGCGCCAGCGACCTGGGGTGCGCACCGCAGCGAATAGGCGTCTTGGACGCGCTTGTCTTCCGGGCCAGCGTGACTTGCGACGATGGGAGAGTCCTGGAGGAGGCGGGTGATGTTGGCGGCCGATGAGGCCTGTCCGAGCTGGGGACGCAGGGCCTGCAGGTCGGCTGCGAAGACGCGGTCGGTTCCCAGGAGTCCTTCGACGCTCATCGCGGCGGCAACGTCGGCCGCCTTCACGAGGTGGTCGAGGTCGTTCAGTGCAAGAACAAGCTGGCCAAGCATTCCATCGGTGCCGTTGATGAGGGCAAGGCCTTCCTTTTCAACCAACTCAACTGGCGCAATGCCATGCGTTTGGAGCGCTGTCGCGGCGTCGACTAGCGCGCCGCTGTTGTCGCGGACGTTGCCCTCACCGGTGAGGACGATGGCGACATGAGCCAAGGGGGCGAGATCTCCGGAGCAGCCGAGGCTGCCGTACTCGTGGACAACGGGAGTCAGACCCGCGTTGAGGAGTGCGGCGTAGGTCTCGGCCACCACTGGTCGCACACCTGTTCTTCCGGAAGCTAGAGTCGCGAGTCGAAGGAGCATCATCGCTCGAACGACCTCGCGCTCTACTTCTGGCCCGGTGCCGGCGGCGTGGGAACGAATCAGGCTGCGCTGCAGCTGCCCGCGCAGGTGCGGGGGAATGTGCTTCGTGGCTAACGCTCCGAATCCCGTGGACACTCCGTAAACCGGTCGGTCGGCGACTGCGAGGTTGTCGATGACGAGGCGGGTTCGGCCGATAGCGGTGAGGGCTTCGTCGCTAATCACCACGCGAGCGTTATCGCGTGCAACGCGAACAATGTCGTCTTCGCTGACTCCGTGGGTTCCGACAAGCACGGCGTCGTGTGCGGTTGCGTCGGTGTGTGCGGTCATGGTGACGCCCTTCTTAAGCGGATCGGATTGGGTCCCTGAGAGTTCACACCTCAGGCTTGCTCTGTGGGGCGGCCCCATGCTTCCATCTGTCTTGGATTTGAGACGCAAGGAGAACAAATGAACGGTTCGAGTTCGGAGCGTCGCAAACCAGTGGTGCCGGCAGTCGAGAACGCTCTGGAGATACTCACGTTTCTTGCAGGCCAGCGTGGGCCCGTTGCCGCCGCCAGCATCGGCCGTGCGCTGTCTCTGCCGCGATCTTCGACCTATCACATCCTTTCGGCGCTGGAGAGGCACGGGTACGTCTCGCACGTCGCGGCGGAGCGACGGTATGGGTTGGGTGTAGCCGCGTTTGAGCTAAGTTCTGGGTTTTCCCGCCAGCAACCATTGGCGCGCCTTGGCACACCGCTGTTGGCTGACCTCGTTGACCACATCGGGGAGAGCGCCCACTTGGGAGTGCTGCACGGTCGTGACGTTTTGTACATCGTGGAGATGCGTGCAAAGAATCGCCAAGCGCTCATCACCGATGTCGGCGTGCGCCTACCCAGCGATATGACGGCAAGCGGTCGCGCAATGCTGTCGCTCCTGCCGCCCAACCAGTTACGGGCGCTTTTCCCCGGACCAGAGGCCTTCTCAACAACAAAGAATCCGGTGCAGGCGCCGTATGCAGCCCTGAAACGGATGCTCACGCAGGCTCGCCAAGACGGGTTCAGTAGGGAAGACCAGGACGTCTCGAGCGGTCTTGCGTCGATCGCTCTACCTGTTACCGATCACCTCGGCTGGCCAGCGGCAGCCATCGCCGTCACCTTCCCGCGAGAACTGATTCTTGAGGTGGATTATCCCGAGCTCGCAGAAAAGATCAGGCCTTACGCGGAGGAACTCACGCGGCGAATCGGCGGCATCGTTCCGGGAAAGAGCTAAGCCGGAGACTGTTTGTCTCAAATCTCAGACAGCAACCATTACGAATCTATAGCTTTAGACTGGACCGAGTGTGATCCTCGGATGAAGCGAAAGCTGGGCCCCACAGCTATTCGTCTCGCACTGGAGCTTCCGGCGCGATCACATCCCGCATAGACACTGGAGTCACCCGATGAAGAGCAATGTCAAAGTCGCCATCGCCGTCCCCCTGATCGGTCTCGCAGCCCTGGCCTTCACCGGCTGCAGCGCAGCCGATGAAGCTGCCAAACCGTCACCATCGGAGACCAAGTCGGTCACCGTGCCGACGGCCAAGCTCGATTCCGAAGCGCAGGCTCTGCTTCCTGCCGATATCAAGTCGGCGGGAACTATCACTGCCGTCACCAACGCCGGCTACCCGCCCTACGAGATGTTCGCGTCCGACAACAAGACCATCATCGGCCGCGACATCGATTTCGGGAAGGCCCTTGGAGAAGCCCTGGGCATTGACGTCAAGTTTGAAAACGTCTCCTTCGACGCGATCATCCCCGGCATCGACTCCGGACGGTACCAGGTAGCCATCTCGGGTCTGACTGTGACCCCGGAGAGGCTGCAGGCCGCCGACTTTGTCACTTACAGCGAGAGCGGCAGCAACCTCGCGGTGGCGCCCGGGAATCCAATTCACCTCAAGGCCAGCGACGCCAAGACGCTCTGCGGAAAGACAATTGGCGTCACCAAGGGCTCCTCGGACGCTCTCGTGAACCTGCCGAAGCTGAACAAGGAGTGCCTGGACGCCGGCAAGAAGGCCATCGAGGCGAAGGAATTCCCCGATGAGGGTTCGCGCCTCGCGCTATCGTCCGGACGTGTCGACGGGATCCTCGACGACGCGCTGAGTCTGGCGTACTCAGCTAAGAAGTCGAACGGCCAGTACGAGCTTGCGGCCGGCCCGGACATCGCCCCGGCCGCCTCGGGCATCGCCTTGGTGAAAAACTCGCCGCTGACGCCGGCGATCTCTGCGGCGGTCAAGAACCTGGTCACCAACCAGAAGGACGTCTATGAGGCGATCAACGAGAAGTGGGGCATTCCTGCCGACCACATTCTCAGCGCCGACCAGGTGGACAACAAGTAGAGCAACAAACCCCAGACAGGAACGACAATGACGACGGCGCCACTGGAGCCACCAGCTCCCGACCAATTCACCATCATCCGGAAGAAGCACCTCTGGAGGTGGGTGGCCGCAATAGTTGTGCTGGCTCTAGTGGCGGCGCTCGTCTACTCCATTGCTACCAATCCTCGCTTCGGTTGGCCCGTTGTCGCGCAGTACTTCTTCTCGCCGACTGTGATCACCGGTATTGGCATCACGCTCTTCCTCACTGTCGTCAGCATGATCATTGGCGTACTGCTGGGCCTGTTGCTCGCGGTAATGCGCTTGTCGCACAACCCGGTCGTCAGCCAGGTAGCGCACGCCTATGTTGCCCTCTTCAGAGGAACCCCGGTCCTGGTCCAGCTGCTGATCTGGTTCAACCTCGCGGCTCTGTACCCGGTGATCAGCTTCGGAATCCCCGGGGTGGCCCTCAACGCTAACCAGCTGATCACACCCTTGCTCGCGGGCATCCTCGGCCTTGGTCTCAACGAGGCCGCTTACATGTCCGAAATCATCCGTGCTGGCATCATCTCAGTGGCCACCGGTCAGCACGAAGCGGCTTCAGCCTTGGGGCTGAACCGTCGACAGGCGATGGCAAAAGTCATCCTCCCGCAAGCAATGCGCGTCATCATTCCGCCGACGGGCAACGAGTTCATTGGAATGCTCAAGTCCACATCCTTGGTCTCGGTGCTCTCCGTCGCGGACCTCCTTTACTCGGCTCAGATCATCTACTCGCAGAACCTTCAGGTCATCCCGCTGCTGATGGTGGCGAGCGTCTGGTACATCATTCTGACCACGATTTTCAACTTCGGGCAGGGATATGTAGAGCGCTACTACGGCCGGGGAAGCGGACCGGCAGGGCAGACGACGACCTGGTCCCGCATCCGGAAGATCTTCCAGACTCACGCTCCCGAAGCCCTCACCCCCCTGAAGGAAACCCGCTAATGAACGACGAACGCCGCACCCTCGTACAGGCGGTTGACGTGCACAAGAGCTTCGGCGCGAACGAGGTGCTCAAAGGCGTCAATCTCGATGTTCATGAGGGGGAAGTGGTCTGTCTCATCGGCGCATCCGGATCAGGCAAGAGCACCTTCCTCCGCTGCATCAATCAGCTCGAAACCATCGACTCCGGACTGATCTGGGTTGAGGGACAACCAGTGGGCTTCCGCCGCGACGGCATGGTGCTCCACCAGAAAAGCGAAGCCGAGACCAGCAGGGATCGCGCAAAGGTCGGCATGGTCTTTCAAAGCTTCAACCTCTTCCCTCACATGACCGTCATGGAGAACCTCATGCAGGCTCCCCGGCTCGTGAAGAAGATGCGCCGTTCCCAGACCGAGCCGCTCGCCCGTGAACTCTTAGAAAAGGTGGGCCTATCCGAGAAAGCGGACGCGTACCCGCGGCATCTGTCCGGCGGCCAGCAACAACGGGTGGCCATTGCGCGTGCCCTCTGTATGCAGCCCGATCTGATGCTGTTCGATGAGCCGACTTCCGCACTCGACCCGGAGCTCGTCGGAGGCGTCCTGAATGTCATGCGAGACCTGGCCCACTCCGGGATGACAATGATCGTCGTCACTCACGAAATGGGCTTCGCCCGCGACGTCGCCGACCGAGTCGTCTTCATGCACGACGGGCAGATCATCGAGAACGGTCCCGCGCGCGAGGTCATCGGCAACCCCAGCCACGAGCGGACCAAGGCGTTCCTCGCCTCCGTCCGCTAGGCGCAGCGCATCACAGCGACAAAGGAGCAGCGGTGACGGATAGTCGAACGCAACGAACATTGACGCTTGGGTCTATCAACCAGGACATTCGTGTCCACGTATCGGAGTTTCCACAGCCTGGAGAAACCGTCCTCGCCACAAGCGGTGGAACGGCTCTGGGCGGAAAAGGCGCCAACCAGGCAGCCTCGGCCACGTTGCTTGGGGCAGACGTGGTCATGATCGGCGCCGTCGGAAAGGACGGCGCCGGTCGCGACGCCACGCAACAGCTGAATCGACTCGGCATTTCAACCAATCACATCAGCCAGATCGAGGGGTCTACCGGGCTTGCATTGATAACTGTAGATGCGACCGGCGAAAACACGATCGCTGTGCTGCCCGGTGCAAACCAGCGGATCTCAGCAGGTGATGTTGAGCGTCACCTCGACGAGCTACTGGCGGCAGAGGACGAAACCTTCTCCATCGCGTGGAGCCAAGGAGAAGTACCTCCTGAGGCAATCCTCGCCTTCGCCGATCGCTGCCGAATCCACAACATTCGATTCGTACTCAACCTTGCGCCATTCGTGGTCGTGCCGCCGGAAGCGCTCGAGGCGGCGGATCCAGTGATCCTTAACGAGACCGAAGCGCGCGCGCTGTTGGCGCACGTGGGCTTGGACACCAAGATTGATGACGAACAATCAGCCGCAAATGCCGCGCACGTAATCGCTACACGCATCGCCCGCTCCGCGATCATCACCCGAGGTTCATTGGGCGCAACCATCTCAGACGGCACAAGAACATGGCACGAGCCCATCGCGTCCAAACCTCCGGTCATCGACACCTCGGGCGCCGGCGACGCCTTTGTAGGAGCAGTCGTGGCGAGCCTTGCAGCTGGCGCCGACCTTGCCTCAGCGTGTAAGGACGGTGTCCACGCCGGCACCTACGCCGTTGCGCGATCAGGAACCATCGCCTCCTATCCGACATCACGGGAAGCCCTAACGGCGGCGGTTCAAGGCGCATGATCGATTCCCTCCGTCGCGCACTTCCCTGTGGCGCTGTCCTCGACTCCAAAGAGGATGTTGCGCACTACCTGCACGACAGAGCCCCCGCGGCCACGGTCGGCGCCGCCGCCGCCGTAGCCCTTCCGACCAGCACCGCTGAGGCGGCGGCGGTGCTTCAGCTCGCATACGCCACAAAGACACCGGTAGTCACGCGCGGGCTGGGCACAGGCGAGGCTGGGGGAGCGTCTGCAGTCGACGGCGCGATCATTCTTTCCACTGAACGCATGACGCAGATCCTCCGCGTTGACGCCGCCAACCGAACTGCGGACGTGCAAGCCGGCGTGACCGCCTACCAGCTAGACAAAGCAGCCCGTGCCGCCTCGCTGCGGTTCGCGCCCGAACCTGGCAGCTGGCGCATTTCGACTCTTGGCGGAAACATCGCCACGAACGCTGGTGGCTTCCGCTGCAACAAATATGGCCCCACCGGAGAAGCTGTCCGGGATCTCACCATCGTTACCGGACGAGGAGAGGTGCTGCGAACAGGCTCCAGGACTCACAAGAGTGTCGCAGGCTTGAACCTTACCCAACTGTTTGTCGGCTCCGAAGGCATCCTGGGGGTCATCACCGAAGCCACCCTTCGTTTGGAGGTGAAACCCCAAGACCCCCCCGCAACGGCCTTAGCGCACTTCGAGACGTTCACCGCGGCCATTCGAGCTGGAGTTGAGATCAGCCGGAGCTCGCTGGACCCAGCGCTCGTGGAGGCGATGGACGCGCGCACCCTTAAGTCCATCGACGCTTGGAAAGGTACAGACTTCACCGACCATGGGGGCGGCCTGCTAATCGTCCAACTTGACCGAGAGGTGCAACTCAATGGTGAGCGGCTGGGAGAGGCTCTCGAGGACGCCGGAGCCACTGGAGTCATCGTGCAGCATGGACGCGAGTGGGCGGATCACGTATTGGGCATTCGCCGCCTCGCTTTGCCGGCAGCAGAGCGAGCCGGCAAGGTCTTGGTCGAAGATGTCGCTGTCCCACCGGATCGCCTCGCGGAGCTTGTCGACTATGTTCAGGCCATAAGCCTTGACTACGGTGTCCCGATATTCAATGTGGCCCACGTAGCGGACGGGAATCTCCATCCGACGCTTATCTATTCCGGAAAGCGCCCGCCCAAACGGGTCACCGACGCCGCTGCAGAGATACTCAAGCTGGCACTGTCGATGGACGGAACTATCACCGGCGAGCACGGAGTAGGGACCGTAAAGAGAGCCGCACTTGCCGACGAGCTGAGTGCCCTATCTATCGCCCTGCAGCAGCAGATCAAAGCTGTCTTCGACCCGGCCGGCATCCTCAACCCGGGAAAGGTGCTCTGACCGGTGTACGCCATACCCACCGCCGTCCGAATCGAGAAAGTGAAGCGATCGCCTTCATCTGGACATGGGAGCAACGTTTAGGGTGACCATCGTGAGGAGAGCCAACCAGAGAGACGTCGCGCGCATGGCCGGCGTGAGCACCGCCGTTGTCAGCTACGTCCTCAACGGAGGCCCTCGCCCAGTCGCAGCGGCAACGCGCGAGCGCGTCCTAGCTGCGATGAACCAGCTCGGATACCGCCCAAACGAGAATGCGCGCGCGATGAAGTTCGCTCGTACTAACGTGATCGGCCTTCTCATCCGCGACATCACAAATCCCTACTTCTCCGAGCTTGCGCAGAAGGTGCAAAAGCGCGCACACCAGGCCGGATATGGGCTCATGATCGGCAACGCTGGAAGCGACGGCGTGGAGGCCACCGCAGAGTTCAAGAACATGCTGGCTCGAGAAGTAGACGGAATTGCGGTCTACGGCATCCGAGATCCAGAGACGCTTTCGGCAATCTCGAAATCGGGTATCCGGCTCGTTTCCCTTGATTGGCACTTGGACAACATGGGCGTTCCATTCGTAGGCATCGACGATTTCGGCGCCGCATGTGAGGCCATCGCGCATTTGCGTGGCCACGGCTATGAGGAGATTGGCCTCATCGCAGGCGATCACCCGGACCCACGCCTCGCAGCGTGGGAGCGGCACGTCGCTAGTGGTCTGAAGCCCGCGCGTGCATTGGAGCTCAAGGTCGCAAGCGACTTCTCTCTGGAAGCCGGCTATCAAGCCGCTTGCCGGCTGTTATCGCTGCCTAAGCCGCCCTCCGCCATCTTGGCTTCCTCAGACGTTCAAGCGTTCGGCGCCATTCGCGCAGCCCAGCACCTCGGCAAGAGAATCCCCGATGACGTTGCCGTCGTTTCAATCGACGGAACGGACGCATCCGCGTACACGTACCCGTCGCTCACAACGATTCAGCTTCCCTTCAAAGAGATCGCTGATTTCGTCGTTGATCAGCTGACAACTGTCGACGCACCTCAGGGCCAGCGCACCTTCTCGCACACTCTGGTGCGCCGAGAAAGCTGCGGATGCCTCCCACTCAAGCTTTCAAGGTGACGTCCGAACGCCAAGGTAGGAAAGCCGATGGAATTACTCAACCGGAGTGCCCGGAGCCCTCGGCCATGGAAGAACGGCCTCGGATTCACCGAGGACGTGCTCGTTTCCGAGACGCCCGGAGCCGGCGATGATCCACTATGGCGAATCAGCATTGCCACGATTGACGCCGACGTGCCGTTCTCCCGCTTCGACGGAATCGAGCGACTACTCATGCCGATCAGTCCGTCCGAGCTATCCCTCAATATCGACGGAAGACAGACATCAATTCCGCAGTTTGGGGTTGTGAGCTTCCCAGGCGAGGCATTCGTTCTAGCCACCGGGGTAGTCAACCAGAAGGCCGATCTAAACGTAATGGTGCGGCGCGGGCATGCAATCGCTGAGATGTCACGCCGGTACATGGTCGGCACCAGTACAGTCCCTGCCCAGCTGCGGCCCGGTGAAATAGCCATTGCCGTGATCCTGAGCCGCACGTTGCTATACAACGGAAAGCTGTTAGAACTTGGCGATGCGCTCGTTCTCGACGCGACGCCTTCGGCCTATCTGGGAGGCTTCGGAAACCTAGCCATCGTTCGAATCAGGTCACTGACTGGAGAGGATCGGGGCGCCGATGATCGCACGCGGTCATCGGTTGCAGGTGGCAGCGCTTCGTGAATCGCTTCCGAAGAGCCTGGGCTATAGCCCTGTGTTGAACCTGGCCGACGCACGCACCCTAGTGACGAGACTCTCCGATCGCGAAGTACTGCGTAGCGCAGACGACCTCCAGGCGATCGCCCCAAACAGCGATCCCGCCGCGGCAATGCAGACCCTGCAAGCACTGGTTGCAAGGCCCGAAGCCGAAGCTTCGTGATCTCACATGGGAGGGGAAACTGACATAACGACGGTTATCAGTTATCCACCCGTCGGGGAAATTGCACCAGTCTGCCGCCGCCTCGCCGAGGGTCCGCGGGCAGTTGATCCCACACTGTCTCCACGCTGGCGATCGGAAGCTCCGACAGTGTGAGGCGATCACGGAAGAGCGCCAAGGTCTCCCCGTCGCCTTCGGCCGCGGGCGCCAAGATGCCATGATATTTCAGCTGATGGGCCGCCGCCGCGACGCGCTGGCACGCTGCATATTCCCCCACTGCTGACCTCAGGTCGGCTTCGAGGAGCCCGACCTCCGCAGCAGCACCGTCTGCCGTCAGATCGAGCACACGTGTCACCGCGACGGGAACCGTATACAGCACTCGACGCTTAACGTGCTCCGGAGGCACGCCCGCGTCTTCAACCAGGTGCCGGTAAGCCTCGATGATGGAACTGTCGACAGGGCGCCCGAGGTAGATCACCGGAAAGTTTGCACCCCACCGGCCGTGAAATCCTCCTGCGAAGGCGTCGCGACCGGGACTGGCGTGCCGGTAGAACTCACCACGAATCTCGCTCTGCCTAATTGAGGCGACACGTTCGATCGTCGAGCGCAGCGAGTCCATGGCTGTTACCGCCTAGGTCCGCCGGCGAGAGATTCGACGACTGCTAGGACGTCCTCGAATCGTCCCTCACGGATGGCATCAATAGGACGCTGATGCTCGAGCATTCGCTGCGGGCGGTGGAGCCAGATCTCGATTCCCTCGTTGTCGAAAACGTCTGAAAGTTGTTCGATCAAATACTGGAGCTCCAGCAATCGATCACGCTGGACGCCGTCCGGCTTCGTCGTGCCGGCGGCCCAATTCTGCACAGAGCGCGTTTGGACGCCAGTCACCTCTGCGATTTCGCCCAGCGTGAGCGCTTGGCGGGCGTCAGACACGACGCGACGATAAACCGGCGAAGCGGCACGTGCGGCGAGGTCAGTCATGGTGGGTTCCTTTTCTCGTCTCGGGCGCATGATCCTTCGGTGGGGTGAGCCGTGCGGATCCGGACAATCAATAGCATACGCCGGTTGCCTGTTGTACTTCCACTCTTTCTGCGTGTTACACTGCGTCTTAGGTTGCACCTTTGGTTGCGTGATTGGATACCCGATGGACCTCATCATCAGAGCAGGCCGCAATGATCACACCGTGATCGACCACTTCCTGACGCCTACCGCTGCGGGCGTGTTTGCACCATCACGCCAGCCGATCGACGCCGTTGTTGCGGACGCCTCGATTGCCGCACAACGGCCTCAGCTGCAACGGATTACCGCTGATGCTGGTGTCCCCTACCTGATAGATCCGGTGACACCTCTCCTGCAGAGCGAGCAGGCGGAGAACGACTCATGGGCGACCCTCCCATTCGCTCACCCCGAGCCGTTGGTGCCCACGGACATCAATGACTACATGCTCGACGAACTCGTCGAGCGTGTCGTTGACTTCCAGCGCAGCACGGGAGCCACCCATCTGATCCCGCCGTACTTCTACTCCAATAGGCGAGACGACGTCTGGTGGCGCGCAAACCTCGCCCTCCTGCGCCGCACTGGTCACCACCTCTCGCGCGAAGGCGTTAATCTCCCGGTCATCCCGGTGCTGGCCGTATCTCTTCGTGAGTACGGGCCAGAGATGACATGGGACCGTGGACTTGATGCGTTCCTGGCTGCCACCGGTGAGATGAATACCGAGTCAGTGGCCCTCTCTTGGTCCTGGAATAACCCGCCGCGCTCCAAGCAAGCAGCAATAGCCTTGCTTCTCGGAGCGACGGCCCACGCAGCCTCCCGTTCCTCGATCATCGGTTGGCGTGCAGGGACCTTCGGCCTCGCCCTCGCCGCCGTCGGTGCAAGCGGATATGAGACCGGGATCGGCGAACGCGAAAGCCTTCACTACGTATCGCTCGCGGCGTCGCGCCGGCCCAAGGCCGACTCGAGTCCGCCGCGCGCTCAGGCCTACACCTATTTCAGCGAGTTCGGGCGAAGCCTTCCCCGCCGAGCAGGCGAGGCCATCTTGAAGGACCCTCGTATCATGGGCTCCCTCGTGTGCAACCCCGACAACGCCTGCTGCACAGAGGGCGCGGACAGCATGATCCATCAGTGGCGCGAGCACACAGTGAGAGAGAGGCGGCGGGAGCTCACTCAGCTCGAAACGATGCCGGCGGCCAGGGGGTGGCGGCTCAACCACATCGAACAGAAAGCTGATCGTGCCGCGGTTCTTGTCGCCAGCGCAAATGAGGCGCTTTCGGAAGCAGGGGTCGATGTGCGAATTCCCACGGAGAGCTTTGCCGCCATGCAGGACGTCGCCAGCTCGATGCGGGCGAGACTGAACAGTCAGGTGGCCTAGTGGGGTGCGGCGCGACCCGGTTCCAACGTCTACGAGATCGATGCTCGAGTGAAGAGAGAAGGACCAACCATGGCTAACAACAATCGTCGCGATGTCTCACCGAACGGAGGAGATGGCTGGAAGGTCACCCGCCCCGGTGCCAAGGCGCCTACGGCAAAAGCGCCGACGCAGGGGGGCGCCGAGAAGATCGCGAAGAAGCAGGTGTCCGACGCAGGCGGCGGCCAGGTCTACATCCGCACCCCTAAGGGCGTCATCCGCGACGCCGACACCGTCAAGCCCGGCAACGAATCGCCGACCAAGGACACCAAGCATTGACCTAACCCGCATTGGGCCCGTCGATCGATATGGACTACGTGATGACGAAGAAGCGCCTCGTCCTCAACAAGCGCACCAGATCGGTCATTCGTGTAGCTGCAAGCGGGCTCGCAGCGGGAGCGTTGGCCGTCTACCTGGCGATCCCCGTTCGGATCGGAGCACCATTCGAGTGGCTTCCGTTGCTGATCGTGGTGGCGATCGGATCGATCATCGGAATCGTCGTCGCGGGGCATGCAACGATCCGACCGCGGCTCCTCGCCCTCACGTCCATCGTCTGGGTCGTGCTGGCCGCGCTAGCCTTCTGCGCACCGCGGTGGATCTCGGCAGGTCGTTACGACGGAACCCTGCCCACCGCCACGGAGTGCGTCGGCGGGGCGACCTCTGTCACCCAATGGCCCATACTCGCCACCGGCGGAAAAAAGATTCTAGGCCAAGCCGAACTGATTTACTCCGGGCAATGCGGCACCGCCTGGGTCCGCGTCAGCCAAACCCCACCGGACTCCTCCAGCACGAAGTCCATCGCACGCCCGGCCGGTGATCTGCTGCCACCAGCGGCGACTCGGCCTGAAACAGATCCGTACTCCAACTTGGGCACCTTCGGACGTCAGCTCGTGGCGCCAGGGTGTGTCGTAGCCCGGGTCACGGTGAGCGAGAACGGCGCCATCGTCGGAGCATCCCGGCAAACGGTATGCCGCTGACCGCCAGTCAGTTGCGGCAAGCCGAACACGCAAGGTCACTCGCGAGCGCGCTTAGAAGCCGTCCGTAACCGACCTTGTCGTGCCAGGTGAGATCGACGGTTGACAGCTTCGCGGTAAATCTCTATCCAAGCCTTGTACGTGGCTCGCTGACGGTCTTGCGTGCGTGCGGCCGCCCACGCGAGTGCGGCCGCCACGAGCGAGATCAGGGCTACCAGCCCAACGACCAGAGCGGTTGTGCTGAGCACCTGCGTGAAATCCTCCTGGCTGATTCCGTGGATCTTGCCCGTCTTTGGGTCCACGAGGGGCACGAGTGTCGTGAAGAATCCGCCGATGACGGCGACCATGAGTGCGGTGAATACTGTTGCGCTGGTGCCCACCACCACAATGAAGGTCGTTGCTGCTGGGGTCCTGGCGCCCGCCTCTCTCATCTCGGCGCGCACACTGAGTTCGGCTAGCACCTGGGTGCGCACGTTCTGGGGTGCCCTGAGAAACGCGGTAGTGCGCGACTCCAGGTGAATGAGGTCGTTGTAGATATGCTCCTCTGCTTGCCGCTGGACTGCGTCGCCGAGAATTCGGTCACGCCACGACACGCGCTGCCTTGCCGAACGGCTGGCGTCCTCTCGCTCTCCCATCAGCGGCCAAGGTGACGTTCGCGCTGCTGTCCCGGGGCTCCAGCTGCGCGCCGAGCCCTCGGTGCCCGCTTGGGTGCGGTCGTCACAGCTTCACGCGGATGCCGGGCTTGGTCGGCCGCCGTCGTCATGCGAGCGTCGATGACCTCACGATCGGCCTTGCCCTCGAGCGATGAGGCGAACCGTTCCCGCCGCTCGGCACTGTCAAACGCCTCGGCCGCGTCCGCGCGGTTGGCGGTCGCCTCGCCACGTAGTTCGTCGCTCACGCCCCTTTCGTTCTCCGCCTCGTCTCGCAGCTGGTCGACGTCGAGCGCTCCATCGGTCTCGGCGGCCTGCTCGTCGCGTTCGTCCGCCGGTGGCTGGCGTTCCTCGGTCACTCGATCGAGCGTCTCGGCCGCGGTGATGAACGCGCCGGCTTCCGCTACGTCGATGACACTTTCCCCGCGCGAGGCGGCCGCCTCTGAGCGAGTCCGCTCTGCCCTGGCCAACGCCTCGCGTACTGCGGCGGGGTCCGCGTGAAGGTTCTGGACGTCCAGCCCATAACGGTCTCGGACTTCCTCTGCGATGCGTTCGCCGGCGCGGTCGGCCTCGGGGTCGATGCCCTGCCAGGCGGTGGCCGTCTCGTGGACGCCAGCAATCTGGTCGACGCTCGCGGTATCCCACCAGGTGCGGTCGTACACCGGCGCGAGCTCGGCCCGTGCTGCGGCACGTTCGGCATCGAACCGGGCTTGCACCTCACGGTTCTGCCGTTCCGTCTGAGCCTGTCGGGTGCGGGCGAGTTCTTCGCGGATCCGCGCGACGCGTGCGCCCAGCTGGGCCGCCACGGTGAGCGCGATCCGCAGCTGGCCGTCCAGTGCGTCCGCGATGCCGTCGTTCTCTTCGGCCATGATTGCCACCTTCCGTTATCTTCCGATGCCGCGGTCTTGCTCGGGTCCGGTCGCGGGCTTGTAGGGCTTAGCGGGTTCGATCTTTGTCGGCAGGGGTGACCCGGGACGGGGAGCGCTGAGGCCGGTCTGAGCAATGCGGACCGCCTCGGCCGTGCGCTCGTCGACGTCGACGGGCGCGGGGTTCTGATCCTTCCGGGGAACCTCGGGCAGCCGTGATGCGACGGTGGCCATCTGCGAGTTCAGGGTGCGGGAGATTTCCGCTGCGCGAGCCTCGTCCCCGATGGCCTTGTGCATGTCGATGATCGCCACGGTGAGCCGTGCGAGCTGGCGCATCAGGATCGCCTCGGCCATCGTCCCTTGACCCTGGCTGGCGGCCTGCATCAGCAGCATGGCGGCGCCGCCGGCGCTGCCCATGCTGACCTTCTTCGGCTTCGAGGTGTGCGCCTTGATGTGCGCCGACCGGGCCAGCTCACGGGAGGTTGCAGCGAGCGGTCCGGGCGTCGTCTCGACGCGCTGCGACCAGGCGGCGAACGCACCGGCCGTGTCGCGTGCGACGTGCGCCCACGCTGCCCGATCGCCCGGTGGGACGCTGCGCAGCTCGTCGCGCATTCGCCGCATGTCGTCGGAGTATTTCTGCCACAGTTCCGGGGCCGGCTCTGTCTCTTCACGGCCCGGCGCGACCGGCCGGTACTGCCAGGGGTTGCGGCTGGTGGCCTTCCACTCGTCGACCGCGCCCTGCGCCGCCTGCGGGCTGTCGGACCATCCCTCGCGGAGCCTCGGGAGGGTCAGGTCGCGGGCGAGCCGGCCGCCGCCGTACCAAACCGGAGGGGTGCCGTGCTCGGTGCGCAGCGCGACCGAGTAACCGGCGACAACGTCGTCACGACCGGCCGCGAAACGGGGCCGAATGAGAACGCCGGCGCGACGTACCCGACGTACAAACTCGCCCTCGTCGATCGACGCGGCCGCCGCAGCACGCACGCTCCGTTCGAGCCGGTGCGCGTCGACCTCGACGGCGCCGGTACGGCGTGCGCGCTCCTGCTCGGCGGGCTTGATGCCCCGCTCCCCCAGGCCGTGCTCACGGCTGCTGAGCTGCTGCAGCCCGTACTCGCGCTCGAGGTCGCGGCAGGTGTCCTGCGCCTTCTTGAAGTCGTTGTGGGTGCTCGCTTTGGTGCCGTCCTCGCGCACCAAGGAGACCGCGATGTGGACGTGGTCGTTGCCGTTGGTCGACAGACCGTGACGGACGGCGACCCACCGGCACTCGGCCTTGCCGCTGGCCTCGGTGAATCCCATCCGGTCCACGAAGTCTTGCGCGATCGCGCCCCACTTCTCATCGGACAGCTGGCCCTCGCCGGCTCGTAGTGACAGGGAGCAGTGCCACACATCTGCCGGCGTCGTGGTCGAGTGAACCGCGCCCGTCTCCGGGTCGGTGATGCTCTGTGTGCGCGTTACTTCGACGCCCAGCGCGACGCGCGGCTCGTCGAGGTCCTTCGCGATCGCCAAGGCCGTCTCACGATCGAGCACACCGTATCCGTGCATCGTGACGATGGCGGAGTTGCCAGCGACGAGGTGCTGTTCCTCGTGTTCGTTCGAGCGTCCGGGACCGGCCAGGTAGACCATGAGCCCACCCATCCGGCTCCCCCGGGTGATGTTCGGCATCATGAGTCGGCCAGCGTTTCAATCGCTGCGGACAGGCGCGGGACGATCGCCCGATAGTCGGTCACGATCGCCTCGGCCTCGGCCGGGAACGTGCCCTCGCTGTTCGCGTACTTCGCGAGCTGGTTCGCGTTGTTCGCCAGGTTCGCGAGCAACCGGCGCACCGCGAATATCTCCACGATCGCAGCCTTGCGATCGGTGTCAGTCTGCACGTGACCGCTCATCGCGGACTCGAACAACAGGCGCGGAACGGTCACACCACGAACCGCGGCACGAGCGCGCAGCTGCGTGTCCTCTTCGGGAGTGACCGACACCTCGTAGCGCTTGGCGCGCTTCGCTTCACCGCGGGCATTGGCACGTCGAGAACGGCCGAACAGTCGGTTCTCGTTCTGCTCCGACATTGCCCCTCCCCCGTCCTTCTGGCCCAGCGCAGCGAACCCGCCTCTGGCGGGGACCATACGACCAGTATGCCGGTGCCGGACGCGACAGTCCAGCACCGCAAGCCAGTTACCCCGGGTAACTGTATAGCTTGCTCCGTATGGGGCTCCGCCCGAACGGTGCGTAAGTATCGGTGAGGCAGCACCGGGAGGGTGCCACGTTACGCCTAGTGGAGCGGTTGCGGTCCTGTTAATCTGAGGCCATGAGCGACGTACAACTGGACCCACAGGAAGCCGCCCGGAAAGCGCGGGCCATCATCGAGGCCGAGCAGAACGCGCGCGTGCGCTCTGTGGAAGAACTCGTTTCTGCCACCAACGTTTTCGACGCTGCGGAGCAGGCCGTCAAGGATGCCGCCGCCGCGCACGACAAGGCCTGGAACGCCGCCCTTGCCGCGGGATGGACTGAGAAGAACCTGCGTGAGATTGGCGCCCGTGCGCCCGGTCAGTCCGCGCCCCGCGCGCGTAAGCGCCGTGCTGCCGCTGCATCTCCCGCCCAGAGCATTGAAGGGTGAGCCTGCGGCTCCTCAGCTTTCTAGAACAGGCCCCGCCGAGCGTCGCTCGGTGGGGCCTGTTCGTTGGGCAACTCCGTTGCCTTTCGGCTAGGTGATGGTACGCACCGTTCCTCTCTGAGCAAGAGCTTTCGCGGCATATCCTCACTCGCTGCGCTCGCTCCGGTATTCCACGGTCTCTTGCTCATTCACCCCCGGCGCTGTTTCGGCAAGAGCGCCGAAAGGCAAATGGGTTGAGATGAGAGAGGGAGTGGGTCATGAGCAGGATCGTCACCTTGTACGTGGAGTCCGGATCCGCAACAAGCGACAAAACCAGAGCAGCAATGGACAGTGTCGGCATCGGCTACGAGCTGGTGCCGGTAACGGTCGACGACTACCCCCTGCAGGCGGTCGGAACGTCCTACGCGACAGCACCGGTCACGGTCGTCGACGGGATCAGCTGGGACGGGTACCGGCCCGACCTGATCGCACGGCTCGCCGCCGAGCAGGCGCTTGAGGCATACGAGGTGCCTGTCGATCCGATGGACGAGCTCTACTGCGAAAGCTGCCAGTGATGAGCGCCGCATACCTCCGCCGGCACCGCGTCACCGTGCCCGCAGAGCTGCGCTCCTACACACCGGAACAGGCCGCGACCGCGACCGGGCTAACCCTCGACGATCTGCGCCGGATGCGCGAAACCGGTCAAGGACCGGCATACGTCACGATCGGCAAAAGAACCATCCGCTACATCCGCAACGACCTCGACCAATGGACGGCCGATCAGCGCTCCACAATGTCCGCCCACTCGTAGACCGGCGGC
>JAODAS010000034.1 GCA_025463555.1 Schumannella sp.
ATCCAGGGCGCGGGCGCGGCGGGGCTCACTCCGACCGCCGGGGTGCATGTCGGTGACACGCTGACGGCCACTCCGCCGACCTTCCTCGAGGCCGACAATGTGACGACGCTGGGCGGCTCGCCGGACATCACGTACACCTGGTATCGCAGCGGCGTGGCGATCGCGGGGCAGACCGCGGATGTCTACACGCTGACTGGGGCCGACCTCGGCAAGATCATCACCGTGAAGGCGACCGCAAGCCTCCCGGGCCGCCTCGCGCGGACGTCTCTCGCAAGCCCCGCTACGGCTGCGGTCGCGATCGGCACCATCCAGCCGGGCACCTACCACCCGGTCGTGACCATGCCCAACCCGGCCAACGGCATCGTGGTGGCGAACTTCGCCGGCACGCCCACCGTCCCGGCATCGGGTGGCTTCACTATGACCTACAAGTGGTACCGCGAGGGGGTCGTCGCGCCGATCTCGACGGCGATGAGCTACAAGCTCGTCGCTGCGGACACCGGCAAGTCCGTGAGCGTGGTGGTGACGATCGCAAAGCCCGGATTCGCCACGTACACGGGCTTCGCAGCGGTGCAGGCGAACGCGATCATCCCCGCTGAAGCGCTTGTCGCCCAGGTCAATGGCGCCAACGTGACGACGGCCGCCTTCGGCAACACCTTGAACGCGGCACCGCCGTTTTACTATCTGCAGGAGCAGTACCCGAGCGGCACAGAAATAGATGATGCGTTCCGTACTCTCCAGTGGTACATCGACGGTGCACCGATCGCGGGCGAGACGGGCTTCTACTACGTCGTACGTGCGACCGACAGCGGACACCTCATAAACGTGAAAGTGACCGTGACGTCGCCCCTTCACAAGACGCTTGTGGACCCCAGCAACGTGATCACGATCAGCTAGCAGTCAACCCCGCGACGCGATCCGGAGGCGCGACATACCGTTGAGGCATGCCGCGCCTCCGTCGTTCCGACACGAACGTGCCCGGATTCCGGCGAGTGAAGTCGGGCAAGGGGTTCCGGTACACGACGGACGAGGGCGACCCCGTCGATGACGCGACGCGGGAGCGGCTCGCGGCCCTCGTCATCCCGCCGGCCTGGACCGACGTGTGGATCGCGCCGTACCCGAACGGCCACATTCAGGCGACCGGAGTCGACGCCGCGGGCCGTCGCCAGTACATGTACCACCCCGCGTGGCGCGAGCAGAAGGACGGGGTCAAGTACGACAGGGCCCTCGAGCTGGCCGAGACGCTGCCCACCGCGCGCCGCGGGGTGACGATCGACCTGCGTCGCGACGACCTGTCGCGTGAGCGGGTGCTGGCGGGGGCGTTCCGGATGCTCGACACGGGCAGTCTTCGCGTCGGCTCCGAGCGCTATGCGGCCGAACACGGCAGCTTCGGTCTGTCGACGCTGCTGTGCGCGCACGCGATCGTCACGCGCGACGACAAGGTCGAGTTGAAGTTCCCGGCGAAGAGCGGGCAGGAGTGGGAGAGCGACATCCGCGACCCGGATCTCGCGGCGCTGGTGCGCCGGCTCAAGCGGCGGGGCGCGAACGCTCGGCTGCTCGCATGGAAGGACGAACGGGGCTGGCACCCCCTGACGGCGGAGGAGATCAACGAGGACGTGCGCCGCCGCACCGGGGGAGCGTTCACGGCGAAGGACTTCCGCACGCTGCACGGCACCGCTGCGGCAGCGGTGTCGCTTGCGAAGACGGGACCGCGCGAGACGGCTTCTGGCCGGAAGCGCGCCATCGTCGATGCCGTCCGCGCAGCAGCCGACGACCTGAACAACACCCCGGCGATCGCGCGCGGCAGCTACGTCGATCCGCGGGTGCTCGACGCGTATGAGGGCGGCGTGACCATCGACCCGGCGCGCACGGCCTCTGTTGAGTCCGAGTTGCGGGAGTTGCTCGGGCAGTGACCCGCGCATGCTCTCGACGCGGTCCCCTCGCCACGCCACAATGAGGGGTCGGCCGGGACGCTCCCTGCCGCCGGGAGGAAACCATGGGACTCGACGACATCGTCGACAAGGCCAAGGACGCAGCGTCCGACGCTGCCGACAAGGCGAAGGACATCGCCGGGAACGCCGCTGACGCCGTGAAAGACAAGGCCGAAGACGTTCAGGATGCGGCTCATGGAGCCGTGCACAGCGAGAAGGCGGAGCACGCCAGCGACACCGTCCTCGACGGCGCCGAGAAGGCCGCCAACTTCGTGACCGGCGGAATGCTCGACGACAAGATCGGAGAGATCCGCGACGACGTGGACGCCAAGATCGGCGACGACGAGGCGCGCGAAGCGGCGGCGAAGGCTGCCGAAGAGAAGGGCGGCGGGGGCCGCTAGCGACCCGTCAACCGTGATGTGAGCGCGGCGGCCGTCTCTACGGTCGCCGCGCTCAGTTCGTTGCGGACGGATTCGCCCACTGCGGCCCGCAGGAACGTGACGCCGATCGCCGCCGCCGGGTAGCCGTTGCGGTCGAGCGCGGCCGCCCCGACGGACGCGTACTCGGGCGTCACATCGCCGTCTTCGCTGGCCCACCCGCGGTCGCGGACGACGTTCAGCAGTGCGTCGAGTTCGGACAGCGTCGACGGGCCCGACGCATTGCGGTGGGTGAGGGCGTCCCGCGAGGGATACAGCGCCCGGAGTTGCGGCCGCGGCAGTGCGGCGAGCATGGCGCGGCCCGTCGCCGTGAGGTGCGCGGGCAGGCGCACCCCGACCTCGGAGACCGTCGTCGGGGCGCGGAACCCCTGCACCCGGCCCGCGTAGACCACGTCGGAGCCGCCGAGGACCGCGAGGTGCGCGACGACCGGGGCGGGCGCGGATGCCACGAGCCGTTCCAGCAGCGGGCGCGCGAGGCGTCCGATGCGTTCCGATGCGCTCGCCGCGGAGCCGAGCTGGGCGACGACGTCGCTGAGCCCGTAGGTGCGGTCCTCGGGGTAGTGCACGACGAAGCCCTCGTCGCGGAGCACCTCGAGCAGCTGGTACATGCTCGAGCGCGGGACATCGAGCTCACGCGCCAATGTGGTGGCGCGCAGGGGACCGCCCCGCGCGGCCAGCACGCGCAGAACGCCGAGCGCCGAGCGCGCAGCGGGCATGCGGGTGTCTGACATCTCAGACACATTATCGCCGGAGGCTACTGCGCGGGCGGGCCCCGAGGTGTTGCATGGCGCCATGACCGCAGCCACCGTCGTCGTCGGAACCGGACCCGTCACGATCGAGGAGGTCGTCGCGGTAGCCCGGGACGCAGCCACTGTGCGCCTCAGCGACGATTCGCTGGAGGCGATCGCGGCATCCCGAGCGCTGATCGAGCAGCTGGCCGGCGACCCGGAACCGCACTACGGGGTGTCGACCGGGTTCGGGGCGCTGGCCACGACATCCATCCCGCCCGAGCGGCGCCAGCAGCTGCAGCGCTCGCTGGTGCGGTCGCACGCGGCGTCGTCGGGGCCGGAGGTCGAGCGCGAGGTCGTGCGCGGCACCATGCTGCTGCGCCTGTCGACACTGGCGACCGGGCGAACGGGCGTGCGGCCCGAGGTCGCGCTGCAGTACGTCGCGTTGCTCAACGCCGGAATCACGCCGGTGATCGGCGAGTACGGAAGCCTCGGCTGCTCGGGAGATCTGGCGCCCCTGGCCCACATCGCGCTCGCGGCGATGGGCGAGGGCGATGTGCGCGATGCCGCCGGGGTCGCCATGGGGGGCGCCGAGGCACTCGCCGCGGCAGGTCTCGAGCCGATCGTGCTGCAAGAGAAGGAGGGCCTGGCGCTCATCAACGGCACCGACGGGATGCTCGCGATGCTGGCCCTCGCGATCACCGATCTGCGTGAGTTGCTGACGACGGCCGATCTCGCGGCTGCAATGAGCGTGGAGGGGTTGGCCGGCACGGACCGCGTGTTCGCAGCCGACCTGCAGGCGCTGCGTCCGCATCCGGGGCAGGCGGTGTCGGCATCCGTCATGCGCGCTGTGCTCGCCGGATCGGGCGCGATCGCGGCTCATGCGACGACCGGGTTCACCCGCGTGCAGGACGCGTACTCGCTGCGCTGCGCGCCGCAGGTGCACGGGGCGGCCCGCGACACCGTGGAGCACGCCGCCGTGGTCGCCGGCCGGGAGCTGGCGAGCGCGATCGACAACCCGGTGGTGACGCTGGATGGTCGGCTCGAGTCGAACGGGAACTTCCATGGGGCGCCGATCGGGTACGTGCTCGACTTCCTGGCGATCGCGGCCGCGGATGTGGCGAGCATGAGCGAGCGGCGCACGGACCGCTTTCTGGACAAGACGCGCAACGGCGGGCTCACGCCCTTCTTGGCCGAGGACCCCGGCGTGGATTCGGGGCTCATGATCGCGCAGTACACCGCCGCCGGAATCGTCACCGAGCTGAAGCGCCTGGCGGCCCCCGCATCCGTGGATTCGATTCCCACCAGTGCCATGCAAGAGGACCACGTGTCGATGGGCTGGTCGGCGGCGCGCAAGCTGCGGCGATCGATCGACGGGTTGCAGCGCGTGCTCGCGATCGAGTTGCTGACCGCCGCCCGGGGGATCGAGTTGCGCGGCGAGGCGCCCGCGCCGGTGACGGCTGCGGTGATCGCGTCGATGCGGCAGACGATCCCCGGCCCCGGCCCCGACCGGTACCTCGCTCCCGAGATCGCCGCCGCGGTGGCGCTCGTGTGCTCGGGTGCGCTGCTCGCGCATGTGCCGGCGCCTCCCGCGACCGAGCACGTTTCCGCCCAATGAGCACGGCCCACCACCCACGCTCGGCGCAAACGTGCTCGCTCGGCGCGCGGGTCCCCCTGAAGGAGAAACCATGACATCCGGACCCCGTCCCGTCCGCGCGCACCGCGGCACGAAACTGAACACTCTCGGCTGGCCGCAGGAAGCCGCGCTGCGCATGCTGCAGAACAACCTCGACCCCGAGGTCGCGGAGCACCCCGACGAGCTCGTCGTCTACGGCGGCACCGGAAAGGCCGCCCGCGACTGGGCTAGCTTCGACGCGCTGGTGCGCACGCTTCACACCCTGAAGGGCGACGAGACGATGCTCGTGCAGTCGGGCCGTCCCGTGGGGGTGATGCAGACGCACGAGTGGGCACCGCGCGTGCTTCTCGCCAATTCGAACCTGGTGGGAGACTGGGCGAACTGGGATGAGTTCCGCCGGCTCGAGAAGCTGGGTCTCACGATGTACGGGCAGATGACCGCCGGCTCGTGGATCTACATCGGCACGCAGGGGATCCTGCAGGGGACGTACGAGACGTTCTCGGCGGTGGCCGCTGCGCGGTTCGGGGGCACGCTCGCCGGCACGATCACGCTGACGGCAGGACTCGGCGGGATGGGCGGGGCGCAGCCGCTGGCGGTGACGATGAACGACGGTGTGGCCATCTGCGTCGACGTCGACCCGTCGCGCATCGCGCGCCGCATCGAGCACGGGTATCTGGACGTGCAGGCCTCGTCGATCGAGGACGCCCTCGAGCGTGCCTACGCGGCGCGCGACGCGAAGAAGCCGCTCAGCATCGGGCTGCTCGGCAACGCGGCCGCGGTCTTTCCCGACATGCTCGCGCGCGGAGCCGAGATCGACATCGTCACCGACCAGACCAGCGCGCACGACCCGCTCGCGTACCTGCCGCTGGAGTACTCCGTCGACGAATGGGACGCCGCGCGCAAGGCCGACCCGACCGGCTTCGCGGATGCCGCCCGCGCCTCGATGGCGCGTCACGTCGAGGCGATGGTCGGGTTCCAGAGGGCCGGATCCGAGGTGTTCGACTATGGCAACAACATCCGCACCGAGGCGCTCACGGCCGGGTACGCGGACGCCTTCAGCTTCCCCGGCTTCGTGCCCGCGTACATCCGCCCGCTGTTCTCGGAGGGCAAAGGCCCGTTCCGGTGGGCTGCGCTCTCGGGCGACGCGGCCGACATCGCCGCGACAGACCGCGCGGTGCTCGAGCTCTTTCCCGAGAACGAGTCGCTCGCCCGCTGGATCAAGATGGCCGGCGAACGCGTGCACTTCCAGGGGCTGCCCGCCCGCATCTGCTGGCTGGGGTATGGCGAGCGCGACGTCGCGGGCCTGAGGTTCAACGACATGGTCGCCTCGGGCGAGGTCTCGGCACCGCTCGTGATCGGCCGCGACCACCTCGACTCGGGCTCGGTGGCCTCGCCGTATCGCGAGACCGAGGCGATGAAGGACGGCTCGGACGCGATCGCGGACTGGCCGCTGCTCAACGCGCTGGTCAACACCGCGTCGGGCGCGACCTGGGTGAGCATCCACCACGGCGGGGGCGTCGGGATCGGCCGCTCGATCCACGCCGGGCAGGTCACTGTCGCCGACGGCACGGCGCTCGCCGGCGAGAAGATCGCGCGCGTCCTGCGCAACGACCCCGGCATGGGCGTCATCCGCCACGTCGACGCGGGATACGACGAGGCGATCGAGGTCGCCGAACGCCTCGACGTGCGCGTTCCCATGCGCGAGGGTTAGCCCATGGCCATCGCCCTGCCGAATGATCCGCTCTGGCCCCGCGCGGGATCGTGGCCGGATGCCGTACCCGGCCAGCGCGCGGACATCGCCCTCGCGGGCATCCCGACCCACACCCGGTCGCTCTCGCCGACGCAAGCGCACCTCACCCCCGCGGCCGTGCGGGAGGCGCTGAAGCGGTATTCGTTGCATACCTCAGGGTTGCGCGTGGTGGACGCTGGGGACGCCGTGGATCCGGATCTGGTGGATGCAGCACCATGGATCGCGGCTGTGGAGGCCGAGTTGCTGATCGCCATCGGCGGCGACAACTCCGCCACCGTCCCCGTCGCGCTCGGCCGTGGCGCGACCGGGCTCGTGACGGTCGACGCCCACCACGACCTGCGCGACGGCGTGTCGAACGGGTCGCCGGTGCGGCAGCTGATCGAGGCGGGGATCGCCGGGACCGCCGTCGTGCAGATCGGCATCGAACCCCTCGCCAACTCGCGCGAGTACGCCAAACGCGCCGCCGACCTCGGCATCACCGTGGTCCTCCGCGACGAGCTGCGGCGCCGCCCGATCGACGACGTCATGGCCGAGGCCCTGGAGCTCGCGGGGTCGGGCAACCGCCGCGTGCACGTGGATCTGGATGTGGACGTCTGCGATCGGGCGGCCGCTCCGGCGTGCCCGGCGTCGGTACCCGGAGGCCTCTCGGCGATGGAACTGCGCACCGCCGCGCGGCTGGCGGGACTGCATCCGGATGTCGTCTCGATCGACCTGACCGAGGTGGATGCCGCGGCCGACACCCCCGACGGGCGCACCGTGCGCTTGACCGCGCTGTGCGTACTCGAAGCGGTGCGTGCGCGCGTCGAGCTCATCGAGGACCGCGCGTGACCTCGACCCTGGTCACCGGGATCGGCCTTCTTGTCACCCATGACGCCGAGCGTCCACAGCGTGCGGATGCCGCCCTGCTTGTGGAGGACGGGTTGGTCGCCTGGGTAGGAGACGCCCTCGACGCACCGGTCGCCGACGAAGCGCTCGATGTGGAGGGAAGGTGCGTCATCCCCGGCTTCGTCGACTCGCACAGCCACATCGTGTTCGCAGGGGATCGAGCCGACGAATTCGAGGCCCGGATGGCGGGGCGGCCCTACGAGGCGGGTGGCATCAGGCGGACCGTGCGTCTCACCCGCGAGGCGTCGGACGACGCGCTGCTCGCGAACGCGCGACGGCTGCTGGCGGAAGCCCGCTCGCAGGGCACCACCACACTCGAGATCAAGTCCGGGTACGGGCTCACGGTTTCCGACGAGGAACGTGCGCTCGCGCTCGCCGCGACCCTGACCGATGAGGTCACCTATCTCGGCGCCCACGTCGTGCCCGACGGCACCACGCGGGAGGAGTACGTGGACCGGGTCTGCGGCGCGATGCTGGAAGCGTGTGCTCCGCACGCGCGCTGGATCGACGTGTTCTGCGAGACCGGTGCGTTCACGGTGGAGGAGTCGCGGCGCATCCTCGAAGCCGGAAGCGCCGCCGGGCTCGGGTTGCGGATGCACGCGGCGCAGCTCGGCCCGAACCCCGAGGCGATCGCGCTCGGGGTCTCGCTCGATGTGGCCTCGATCGACCATTGCACGTACCTGTCCTCCACCGACATCGAGGTGCTCGCCGGGTCATCCACCGTGGCGACTCTGCTGCCCGGTGTGGAATTCTCGACGCGGCAGCCGTACCCCGACGGGAGGCGTCTGCTCGATGCCGGGGTCGCGGTGGCGCTGGCCTGCGACTGCAACCCCGGATCGAGCTACACGACCTCGATGCCGTTGTGCATCGCGCTCGCTGTTCGCGAGATGGGTCTCACCCCGTACGAGGCCCTGCGCGCGGCGACGCTCGGCGGAGCAGCCGCCCTCCGCCGCACCGACATCGGCCACCTGCAGGTCGGCGCCCGCGCCGACCTCGTGGTGCTCGACGCCCCGAGTTTCACGCACCTCGCGTACCGCCCGGGGGTCCCCCTGGTCTGGCGCGTGCTCGCGCCCTGACCCGCGCGCGCCCCGGCGCCGCGCGCGGCGCCTCCGACGCCGAGCGTGCACGTTTGCGCCGAGCGAGCACGGCAGGCCACGCTCGCTCGACGCGAACGTGCTCGGGTGGGCGCATCCACAGGGCCGGTTGCCCACAGGTTCGCGCGAACGGCCTATCGGCGAGGGGCGGCGCGGACACCATCGGGCATGACTGATCTGCCTTCTCTGCCTTTCGTCCGAGCCGCCGACGTCCGGCGCGAGGGCGAGTCCGAACGCCGGCTCGCCCGCTCTGCGCAGTCCGGCGACCTGTCCCGGGTGCGCCGCGGCGCCTACGCGGATTCCGCCCTCTGGCAAGCACTCTCGCCCGAAGACCGGCACCTCATCCGCGTGCTCGCGACCAGTGCGGCCGCGCGCGGCACGCCTGTGTTCTCGCACGAATCGGCCGCCGTCGCCTGGAGGATGCCGATCGTCGGCGGCCTGCCCACTCGTCCTCAGATCACGGTGCCTCCCGGTTCCGGCTTGCGCAGCAACCGCGCCGTCGTCCGACATGAAGCGCCCCTCGGCTCGCAGGACGTGGTGGAGCTGGACGCGTTCCGCCTCACGGCTCCCGACCGGACCCTGGTCGACTATGTCGCCGGGCGGACGTTCCTGAGCGGGGCGTGCGCCCTGGAGTCCGCCCTGCACTCCGGCCTCACGGACCGGGATCGCATCGACCGCGCCATCGCTCGGCGACGCCCGTTCCGCGGTTCGCGCAAGGCCGAGGCGGTCGCTCGCTTCGCGAGCGAACATTCCGCCTCCCCGAATGAGACGCTCTGCCGCGTCAGATTCCACGAGCTGGGGTTCGCCCAGCCCGAGCAGCAGAAGCGGTACACCGGACGCGGCGGACAGCACTACTGGGTCGACTTCTACTGGCCGGAATTCGATGTGATCTGCGAGTCCGACGGACGAGTCAAATATGAGGACCCGAGATTCCTCGCCGGCCGGACGCCCGAGCAGGCGCTCTGGGACGAGAAGCTGCGCGAGGACGAGCTCCGCGCGCAGTCATCCGGGTTCGTGCGCCTCACGTGGAACGACGCCTGGAACCGCGCCGGTCTGGTCGCCAAACTCGCTGCCGCGGGCATCCCGCGTCGTCGCTGATGCCGAGCTTGCACGTTTGCCCCCGTGCGAGCACGTACGACCACGCACGCTCGGCGCAAACGTGCACGCTGGGCGCCGGGCGCGGCCGCGCCGCGCGCCGCCCGCCCGCGCCGCGCGACACGCCCGGGTTGCAGCAAATGCGGCAGTGTGGCAAACTCTTCTAGTTCAACACCCCGCGTACTTGCGTGCGCGGGTCACTGCCCAGGCAGTGCACAGCCCCCGGCGAAAGCCGGACGCGGCTGGGCCGCAGGCAGCAGAACACGTTTCACTCGAATCCCACCCGGACCGAACTCGTTTGCGCGAGTTCCAACGGCGTGCGGATTGACAGAAGAACAGCGGTGCGCGAACAGCAGTGTTGCGCGTGTGCTCTGCCCCAGCGACAGAGCATGAGACGAAAGAGAAGAGAACGCACATGGCGGGACAGAAGATCCGCATCCGGCTCAAGTCGTACGACCACGCCGGTCTCGACGCCTCGGCGCGCAAGATCGTCGACACGGTGACCCGCGCGGGTGCGACCGTCGTCGGCCCGGTCCCGCTGCCCACCGAGAAGAACGTGGTCGTCGTGATCCGCAGTCCTCACAAGTACAAGGACAGCCGCGAGCAGTTCGAGAAGCGCACCCACAAACGACTCATCGACATCATCGACCCGACGCCGAAGGCCGTCGACTCGCTCATGCGTCTCGACCTGCCCGCCGACGTCAACATCGAAATCAAGCTGTAGGGCATCGCCATGACTTCAACGAAGACCACCAAGGGTCTGCTGGGCACCAAGCTCGGCATGACGCAGGTCTGGGACGAGAACAACAAGCTCATCCCGGTGACCGTCGTGGAGATCACCCCGAACGTCGTCACCCAGCTGCGCACCGAAGAGGTCGACGGCTACGTCGCGATCCAGATCGCGTACGGCCAGATCGACCCCCGCAAGGTGAACAAGCCGGCCTCCGGCCACTTCGACAAGGCCGGCGTGACGCCGCGCCGCCACCTCACCGAGGTGCGCACCGCCGACGCCGCCGAGTACACGCTCGGGCAAGAGCTCGCGGTCGACATCTTCGAGGCAGGCCAGTACGTGGATGTCGTGGGCACCTCCAAGGGCAAAGGCTTCGCCGGCGTCATGAAGCGCCACAACTTCAAGGGCGTGTCGTCCAGCCACGGTTCGCACCGCAACCACCGCAAGCCCGGCTCGATCGGCGCCAGCTCGACCCCGAGCCGCGTCTTCAAGGGCATGCGCATGGCCGGTCGCATGGGTGGCGAGCGCGTCACCGTGCAGGGCCTCAAGGTGCACTCGGTCGACCTCGAGAAGAACATCATCCTGGTCAAGGGCGCCGTTCCCGGCGCTCGCGGCCGCATCGTCTTCGTCCGCAACGCGGTGAAGGGAGCCAAGTAACCATGGCCACGACACTCGACGTCGTCGACTCGAAAGGCAAGAAGACCGGTTCGGTCGACCTGCCCGGCGCGATCTTCGACGTGCAGACCAATGTCCCCCTCATCCACCAGGTCGTGACCGCGCAGCTCGCTGCCGCCCGCCAGGGCACTCACAAGACCAAGGGTCGCGGCGAGGTCTCCGGTTCCGGCAGCAAGCCTTTCAAGCAGAAGGGCACCGGCCGCGCCCGTCAGGGCTCCATCCGCATGCCGCAGCACCGCGGTGGCGGAATCGTCCACGGACCGGTGCCGCGCGACTACTCCGAGCGGACCCCCAAGAAGATGATCGCCGCAGCCCTGCTCGGCGTCCTCTCCGACCGGGCTCGCGGTGAGCGGTTGCATGTCATCGAGACGTTCGCCGTCGACGGTGCACCTTCGACCAAGGCCGCGGTGTCGGTCCTCGAGAACGTGGCGACCAGCAAGAACGTGCTGATCGTCATCGAGCACGACGACGAGATCACGCTCAAGAGCGTGCGCAACCTCAAGAACGTGCACGTGCTGACGGTCGACCAGCTGAACGCCTACGACGTCGTGGTCAGCGACGACGTCGTCTTCACCAAGGCCGCCTACGACTGGTTCGTCACCAAGAAGCAGGGCGCGACCCCCGCCGAGGCCAAGGCCGAGCCGAAGACCGAGGCCAAGGCCGAGCCGAAGACCGAGGCCAAGGCCGAGGCCAAGGCCGAGCCGAAGGCTGACAAGAAGGAGGCCGGCGAGTGAGCGGCAACAACAAGGACCCGCGCGACATCATCCTCAAGCCGGTCGTCAGCGAGAAGAGCTACGGCCTGATCGACGACGGCAAGTACACCTTCGAGGTCGACCCGCGCAGCAACAAGACCGAGATCAAGCTCGCGATCGAGAAGATCTTCAACGTCAAGGTCGCCTCGGTCAACACCCTCAACCGCACGGGCAAGCTGCGTCGCACGCGGTTCGGCATCGGCAAGCGCAAAGACACCAAGCGCGCCATCGTCACGCTCAAGTCCGTCTCGATCGACATCTTCACGGCTGTCGGCTAGGGCTCAGGGAGAACAACATGCCTATTCGCAAATACAAGCCCACGACTCCCGGTCGCCGCGGTTCGTCGGTCGCCGACTTCGTCGAGATCACGCGTTCCACGCCCGAGAAGTCGCTGCTGCGCCCGCTGCCCAAGACCGGTGGACGCAACAACACCGGCCGCATCACGACCCGTCACATCGGTGGCGGTCACAAGCGCCAGTACCGCGTCATCGACTTCAAGCGCAACGACAAGGACGGCGTCGACGCCAAGGTCGCTCACATCGAGTACGACCCGAACCGCACCGCGCGCATCGCGCTGCTGCACTTCGTCGACGGCACCAAGCGCTACATCATCGCGCCGAACAAGCTGTCGCAGGGTGACATCGTCGAGTCCGGTCCGGCCGCCGACATCAAGCCCGGCAACAACCTGCCGCTGAAGAACATCCCCGTCGGTACCGTCATCCACGCCATCGAGCTGAAGCCCGGTGGCGGCGCGAAGATGGCCCGCTCGGCCGGTGCCGGCGTCCGGCTCGTCGCCAAGGACGGCCCCTACGCGCAGCTGCGTCTGCCGTCCGGCGAGATCCGCAACGTCGACCTGCGCTGCCGCGCGACGATCGGCGAGGTCGGCAACGCCGAGCAGTCGAACATCAACTGGGGCAAAGCCGGCCGCATGCGCTGGAAGGGTGTCCGCCCGACCGTCCGCGGTGTCGCCATGAACCCGGTCGACCACCCGCACGGTGGTGGTGAGGGCAAGACCTCCGGTGGTCGCCACCCGGTCAGCCCGTGGGGCCAGAAAGAAGGTCGTACGCGCAAGCGCAACCTTCCCAGCGACAAGCTCATCGTCCGCCGCCGTAATGTCGGCAAGAAGCGCTAAGGGTAGAAGAAGCAGATGCCTCGCAGTCTCAAAAAGGGTCCCTTCGTCGACGACCACCTGTTCCGCAAGGTGGCGACGCAAAACCTGGCCAACACCAAGAACGTGATCAAGACCTGGTCGCGTCGCTCGATGATCATCCCCGACATGCTCGGGCACACGATCGCCGTGCACGACGGTCGCAAGCACATCCCGGTCTTCGTGACCGAGACCATGGTCGGTCACAAGCTGGGCGAGTTCGCCCCGACGCGCACCTTCCGTGGACACGAGAAGGACGACAAGAAGGGACGGCGTCGCTGATGGTCGAGTCGATCGCGCGTGTGCGCCACATCCGTGTCACGCCCATGAAGGCGCGCCGCGTCGTGGATCTGATCCGCGGCAAGCAGGCCACCGAGGCGCTGGCCATCCTCAAGTTCGCGCCGCAGAGCGCCAGCGAGCCGGTGTACAAGCTGGTCGCCTCGGCGATGGCGAACGCCCGGGTCAAGGCCGACGCCTCGAACAGCTACCTCGACGAGCAGGACCTCTTCATCTCGAAGGCGTACGTCGACGAGGGAGCCACGCTCAAGCGCTTCCGCCCGCGTGCCCAGGGCCGCGCGTTCAAGATCCTCAAGCGCACCAGTCACATCACGGTCGTGCTCAGCACGCCCGACGAGCTGGCGGATGCCGCAGCAGCCAAGTCCAAAAAGGCAGGTAAGTAAATGGGCCAGAAGGTCAACCCGTACGGCTTCCGCCTCGGGATCACCACCGACCACGTGTCGCGCTGGTTCTCCGACTCGACGAAGCCCGGTCAGCGCTACTCGGACTACGTGACCGAGGACATTAAGATCCGCAACTCGCTGAAGACGAGCCTCGACCGTGCCGGCGTCGCCCGCATCGAGATCGAGCGCACCCGTGATCGCGTGCGTGTGGACATCCACACCGCGCGCCCCGGAATCGTCATCGGACGCCGCGGCGCGGAGGCCGAGCGCATCCGCTCCGACCTCGAGAAGCTGACGGGCAAGCAGATCCAGCTCAACATCCTCGAGGTGAAGAACCCCGAGGCCGAGGCTCAGCTGGTCGCTCAGGGCATCGCCGAGCAGCTCAGTGCACGTGTGGCGTTCCGCCGCGCGATGCGCAAGGGCCTGCAGGGTGCTCAGCGCGCCGGAGCGAAGGGCGTCCGCATCCAGGTGTCCGGCCGTCTCGGCGGCGCCGAGATGAGCCGCTCCGAGTTCTATCGCGAGGGCCGGGTTCCGCTGCACACGTTGCGCGCGAACATCGACTACGGCTTCTACGAGGCCCGCACCACCTTCGGCCGCATCGGCGTGAAGGTCTGGATCTACAAGGGCGACATCACCAACAAAGAGCTGGCGCGCGAGCAGGCTTCGCAGAAGTCGACCCGCCCCGAGCGTCGTGACGACCGTGGCCCCCGTGGCCGCGGACCCCGTGATGGCGCTCCCGTCGCCGCAGGAGCTGAGAGCTAGACATGCTTATTCCCCGTAAGGTCAAGCACCGCAAGCAGCATCACCCGGGTCGCACCGGCGCTGCGACCGGTGGTACCAAGGTCTCGTTCGGCGAGTTCGGCATCCAGGCCCTCACGCCCGCGTATGTGACGAACCGCCAGATCGAGTCCGCTCGTATCGCGGTGACCCGCCACATCAAGCGCGGCGGCAAGGTGTGGATCAACGTCTACCCCGACCGCCCGATCACCAAGAAGCCGGCCGAAACCCGCATGGGTTCCGGTAAGGGTTCGCCCGAGTGGTGGGTCGCGAACATCAAGCCGGGCCGCGTGCTCTTCGAGGTCGCGGGAGTCGACGAGACTCTCGCCCGCGAGGCGCTCACCCGAGCCATCCACAAACTGCCCCTGAAGGCACGCATCATCAAGCGCGAGGAGGGCGACGCATAATGGCCGTCGGATCCAAGGAGCTCGCACCTGTCGAGCTCGACACCTTCGAAGACGACCGTCTGGTCGACGAACTGAAGAAGGCCAAGGAGGAGCTGTTCAACCTGCGCTTCCAGTCGGCCACCGGTCAGCTCGAGAGCCACGGCCGCCTGCGCGCCGTCAAGCGCGACATCGCCCGCATCTACACGGTCATCCGTGAGCGCGAGCTGGGCATCCGTGCCACGCCTGTCGTGTCCGAAGCGCCCGCCAAGGCCCCTAAGAAGGCTGCGGCACCCAAGAAGTCGGAGGCTGCTGACGCTGCCGCCGAGACCGAGACCGCCGAGGAGGCCAAGTAATGGCGAAGGCAACCGAGCCCGCCGCTCCGACGGGGCACGAAGGCGCCGCCCACGACGTTCGCGACGCAAGCGCCCGTGGATACCGCAAGGTGCGCCGTGGGTACGTCACGAGCGACAAGATGGACAAGACCATCGTCGTCGAGGTCGAAGACCGCGTGAAGCACCCGCTGTACGGCAAGGTCATCCGCCGCACCTCCAAGGTGAAGGCCCACGACGAGCAGAACAGCGCCGGCATCGGCGACCTGGTGCTCATCAACGAGACCCGCCCGCTCTCGGCAACGAAGCGCTGGCGTCTCGTCGAGATCGTAGAGAAGGCGAAGTAGCTCATGCTGCAGCAAGAATCCCGCGTCAAGGTCGCGGACAACACGGGCGCCAAAGAGCTGCTCACCATCCGCGTGCTCGGCGGCTCCGGCCGTCGTTACGCGCGGCTCGGTGACGTCATCGTGGCGACCGTCAAGGACGCGATCCCCGGCGGCAACGTCAAGAAGGGCGACGTCGTCAAGGCGGTCATCGTCCGCACCAAGAAGGAGTCCCGTCGCGCCGACGGCTCGTACATCAAGTTCGACGAGAACGCCGCCGTCATCCTGAAGCCGGATGGGGACCCCCGCGGTACCCGCATCTTCGGACCGGTCGGCCGCGAGCTTCGTGACAAGAAGTTCATGAAGATCATCTCGCTCGCCCCGGAGGTCATTTAGTCATGGCGAACATCAAGAAGGGTGACCTGGTCCAGGTCATCAGCGGGCCGACCCAGGCGCGCGGCGGCGACCGCGGCAAGCAGGGCAAGGTCCTCGAGATCCTGTCCGGCAAGGACAAGATCCTCGTCGAGGGCATCAACTACGTGACCAAGCACATCAAGGTCGGCCAGACCCAGCGCGGCACGAAGACCGGTGGCGTCGAGCAGCATGAGGCGCCCATCCACATCTCGAACGTCCAGCTCGTCGACCCGAAGACCAAGAAGCCGACCCGCGTCGGATTCAAAGAAGAGGTCGTCGAGAAGAACGGCGTCAAGAAGACCGTGCGCGTGCGTTACGCGAAGAAGTCCGGAGAGAAGTTCTGATGGCTACCGCAACTGCCGCGCAGGCAGGCAAAACCCTGCCGCGCCTGAAGCAGAAGTACCGTACCGAGATCACCAAGACCCTGACCGAGGAGTTCAAGTTCACGAACCCCCACCAGGTTCCGGGTCTCGTGAAGATCGTCGTGAATACCGGTGTCGGCGAGGCCGCCCGCGACTCCAAGGTGATCGACGGGGCCGTCAAGGACCTCACCCTGATCACCGGCCAGAAGCCGCAGGTCACCAAGGCCCGCAAGTCGATCGCCCAGTTCAAGCTGCGTGAGGGCATGCCGATCGGCGCGCACGTCACGCTGCGGGGCGACCGCGCATGGGAGTTCCTCGACCGGCTGCTGTCGCTCGCGCTCCCGCGCATCCGCGACTTCCGTGGCCTCAGCCCGAAGCAGTTCGACGGCAACGGCAACTACACCTTCGGTCTCGCAGAGCAGAGCGTGTTCCACGAGATCGACCAGGACCAGATCGACCGCGTCCGCGGCTTCGACATCACTGTCGTCACCACGGCGAAGAACGACGACGAGGGGCGAGCGCTGCTGCGCGAGCTCGGGTTCCCGTTCCAGTCCACCGAGAAGGCTGCCTCCTAGGCAGCTCAATCAAACAGGTCCGTAGGGGGTGAACCCCGTACGGAAACCGTCTGAATAAAGGAAACCAATCACATGACGATGACAGACCCGGTAGCTGACATGCTCACCCGTCTGCGCAACGCGAACCGTGCCTACCACGACACGGTCTCGATGCCCAACAGCAAGCTCAAGACCCACATCGCCGAGATCCTCCAGAAAGAGGGTTACATCGCGGGATGGAAGGTCGAGGAGGCTCGCGTCGGCAGCACGCTGACCATCGACCTCAAGTACGGCCCGAACCGCGAGCGGTCGATCGCCGGCATCAAGCGCGTCTCGAAGCCCGGACTGCGCGTGTACGCGAAGTCCACCGAGATCCCGCACGTGCTCGGCGGTCTGGGTGTCGCCATCCTGTCCACCTCGTCCGGTCTGCTGACCGACCGTGGAGCGAACAAGAAGGGCGTGGGTGGGGAAGTCCTCGCCTACGTGTGGTGACCTGAGATGTCACGTATCGGACGCATGCCCATCACCGTGCCCGGCGCGGTCACCGTCACCATCGACGGACAGAAGGTCGCGGTGAAGGGCCCGAAGGGCGAGCTGTCGCTCGTCGTCAAGGCCCCGATCGAAGCGAAGCTCGAAGACGGCCAGGTCATCGTGACCCGACCGGATGACGAGCGCGCATCGCGCTCGCTTCATGGCCTGAGCCGCACGCTCATCGCCAACCTGATCATCGGCGTCACCGAGGGCTACGAGAAGAGCCTCGAGGTCGTCGGAACCGGTTACCGTGTCGCGTCGAAGGGTTCGGGCGTCGAGTTCGCGCTCGGCTACTCGCACTCGATCACCGTCGAACCGCCCGCCGGCATCTCATTCGAGGTCGAGGGCACCAACAAGCTGACCGTCAAAGGCATCGACAAGCAAGCCGTCGGTGAGGTCGCAGCGAACATCCGCAAGCTCCGCAAGCCCGAGCCCTACAAGGGCAAGGGCGTGCGGTACGCCGGCGAGGTCGTTCGCCGCAAGGCCGGAAAGAGTGGTAAGTAATGGCTACCGTGAGCAAGAGCGCACAGCGCGACCGTCGTCACGCCCGGCTCCGCAAGCGCATCGCCGGCACGCCGGAGCGCCCGCGCCTCGTCGTCACCCGCTCGTCCCGGCACGTCTTCGTGCAGGTCGTCGACGACAGCAAGGGCCACACCGTGGCCTCTGCCTCGACGCTCGAGGACGACATGCGCACCTTCAAGGGTGACAAGACCGCCAAGGCCAAGAAGGTCGGCGAGCTGATCGCCGAGCGCGCCAAGAAGGCCGGAGTCGGCGCCGTCGTCTTCGACCGCGGAGGCAACCGGTTCGCCGGACGTGTCGCCGCGATCGCCGAAGGCGCCCGCGAGGGAGGGCTCGACCTGTGAGTGACGCAACAGCAGATAACAAGGAGCAGGACGTGACGTCCGAAGAGACCACCGAAGCTGCAGCCGAGACGGTGACGACCCCCGAGGTCGCCGAGGTGCCCGAGGGCACCGTCGTCGAGACCGCAGCCGGTACCGCACAGAACGGCAACGAGCGCGAGGCCCGTCGTGGCAGCCGCGAGCGCAGCCCGCGCAACGATCGCGGGGGTGCCAGGGGCAGCCGCGAGGACAGCCAGTTCCTCGAGCGCGTCGTCACCATCAACCGCGTGAGCAAGGTCGTCAAGGGCGGCCGTCGCTTCAGCTTCACGGCGCTCGTCGTCGTGGGTGACGGCAACGGCATGGTCGGCGTCGGCTACGGCAAGGCACGTGAGGTGCCGCTGGCGATCTCGAAGGGCGTCGAAGAGGCGAAGAAGAACTTCTTCCGCGTCCCGCGCTCGCAGAAGACGATCCCGCACCCGGTGCAGGGCGAGGCCGCTGCCGGCGTCGTGCTGCTTCGTCCGGCCGCTGCCGGTACCGGCGTCATCGCCGGTGGCCCGGTCCGCGCCGTGCTCGAGTGCGCCGGCATCCACGACGTGCTCAGCAAGTCGCTCGGTTCGTCGAACACGATCAACATCGTCCACGCGACGGTTGCGGCACTCAAGCAGCTCGAAGAGCCGCGCGCCGTCGCCGCCCGCCGCGGCCTCGAGTTCGAGGACGTCGCACCGGAGCGCCTCATCCGCGCCGAGGCCGACGACCGCGCCGCGGCAACCGCGAAGGCAGGTGCCTGATGGCCGCCCGTCTCAAGGTGACCCAGATCAAGTCCAAGATCAGCGAGAAGCAGAACCAGCGGGACACGCTGCGCAGCCTCGGACTGAAGCGCATCGGCGACGTCGTCGTGCGTGAGGACAACAAGCAGAACCGCGGCTACGTGAACACGGTCGCGCACCTCGTCAAGGTCGAGGAGATTGACTGATGGCCGATAACGATAAGACCAGCGAAGACAAGAAGCCCGCCGCCAAGAAGCCGGCGGCCGCCAAGGCTGCCGCGCCGAAGGCTGCGGCTGAGAAGAAGCCCGCTGCTGCGAAGGCTGCTGCCCCCAAGGCCGCTGCCGAGAAGAAGCCCGCGGCTGAGAAGCCCAAGGCCACGGCCGCCGCCGCGCCCAAGGCTTCGGCCGCGAAGGCTCCGGCGTCGACGGGATCGAAGGCCGAGTCGAGCGCGAAGGCGACGACCGCTGCCAAGGCGACCCCGGCATCCGGCGCCTCGTCGCCGAAGGCGAGCAAGAAGCAGAGTGAAGCCTCGAAGGAATCGCGTCCGCAGATCCTCAAGGCGCACCACCTGCGCCCCGCCGCCGGCGCCAAGAAGGCCAAGACCCGCGTCGGACGCGGTGAAGGCTCGAAGGGCAAGACGGCCGGCCGTGGAACCAAGGGCACGAAGGCGCGCTACCAGGTGCGCGTCGGGCTCGAGGGTGGAAACCTGAACTCGGTGATGCGTGCGCCCAAGCTGCGCGGCTTCAAGAACCCGTTCCGGGTCGAGTACCAGGTCGTCAACCTCGAGAAGCTGGCCGAGCTCTACCCGAAGGGCGGCGATGTCAGCATCGCCGATCTCGTGGCCAAGGGCGCCGTTCGCAAGAACGAGAAGGTCAAGGTTCTCGGGTCGGGTGACATTGCAGTTAAGCTGAACGTTGCCGTCGATAAGGTCTCCAGCTCTGCTGAGCAGAAGATCGTCGCCGCCGGCGGTTCCATCAAGTAGCCATCGGGTAGGTGGCCACAGTGTCTTCACGAACTGGGCCACCCGTCCCGTCGGTCCACTCCGGACTGCCGCATTCCACGTTCCATCCTGGGAGGCTCCCGTGTTCAGTGCCGTCGCGCGGATCTTCCGCACGCCAGATCTGCGTAAGAAGATCGGGTTCACGCTCGGCGTCATCGCGATCTTCCGCCTCGGGTCCTTCATCCCTGCGCCGTTCGTCGACTTCGGCAACGTGCAGGAGTGCCTGAAGCAGAACAGCAACGCCGGCGGCCTCTACGACCTCGTCAACCTGTTCAGCGGCGGTGCACTGCTGCAGCTGTCGGTGTTCGCGCTCGGCATCATGCCGTACATCACCGCGTCGATCATCGTGCAGCTGCTGCGCGTCGTCATCCCCCGGTTCGAAGCCCTGTACAAGGAGGGGCAGGCCGGTCAGTCCCGCCTGACCCAGTACACCCGGTACCTCACCATCGCGCTCGCGGTGCTGCAGTCGACCACGCTCATCACGGTCGCCCGCAGCGGGCAGCTGTTCGGCACCAACTCGGGTGCGTGCGGCGATCTCATCGCAGACGACGCCTGGTACGCCATCCTGCTCATGGTCATCACGATGACCGCCGGAACCGGCGTCATCATGTGGCTGGGCGAGCTCATCACCGAGCGCGGCGTCGGCAACGGCATGTCGATCCTGATCTTCACGTCGATCGCGGCGCGCTTCCCCGACTCGCTCTCCAAGATCCTGACGGAGCGCGGCCCCGAGGTGCTGATCGCCGTCATCGGCATCGGCGTGCTCATCATGATGGCCGTCATCTTCGTCGAGCAGTCGCAGCGCCGGGTCCCCGTGCAGTACGCCAAGCGCATGGTCGGCCGCCGCACCTACGGCGGCAACAACACCTACATCCCGATCAAGGTCAACATGGCGGGCGTCGTGCCGGTCATCTTCGCCTCGTCGCTGCTGTACCTGCCGTCGCTGATCGCTCAGTTCAATCAGCCGGCCGTGGGCAGTGCGACAGCTCCGGCACCCTGGGTCGACTTCATCAACACCTACCTGACACGCGGCGACCACCCGCTGTACATGGCGCTGTACTTCCTGCTCATCGTCGGCTTCACCTACTTCTACGTCGCCATCACGTTCAACCCGGACGAGGTCGCCGACAACATGAAGAAGTACGGCGGGTTCATCCCCGGCATCCGTGCCGGCCGGCCCACCGCCGAGTACCTCGACTACGTGCTGACCCGCGTGACGCTCCCCGGCTCGATCTACCTCGGCTGCGTGGCGCTCATCCCGCTCATCGCGCTGGCCTTCATCAACGCCAACCAGAACTTCCCGTTCGGCGGCACCAGCATCCTGATCATGGTCGGCGTCGGCCTCGAGACGGTGAAGCAGATCGACTCCCAGCTGCAGCAGCGGCATTACGAAGGCCTGCTTCGTTGACGGCCCGCCTGCTCATCGTCGGTCCTCCCGGCGCCGGCAAGGGCACGCAGGCGGCGCGCATCGGCGAGCGGTTCGACATCCCGACGATCTCGACGGGGGACATCTTCCGCGCGAACATCGCGAACGAGACCGATCTGGGCAAACAGGTGAAGGCGATCGTGGATGCCGGGGACTACGTCCCCGATGAGCTCACCAACGCACTGGTCACCGACCGTCTCAACGAGGCGGATGCCGACGGCGGGTTCCTGCTCGACGGGTATCCGCGCACTCCCGACCAGGTGAAGTACCTGGCCGATCTGCTCGCCGGGCACGGGCATGTGCTGGATGCCGTGGTCCGCCTGGTCGCGGATGAGGACGAGATCGTGCGCCGGCTTCGTCAGCGCGCCATCGAGCAGGGTCGCGTCGACGACTCGGAGGCGTCGATCCGCCACCGGCAAGAGGTGTACCAGCGCGAGACGGCCCCGCTGCTGGAGATGTTCCGCGAGCAGGGCCTGCTGGTCGAGGTCGACGGCCTCGGACCGGTCGACGAGGTCACGACGCGGATCTTCGCCGCGCTGGCGGAGCGCGGCCTGGGCGAAGCGGCCGCATAGCCCGCTTTCGCAGCGTGGTGTGCAACGACGCGCGAAATACCGTAAAGTAGACCCTTGGTGCCTTGCGCCGCTTTCCGCGTGCGCTTCGAGTACCACACAACCCACCAACCCGCAGACCGGCTCGGCCTGCACTGTGAAACGAGTCATGGCAAAAAAAGACGGCGTCATCGAGATCGAAGGCTCGGTGCTGGAGGCTCTGCCCAACGCGATGTTCCGCGTTGAGTTGACCAACGGCCACAAGGTCCTCGCGCACATCTCTGGCAAGATGCGCCAGCACTACATCCGCATCCTCCCCGAGGACCGCGTGATCGTGGAGCTGAGTCCCTACGACCTGACCCGCGGCCGCATCGTCTACCGCTACAAGTAGACCGCGACCCCACGACATCCCGAGCCGAGAAGTAACGGCCTTGATCTCGATACACCGGCTGACGCCGGCACTCGATTCCCGAGGCACGATGACAGCGAGAGAAGAAGCATCATGAAGGTCAACCCCAGCGTCAAGCCGATCTGCGATCACTGCAAGGTGATCCGCCGCAACGGCGTCGTGATGGTCATCTGCAAGAGCAACCCGCGGCACAAGCAGCGCCAGGGTTGAGCCAAAGGTTGACGCGGCGTAGCCGCATCAACCGAAGGCTCAGGGTTGAGTAGCCGCGCAGCGGCGTGTCGAAACCCACATCCCGAACACACAACTGAATACACAACACGCAGCACCAGATCCCTGGTCTCGATACACCGGCTCCGCCGGCACTCGACCACCGGGGGGACACCTCGGGTGGAGGCCCGGGCACAGGTTCTGCATCACACCTCCACGAATCTCTACAAGGAGAAGCCGACATGGCACGTCTCGCCGGCGTCGACATTCCGCGTGACAAGCGCGTAGAAGTCGCACTGACGTACATCTACGGAGTGGGCCGCACGCGCGCCCTCGCCACACTGAAGGAAACCGGGATCAGCGGAGACATCCGCGTCAAGGACCTCAGCGACGACCAGCTCGTCGCCCTGCGTGACTTCATCGAAGGCACATACAAGGTGGAGGGTGACCTGCGCCGCGAGGTGCAGGCCGACATCCGCCGCAAGGTCGAGATCGGTTCGTACCAGGGCATCCGTCACCGTCGTGGCCTGCCCGTGCACGGCCAGCGCACCAAGACCAACGCCCGCACCCGCAAGGGCCCGAAGCGCACCGTCGCGGGCAAGAAGAAGGCAGGCAAGAAGTAATGGCCGCACCGAAGGCAGCCGCCGGCCGCAAGCCGCGCCGCAAAGAGAAGAAGAACATCGCCGTGGGCCAGGACCACATCAATTCGACGTTCAACAACACGATCGTGTCGATCACCGACCCGAGCGGCGCGGTCATCGCGTGGGCTTCGGGCGGCGACGTCGGCTACAAGGGTTCGCGCAAGTCGACCCCGTTCGCGGCAGGCCTCGCGGCCGAGTCCGCTGCCCGCAAGGCGCAGGAGAACGGCATGAAGAAGGTCGACGTGTTCGTCAAGGGACCGGGCTCCGGTCGTGAGACCGCGATCCGCTCGCTGCAGTCCGCCGGCCTCGAGGTCGGATCGATCAACGACGTGACGCCGCAGGCGCACAACGGCGTTCGTCCGCCGAAGCGTCGCCGCGTCTAGTTCTATCGGCGATCGAGTAGCCGCGTCGCGGTGTATCGAGATCTCCCCACGGGGTGGCCTCGATACGCCTGCGGCTACTCGATAACCGCGCACTTCATAACTCAACACAACGGCGGACCAGCCACCCGCTGAACTTCCGTGAGTGCCATATGGCGGGCACTCTCGCCGAAAGGAAACAACCCCGTGCTTATCGCACAGCGTCCCACCCTGTCTGAAGAGAGCATCTCCGAGTTCCGCTCGCGCTTCGTGATCGAGCCCCTCGAGCCCGGCTTCGGGTACACCCTGGGCAACTCGCTCCGTCGCACCCTGCTGTCGTCGATCCCCGGCGCAGCGGTCACCAGCATCCGCATCGACAACATCCAGCACGAGTTCGCAACCATCCCGGGTGTGAAAGAGGATGTCGTTGAGATCGTCCTCAACATCAAGCAGCTCGTCGTCTCGAGCGAGCACGACGAGCCGATCACCGCGTACCTGCGCAAGACCGGTTCCGGTCAGGTCACCGCGGCCGACATCTCGGCGCCGGCCGGTGTCGAGATCCACAACCCCGACCTGGTGATCGCCACTCTGAACGACAAGGCGAAGTTCGAACTCGAGCTGACCATCGAGCGTGGCCGCGGCTACGTCTCGGCGAGCCAGAACCGCAGCGAGTTCAGCGAAGCCGGTCAGATCCCGATCGACTCGATCTACTCGCCGGTGCTGAAGGTCACGTACCGCGTCGAGGCGACCCGTGCGGGCGAGCGCACCGACTTCGACCGCCTCGTGGTCGACGTCGAGAGCAAGCCGGCGATCACGCCCCGCGATGCCATCGCATCCGCGGGCCGTACCCTCGTCGAACTGTTCGGCCTGGCGCGCGAGCTCAACTCGGCTGCCGAGGGCATCGAGATTGGCCCCGCGCCGGTCGACGCGGTGCTGTCGAGCGAGCTGAGCATGCCCATCGAGGACCTCGACCTGTCGGTGCGTTCGTACAACTGCCTCAAGCGCGAGGGCATCAACACGGTCAGCGAGCTCGTCGCCCTGTCGGAGACGCAGCTCATGAACATCCGCAACTTCGGCCAGAAGTCGGTCGACGAGGTGAAGGACAAGCTGGTCGAGATGGGCCTGTCGCTGAAAGACAGCGTCCCCGGATTCGACGGCGCCCACTTCTACGGCGGCTACGACGACGAAGAAAGCGTCTAGGCCGGGCTCGCCCGATCTGAGACCGGAAACACTGGAGAACTGAGACCATGCCCAAGCCCACGAAGGGTCCCCGCCTCGGCGGCGGTCCGGCACACGAGCGCCTGCTGCTCGCGAACCTCGCCGCGGCGCTGTTCACGAAAAAGAGCTTCCAGACCTCCGAGTCGAAGGCCAAGCGCCTGCGTCCGCTGGCCGAGCGGCTCATCACGTTCGCGAAGCGCGGCGACCTGCACGCGCGTCGTCGCGTGCTGACCGTCATCCACGACAAGGGCGTGGTGCACGAGCTCTTCACCGAGATCGCGCCCCAGGTCGCCGACCGTGAAGGCGGCTACACGCGCATCGTGAAGACCGGCTACCGCAAGGGCGACAACGCCCCCATGGCCGTCATCGAGCTCGTCCTCGAGCCGGTGTCGAAGAAGCCGGCCTCGTCGAAGAAGTCGGCCGCCCGTGCCGACGTCAAGGTCGAGAAGCCGAAGGCTGCGGCTGAGGCTCCTGCCGACGAGACGACCGAGGCGCCGGCCGAGGAGACCGCCGCCGAGACCGCCGCCGAGACGCCGGCCGAGGCCGTCGAGAACGACGCGGTCGAGTCCGTCGAGGCCACGGAAGAGACCCCCGCCGAGGCGGAGGCCGAGACCGAGGCTGCTTCCGAGGACGAGTCCAAGTAGCTCGCACCGCATTCGAAAGGGCCCTCGCTCCGGCGCGGGCCCTTTCGCGTACCCGGCGGGTAGCGTGGAGGCATGGCATCCGAGGCGACGACCCTGCAGGTCCCCGGCCCGAACGGCGTCCGCGAGATGCGGGTCTCCAGCCCGAACCGCGTCCTGTGGCCAGAGCTCGGCATCACCAAGCTCGAGTACGCCGAATACCTGGTCGCCGTCGGCGATGCGTTCGTCGCGGCGAACGGCGACCGGCCGGTCGCGCTGCAGCGCTACCCCGAGGGCGTCGACGGCGAGCAGTTCTTCTCCAAGAGCCCGCCGAAGGGCGCGCCCGAGTGGATCCGCACCACCGAGGTCACCTTCCCGAGCGGACGCAAGCACCCGATGCTGGTGATCGACGAACCCGCCGCCGCCGTGTGGATGGCGCAGATGAACACCATCGTGTTCCACCCGTGGCCGACGCTCGCGGCCGACATCGACCACCCCGATCAGCTGCGGCTCGACCTCGATCCCCAGCCGGGCAGGGGGCTTCAGGATGCGGTGCCCGCCGCTCTCGAGCTGCGACAGGTGCTGCAAGAGGCAGGCCTGACGGCGTTCATCAAGACATCCGGCAATCGCGGATTGCACGTGTACGCGCCGATCGATGTCGAACACGACTTCATCGGCGTCCGGCACGCGGTGATCTCGGCGGCGCGCGAGCTCGAGCGGCGCATGCCCGACGCGGTGACGACCGCGTGGTGGAAGGAGGAGCGCGGCGAACGCGTCTTCGTCGACTTCAACCAGGCGGCGCGTGACCGCACCATCGCCGGCGCGTACAGCGCGCGGGCACGGCCCGACGCGACGGTGTCGACACCGCTGGACTGGGACGAGGTCACCCCGGATCTGGACTCCACGCGCTTCACCGTCCGCACGGTCGCGGACCGGGTCGCGGCGATCTCCGACCCGTGGAAGGACTTCGGGGCGAGGCGCGCGAACATCGACACCCTGCTGACCTGGTGGGAGCGGGACCTGGCGAACGGGCAGGGCGAGTTGCCGTACCCGCCGGAGCACCCGAAGATGCCGGGAGAGCCGCCGCGCGTGCAACCGAGCCGCGCCAAGAAGCCGGCGGCCGACTAGCTCAAGACCTCCGACAGGTCGTAGGCGTTCGCGATCTCGAGCTGGTCGTACGTGCACGACTTCGGGTCGCGGTCGTCGCGCCACCGCAAGAACTGCACGGTGTGCCGGAACCGCCAGCCCTCCATCTGGTCGTACTTCACCTCGAGCACCCGTTCGGGCCGCAGCTTCACGAAGGACACATCCTTCGACGACGAGAACCGGCTGCGCTCGCCCTCCCCGGTGACGACGGCGCCGGAGTCGTCGCGCTCCACCAGCGGCGCCAGCTCGTCGATCAGCTCGAGCCGTTTCGCATTCGAGAACGCCGAAGCCCCGCCTACCGGCAGCAACTGCCCGTCGTCGCCGTAGAGCCCGAGCAGCAGCGACCCGACGCCCTGACCGGACTTGTGGGTGCGGTACGCGATCAGCACCACATCCGCCGTGCGGGAGTGCTTGATCTTGAGCATCGTGCGCTTGCCGGGCTGGTAGGTCGCGGCGAGCGGTTTGGCGATGACGCCGTCGAGCCCGGCACCCTCGAACTCGACGAGCCAGCGGCGGGCGACCGCGGCATCCTGAGTCGTCTGCGACAGGTGCAGAGGAGCCTTCACGGCCCCGAGCACCCGTTCGAGAGCGGTTCTGCGTTCCGAGAACGGGGTGTCGAGCAGCGAGGTGCCGCCCTCGGCCAGCAGGTCGAATCCGACGAACGAGGCCGGGGTCTCGACCGACAGCTTCTGTACGCGGCTGTCGGCGGGGTGGATGCGCTGCGAGAGTCGCTCCCAATCGAGACGCTCGTTGCCCGGCTCGCCCCGGCGCACCACGATCTCACCGTCCACGACGGTGCCCGGAGGCAACTGCGCCGCGAACTCGGACACCAGTTCGGGGAAGTACCGCGTCAGCGGCTTCGAGCCCCGGCTGCCGATCTCGACGTCGCCCTGGGGCGAGACGGCGACGATCGCGCGGAATCCGTCCCACTTCGGCTCGAACGCCAGCCCCCCGGTCTCGGGGACGTCGGAGACCGGCTTGGCGAGCATCGGCTCGGGGATGGGGTCGAAGGGCGCAGCCATGTCGCGAGCCTACGCGCGCCCCCGCCCCCGCCCCCCACCCCTGATCCGGATTCGCAAGCGCGCGCGGACACGCCGCCCGGCCGGGCGGCCGAGCGGCGTGTCGCGTGCGGGTTGCGAATCCGCGAGAGGGGGCTAGCGGTCGGTCGGCTTCTCGGCTCCGTGCCCGGTGAGCGCGCGCACGCGCATCTCGGACTCGAGCCGGGGGTTCTCGGCAGTGCCGGTCAGCGTGCCGATGACGCCCAGCAGGAACCCGACCGGGATGGAGATGATGCCGGGGTTGTTCAGCGGGAACCAGTGGAAGTCGACCCCCTGCACCATGGGAGTCGGACCGCCGGACACGGCCGGCGAGAACACGATCAGCACGATCGCGGTCAGGAGGCCTCCGTACATGCTGAGCACGGCGCCGCGGGTGTTGAACCGCTTCCAGAACAGCGAGAACAGGATCGTCGGCAGGTTGGCGCTCGCGGCGACCGCGAACGCCAGGGCGACGAGGAACGCGATGTTCTGACCTTGCGCCAGGATGCCGCCGAGGATCGCCACGATTCCGATGACCACCACCGTTCGTCGTGCCACCTTCACCTCGTCGAGCGACCCGGACTTGCCCTCGCCGCGCTTCAGCACGTTCGCGTAGATGTCGTGCGCGAACGACGTCGCCGCCGTGATCGTCAGCCCGGCCACCACCGCCAGGATCGTCGCGAACGCGATCGCCGAGATGATGCCCAGTAGCACAGGTCCGCCCAGTTGCAAGGCGAGCAGCGGAGCAGCCGAGTTCACGCCGCCCGGCGCGGCCAGGATCGCGTCGGCACCCACCAGCGCGGCCGCGCCGTACCCGAGCACGAGGCTGAACAGGTAGAAGATGCCGATGATCCAGATGGCCCACACCACGCTGCGGCGGGCCTCCTTCGCCGAGGGCACCGTGTAAAACCGCATCAGCACGTGGGGCAGGCCCGCGGTTCCGAGCACGAGCGCGAGCGCCAGCGACACGAAGTCGAGCGGGTTCGCACCGTACTGCAGCCCGGGTGCGAGGATCGCGGAGCCGTCGACACCCGCGGTCGCCGCCTTCTCGCTGGCGCCGAAGGTCGTCGCAGCGGCATCCAGTACCGCCGAGAAGCTGAACCCATGGATCGCGAGCACCCACACGGTCATGACCGCTGCGCCGCCCACGAGCAGGATCGCCTTGATGATCTGGACCCACGTCGTGCCGCGCATCCCGCCGATGAGCACGTACAGGATCATCAGCAGTCCGACGACGGCGATGACGATGCCGACGTTGACCGGCCCCTCGATTCCGAGAAGCAGTGCCACGAGACCGCCGGCGCCCGACATCTGCGCCAGCAGGTAGAAGAAGCACACCACGAGGGTCGTGATCGCCGCCGCCGTCCGCACCGGACCCTGCTTGAGCCGGAACGACAGCACGTCGGCCATCGTGAAGCGACCCGTGTTGCGCATCAGCTCGGCGACCAGCAGCAGGGCGACCAGCCAGGCGACGAGGAATCCGATGGAGTAGAGGAATCCGTCGTAGCCGTTCACCGCGATCGCCCCGCAGATGCCGAGGAAGGATGCCGCGGAGAGGTAGTCGCCCGAGATCGCGAATCCGTTCTGCGGGCCGGTGAACGAGCGTCCGGCCGCGTAGTAGTCGGCTGCGGTCTTGTTGTTGCGGCTGGCACGGAACACGATGACCAGCGTGATCACCACGAACGCGAGGAAGATCGAGATGTTCAGAACCGGGTTGTTGTCGGTCATTTCACACCCGCTTCGAGCTCGCCCTGAATCTTCTCGGCGAGCGGGTCGAGTCTGCGGTTCGCGTACCGCACGTACGCCATCGTGATGATGAACGTGGTCACGAACTGGCCGAGCCCGAACAGCAGGCCGACGTTGACGGATCCGAACACCGGCGTCGCCATGAAGTCGTGTGCGTAGGCCGCGAGCAGCACGTACACGAAGTACCAGACGAGAAACAGCACAGCCAGCGGGAACACGAAGCTCCGATGGCGTCTTTGGAGTTCACGGAAGTCGGCAGACTCCGCCACCTCCGTGTAGTCGCGCGAATCGGGGGCAGAGTCAGACATACGACCTCCTTGTCGTGGGGTCGGGCTCCCCGGGTTTTGCTCCGAGTATCACAAACACGTAACGGCCGGACAAGGGGTGGTGCGCTGAGGGGGCTTTGTGCATGGATGACGCGGTCGGCCCCGGGAAGACGTCGCGGTTGCCGCTGACTCGTTCGGGAGCGCATCACTTCCGAGGCATATAGGACGCTGAAGTGATCGGCTCGCGAGGGCGAGGCGCTTCCCGAGCGCGGCTAGACGGGCTGCGGGAGGGACTGGTTGGCGCGGTCGTCGCGCAGGGGCGGCAGTTCGGCGAGGCGCTGGAGGGCGTCGCTGATCGTCTTGCTGAAGATGGTGGCTCCGGCCTCGCCGAAATGGATCTGGTCGCCGGCGAGCACGCTGAGAGACGGCTGGATGGTGTCGTGCCAGTTGGCCAGTTCGACGTTGCGGTAGTCGAGTGCGAAGGCCGACAGGGTCGAGTTGACGCCGGCGCTCCAGTAGCGAGGCGCCTGCACGTTGACCACGACCATCAGCCGGTCGGGGCCGGCCATGTCGCGGATCTGGTCGAGCACACCCCGGTCGATGGGCCCGTTCGTTCCGAGCGCGAGCACCAGCACCTGGCGCAGCTTGCCCTTGTTGATCAGACGCTGGATGATGTCCGGCGCCACGTAGATCGACCGCGACACCTGCGCGTCCACGTAGATGCCGGGGAACTTCGCGTACAACGTCGGCCCTGCGGCGAGCATCACCGAGTCGCCGATCGCCGTGATCTGATCCCCGCCGACCGGCTTCGGGGGAGCGTCGGCGTCGGGCGCAGGATCCGCACCGGGGGTGTCCGTCGGATCGGGTGTCGCCGCGGCTTCGTGCGCTGCCGCCTCATCCAGAGCCTGTTGTCCCGCCGCGACCAGCAGCTCCGCCTCGCCGCGGCCCGGATCCGCGGCGACCGCACCCACGGTGCCGATCCCCGCCGACAGGAGCAGCACCACGACCCACACGCCCGCCAGGAACGAGTGCTGCGCCCGACCGCTGAACCAGCCGGCGAACGCAGCCCCCGTGGCGCGGAAACCGTGGCGCCGGATCGGCTGCTCCACGAGCTCGTATGACACCGCGGCTGCCGTGACGGTGATCACCAACGCGACGCCGCCGAGGACCCAGCCCTGCCATCCGTCCCGGGTCCAGCCCGGAAGCCCCGCCACCAGCAACAGGAACACGGGCCAGTGCCACAGGTACAGCCCGTAGCTGCGCTGCCCGATCCAGCGCAGCGGAGCCCAGTCGAGCACCCGGCCGAGCAGGGTCCCCGGCACGAGCAGGGTGGCGAGAACGACGGCGCTCAGCACGGAGACGAGAGCGAGCCCGCCTTGGAAGGGGGCCGCAGAATCCTCGTTCAGAACCGCGGCGATCGCCAGGATGCCGGCCAGCGCCACCGGCCCGGTCACGCCCAGGATGACCCTCAGTGCTCGCGGCCACTCCAGCGCGCGCGCCGGCCAGGACGCGGCCACGAACGCCAGGATGGCGCCGATGGCGAGACCGAAGAAGTGGGTGTCGGTGCCGTAGTAGACGCGGGTGGCGTTGTCGGCGCTCCACAGCACCGCCATCCACACCGCGGAGCCGACCGCCAGCAGCGACACCCCGGCGATGCGCGCCCACCGCGGCACACGCAGCAGCACGAGTACCAGCAGCAGCGGCCAGAGCAGGTAGAACTGCTCTTCGACCGCCAGTGACCACAGGTTGCGGAACAACTCGGGCACCGATGCGTCGAAGTAGTCCGAGGAGCCGGCCAGGAACAGCCAGTTGCTGCTGAACGTGACCGCGCCGGCCAGTTGCTGCCGCACACCCACCAGGATGTCCCCGCCGATCGCATACGCCGCCGTGCAGCACACCAGCAGCAGCACGCCCAGAGCCGGCAGAAGCCGCCGCGCCCGGCGGCGCCAGAACGCGCTCAGCGAGATGCGTCCGGTCGCGGCGCGCTCGCGCAGCAGCAGCGACGTGATGAGGAACCCGCTGACCACGAAGAACAGGTCGACGCCGAGGAATCCGCCGACGACGGCACCCGGCGTCAGGTGGAAGAGGATCACCAGGACCACCGCGATCGCGCGCACGCCGTCGAGCCCGACCACGCGGAACGGCGTCGACGACGAGGCCGTTTCGGGTGCCGGGACGGTGTTCGGGGTCTGGGGCTTCATCGGCGATTCCGCGCCCAGCCTAGACTCGGCGCGTGGAAACCGGCGAGCCCGATCCGGGGCGCATCCGCCTCGACCTCTCGTACGACGGCACGGACTTCGCGGGCTGGGCGCGTCAGCCCCACCAGCGCACCGTGCAGGGTCAGCTGGAGGAGGCGCTGGCGACGATCTTCCGGCGCAGCGGCGTGCAGCCGCGCCTCGTCGTCGCGGGCCGGACCGACGTCGGCGTCCACGCGATCGGGCAGGTCGCGCACGTCGACCTGAACCCGGCGCAGGTGCACACACTGGCCCGCCCGGCCCGCGGCGCGCGGCAGGCGATCACCGGTGCCGAGTCGCTCGCGTCCCGGCTGAACGGCATCGCGGGACTCAGTTCCGACGTGCGGGTGATCCGCTCATACCTCGCGCCTCCCGGATTCGACGCCCGGTTCTCTGCCCTCTGGCGCCGATACGAGTACCGGATCGCCGACGTCGATGCGACGCACGACCCGCGCCGGCGCACGCACACCCTCTGGTATCCGGCCGCTCTCGATGAAGACGCGATGCAGGATGCCGCGCGCAGCCTGCTCGGCCTCCACGATTTCGCGACCTTCTGCCGCCCGCGACCGGGTGCGACGACGATCCGCACCCTGCAGGCCTTCGAGTGGAGTCGCGACGCGGACGGCGTCCTGTGCGCCCGGCTCCAGGCCGACGCGTTCTGCCACAGCATGGTGCGCTCGCTGGTGGGGGCGTGCGTGGCCGTCGGCGAGCGGCGTCTGGCGAGCGAGCGGGTTCCCGAGCTGCGGGATGCCGCTCAGCGACCCAGCGAATTCAAGGTGATGCCGGCGAAGGGCCTCACGCTCGTCGAGGTCGGTTACCCGCCCGACGAGCAGCTCGCCGCGCGAGCGGAGGAGACCCGGCAGCGCCGTGCGATCGACGCCTCGGCCGGTTTGGCGGAAACCCAGGGCATCGACTAGCCTATGGAGGTTGCCCGCTTACGCGTGGCAGCATCCGAGCCCTTCATCGCAGGGTTGCACTCGATCCGGGTACAACGCTCACCGAAGCGGGATTCACGAACACCTCGACCAGAAAGCAGTTCTCTCATGACGCGTACGTTCAGCCCCACGCCGGCGGACATCAAGCGCGAGTGGATCGTCATCGACGCCACCGACATCGTGCTGGGCCGTCTCGCCAGCCACGCCGCCGCCATCCTGCGCGGCAAGCACAAGCCGACCTTCGCACCCCACATGGACATGGGCGACTTCGTCATCGTGGTCAACGCGGAGAAGATCGCCCTGACCGGCCAGAAGCTCGAGAAGAAGCTGGCCTACCGTCACTCGGGCTACCCGGGCGGCCTGTCGGCGCAGACCTACGTCGAGATGCTCGAGAAGCACCCGACGCGCGCCGTCGAGAAGGCGATCCGCGGCATGCTGCCGAAGAACTCGCTGGGCCGCGCCCAGATCAAGAAGCTGAAGGTCTATGCGGGCGCCGAGCACCCGCACGCCGCACAGCAGCCCAAGACCTACACCCTCACCCAGGTCGCGCAGTAGCGCCCGCTCAGACTTTCTAAGGAACAGACACCATGGCGAAGATCGAAGACACCGCTCCTGACGCAGCCGAGACGGAGGCCGTCGAGGCCCCGGCGACGGAGGCCCCCGCGACCGAGGCCCCCGCGACCGAGGCTGACGCACCCGAGGCCCCGGCGGCCGAGGCTGACGCACCCGAGGCCCCCGCGACGGACGCTGACGCACCCGAGGCTCCGGCGGCCGAGGCCGAGCCCGAGCCCGAGGCTGCTGTGGCACCCGCGGCCGCCGAGGAGCCCGAGGCGCCCG
>JAODAS010000065.1 GCA_025463555.1 Schumannella sp.
CATGGCCTCGGCGCTCTCCATCACGTCGGCGGTGCCCGATCCGGCGCTGCTCGACCTGCCGTGGAACCTGCCCCTCGAGGTCTGGCCCGAGGAGTACATCGCGGCGCTGCCGAAGGGCATCTCGCGGCATCTGGTGCGCTTCGTGCACCTGGGCGGATACGTCATCGCGGTGAAAGAGACCTCGGCCGAACTCGCCCGCCGGGAGTACGAGCTGCTGCGCACGCTGCAGCGCATCGACATCCCGTGCGTCGAGCCCGTCGCCGTGATCACCAACCGCGCGGCGGATGACGGCGAAGAGCTCGCACCTGCGCTCGTCACCCGCCACCTCCGCTTCTCGCTCCCCTACCGGGCGCTCTACTCCCAGTCGCTGCGGCCCGACACGGCCACCCGTCTCGTCGATGCCCTCGCCGTCCTCCTCGCCCGGCTGCACATCATCGGGTTCTTCTGGGGCGACGTGTCACTGTCGAACACCCTGTTCCGCCGCGACGCGGGCGCGTTCGCCGCCTACCTCGTCGACGCCGAGACGGGCAAGCTCTACGACGGCGGTCTGTCGAACGGTCAGCGCGAGAACGACCTCGAGATCGCCCGCGTCAACATCGCCGGCGAGCTGCTCGACCTGCAGGCGGGCGGCCGGCTCGACGAGGACATCGACCCGGTCGCGATCGCCGACGGAATCGTCACCGCCTACCGCAACCTCTGGACCGAACTCACGGTCGCGGAGTCGTTTCCCCAGGCCGAGCGCTGGCGCATCAACCAGCGGGTCGAGCGCCTCAACGACCTCGGCTTCGACATCGAAGAACTCTCGATCAACCAGGTCGAGTCCGGCACGCAGGTGCGCATCCAGCCGAAGGTCGTGGATGCGGGGCACCACTCCCGCAGGCTGCTGCGGCTGACCGGTCTGGACGCCGGCGAGAACCAGGCACGCCGTCTGCTGAACGACCTTGACGCCTACCGCGCCACCGGCGATCGCAAAGACCAGGACGAGGAGATGGTCGCGCACGCCTGGCTCGCGCGGGTGTTCGAGCCGGTCATCCGGTCGATTCCGAAGGATCTGCGCAACAAACTGGAGCCGGCCGAGGTCTTCCACCAGCTGCTCGATCACCGCTGGTACCTCTCGCAGCAGGAGAACCGCAACGTGCCGCTGGCCGAAGCGCTCTCGTCCTACGTCGACACGGTGCTGCGCCACCGGCGCGACGAGATGACCGTGGTCGGACCGGCGACGGGCGCCATCACCGCCCCCTTGCACGTCCTCGACGCAGCCGACGACGACGAGCCCGACGAGGACTGGATGGCGAAGGTCTAGAGCTCGCCCACGTCGAGCTGCACGGCCTGCCTCGTGGCGATGTACGGCGCCATGTCGCGCTCGACGATCTCGATGTGCACAGGTGCGTCGAGGTAGGCCGCGAGCCCGGCAGCGTCGGCGGCCACCGCGATCACGCCGTAGTCGGCACCGTTGCGGCGCAAGCCGAGGTTCTCGCCGGTGCGATAGAGCACGATCGACGGAATGCTCGCGGCAGCGGCACGCAGCGACTCGGCGAGCGCGGTGGGATCGGGATGTCCGCCGTCTTTCCAGGTGATGGTGACGATGTGGGCGATCATGTCTGCTCCTCCGGGATCACTACCTCGACCATACGGCGGCGATCGCGCCTGCGGGTGAGCACCACCATCAGCAACGCGGCCGCGACCAGCGCGAGCAGGCCTGCGTCGATCCCGACGGCCAGGGGTGCTCCGACGAGCAGCCCGATCCCCCCGATGAGCACGCCGCTTCCGATCCGCAATCCCATGCTCGTCATCCCGTATGCGCCGATGAATCTGCCGCGGCGATCGGGCGGCGCATCGAGCTGCACGAGCGTCTGCGAGATCGAGCTGGATGCAAGAGTCGAGACCCCGGCGACGAACAACGCCACCAGCGACACCACGAAGGTCCGCGAGAACGCGAACACCCCGATGCTGATCGCGAAGACCAGGGTGCTGGCGATCGCCAAACGCGCGCTGGCGGGGATCCGCCCGACGGCCTCCAGGGTGACGCCGCCGACGACTGCGCCGGTGGACATGGCGACGATCAGCATCCCGTAGCCAAGGCCGGAGGTGTCCTGCCCGAGCAGCGCGCCGAACTCGGGCAGCAGCGGCATCACCGCTGTGCCGATGAAGAAGGCCACGGCGCCCTGCAGCAGGATGACCACCAGGATCGTCGGGTACCGGGGCAGATCGCGGAGGACGCCCACGACATCCCGCAGCCGGACGCGTGGGGCGAGTTCTCGCCGTCGACGATGCCCATCGATCGGCATCACGAGCAGATACACGGCGAACGGCACATAGAACAGCAGGTTCACGAACATGCCGATCGCGGGTCCGACCGTGAACAGCAGGGCGGCGCCAGCCGCCGGTCCGAGCAGCTGGCCGAGGCTCAGGCCTGTGGCCATCAGACGCACGCCGCTGCCGACCGCTTCCGGTCCGACGATGTCGTAGACGAGCACACCGTCGGCGGGATGCCACAGCGCGCTCGCGAAACCGTGCGCGACGAGCAGCAGCACGGCGTGCCACGCCTGCAGCGCCCCGGTTGCGAACAGCACGCCCCAGGTCACCGACACCCCCGCGAAGATGCCGATGGCCACCTGGATGATCCGGCGGCAATCGAACCTGTCGGCGAGGCTGCCGAAGAACACCGAGAAGAACAGGTGCGGCAGCCAGTGGCTGATCACGGCGAAACCGGCGAGCAGCGGCGAATGGAACGTCTGCCACATCACCCAGTACGTGATCGCGTGCTCGGCGTTGTCACCGGCCATCACCAGGCTGCCGCCGGCGAGATAGCCCTTGTACCAGGGCGCCCGGAAGGCGGCGAATCTCACGGGGCGACGCTACCGGACGCCCGTGGGTCAGCCGGTGTCGGGGGACTCCGGCAGACTGGCCGCGTGGGCGGGATGACGAGGTCGGCATGAAGAGGTCGGCATGAAGAGGTTCTGGGGCGCTCTCCCACGGGAAGGGCGCTGGCTGCTGTCGACCGTCGCCATCCAGACCCTCGGTCGCGGGCTGACGCTGCCGTTCACGATCATCTACCTGCACGAGGTCCGCGGCTTCGACCTGCCGCTGGCCGGCACCCTGATGAGCGTCATCGCGATCACCGGGCTCATCGTCACCGGTCCGGGCGGAACGCTCATCGACCGCTATGGCGCGCGCGTCATCCTGCTGGCGGGGCTGGTCGCGATGATCGCCGGGTGCACGCTGCTCGCGTTCGCGACGCACCCGGCGGTCGCCGCCATCGCCCTGGTGCTGATCGGTGTCAACTTCGGCGTCTCCTGGCCCGGATTCAACGCCCTGATCGCCTCGGTGGTCGGCGGCGATCTGCGACAGCAGTACTTCGGCGTCAACTTCGCGCTCGTCAATCTCGGCATCGGCGTGGGCGGCGTGCTCGGCGGCTTCTACATCGACATCGACGAACCGCAGACGTTCACGACGATCTTCCTCATCGACGCCGCGTCGAGCCTCATCCCCATCGCCCTGCTCCTGGGACCCCTGCGCCACGTCCGCACCCAGGCCGAACCCTCCGACGAGACGCGCGCGGCCGGGGGGTACCGCGAGATCCTGCGCCGGCCCGCCGTGCTGTGGGTCACGCTTCTCACGTTCATCGCCGTGTTCATCGGCTACGGCCAGATGGAAGCCGGCTTCCCGGCGTTCGCCCGCGAGGTCGCCGACGTGCCCACGCGCGTGATCGGCTTCGCCTTCGCGGTCAACACGGCCGTGATCGTGCTACTGCAGTTCATCGTGCTGAACCGGATCAGCGGACGTCGGCGCACGCGGGTGATGATCGTGATGGCCGCCGTGTGGGCGGCAGCGTGGCTGATCCTCGGCACCTCGGGGCTGCTGCCCGGAACGCTGACCGCAGCGATCGGCGTGCTCGCGTTCATGGGGGTCTTCGCACTCGGAGAGACGATGCTCCAGCCGACGGTGCCCGGTGTCTACAACGACCTGGCGTCCGATCACAATCGCGGGCGCTACAACGCCATCAACTCCGCGGCCTTCCAGGTCGGTGCCATCACCGGCCCGATTGCGGCCGGCCTGCTGCTGGGCAATGGACTCGATGCGCTGTACATCGCCGCGATGGTGGTCGGGTGCGCCGGAATCGTGGTGCTCGCGCTGGCGCTCGAGAGACGACTGCCCCCGACCGCCAACGGAGTTCCCCAGCTCGAAGCCGCCTCAGAACCGGCGGACTGACCTCACTTCGCGCGGAGCTTCGACACCTCATACAGTGCGACGCTGACCGCGATTCCCGCATTCAGCGACTCGGTCGATGATTCGATCGGGATGCTGACTACGGCATCGCAGGTCTCGGTCACCAGCCGCGAGAGCCCTTTGCCCTCGCTGCCGACGACGAGCACCAGCGGACGGGTCGCGAGCTCCAGCCCCGGGAGGGACACGTCGCCTCCGCCGTCGAGGCCGAGCACGAACAGACCCTTCGACTTCAGGTCTTTCAGCGTGTTCGTGAGATTCGAGGCCATCGCGACCGGGACACGGCTCGCCGCGCCCGCAGAGGTCTTCCACGCCGACGCGGTCATGCCGACCGAGCGGCGCTGCGGCACGATCACACCCTGCCCGCCGAACGCGGCGACCGAGCGCACGATGGCGCCGAGGTTGCGCGGATCGGTGATGCCATCCAGCGCGACCAGCAGCGGCACCTGGCCCCGCGAGATCGCCTTGTCGACCAGGTCGGCGGCGAACGCGTACTCGTACGGCGGCACCTTGAGCGCGAGGCCCTGATGCACGGCGTCGGGTCCGCTCAGCCGGTCGAGCTCGGGACGCATGACTTCGAGCACCGGAAGGCCGCGCTTGGTCGCCAGCCCCAGTGCCTCTTTCACCCGGTCGTCGTACTCGATGCGGGCGGCCACGTACAGCGCGGTCGCCGGTATCTTCGCCCGCAGCGCCTCGACCACCGAGTTGCGGCCCGTCACCATCTCGCTGTCGTCGGAGTTCTTCGGACGCCCCGGACGCTTGCCCTGGCTGGCACCTGCCGCACCACCGGCCGCTGCGCTGGGGCGTGCGCCGCCATGCTTGGCCCGCGCGGCATCCAGTCGCTCTTGTGCGGCCTTGCGCTTGCCGGCGACATGCCAGCTGCGATCCGTCGCCTTCGGGGTCGGGCCCTTGCCTTCGAGCTTCTGGCGGCCGTGGCCGCCGGTGCCGACGGACGGACCCTTCTTCTTCGGTTTGCCGGCGCCGGGGCGCCCTGCCTTAGCCATCGAGACTCCATTGCGCTCCGGCCGGGGTGTCGTCGAGGACGATTCCCGCGGCGGTCAGTTCTTCGCGGATGCGGTCTGCAGCCCCGAAATCTTTTGCCTCGCGCGCCCGTGCGCGGTCGTCGATGAGGCGCTGCACCAGGGTGCCGAGGGCGGCCTCCGCGGCCCCGCCGCCTCCGCGTGCTTCAGCCCACTCGGGAGACAACGGGTTCACCCCGAGCACCGAGGTCATCGCCACCACCTCTTCGCGCAGCCGCGCGGCCGTGACCAGGTCGCCCGCGTCGAGAGCCGCATTGCCGGCCCGCACGGCATCGTGCAGTACGCCGAGGGCCTGCGGAACGCCCAGGTCGTCGTCCATCGCGGTCGCGAATGCCTCGGGCACACCGGCGACGCCGCCCATGCCGGACTTCTCGGCGATCAGACGCTCGGTCACTCGCCCCAGGAATCCCTCGATGCGCGCGAATGCGGTCTCCGCCTCGATGAGCACGCCCGGGTGGTAGTCCATGTTCGAGCGGTAGTGGGCGCTCGCCAGGTAGTAGCGCACGACGACCGGGCGCGCATCCTGAAGCAGCTCACTGGCGTAGACCGAGTTGCCCAGCGACTTCGACATCTTCTGGCCCTCGATGTTCACCAGGCCGTTGTGCACCCAGTAGGTCGCGAACGCGTCCCCGGCAGCCGTCGACTGGGCGAGCTCGTTCTCATGATGCGGGAAGCGCAGGTCGAGACCGCCGCCATGGATGTCGAAGGCGGCTCCCAGATAGCGCTTCGACATCGCCGAGCACTCGATGTGCCATCCCGGACGCCCGGCACCCCACGGCGAAGCCCAGGATGCCGACTCGGGCTCCCCCGCCTTCGTCCCCTTCCACAAGGCGAAGTCGCGGGCGTCGCGCTTGCCGCGCGTGGCGGCGTCGGGCGAGTCGGCCATGTCGTCGAGCTTCTGGTTGGTGAGCTCGCCGTACGCCGTCCAGGTCTTCACGTCGAAGTAGACATCTCCGGTGCCGTCGTCGGCGGCGTACGCGTGCCCCTTGTCGATGAGGGCGGTGATGAGATCCTGCATCTGCGGCACGCTCGCCGTCGCGCGCGGCTCATAGGTCGGCGGCAGCATGCCGAGCGCGTGATACCCGGCCGTGAATTCGAGCTCGACGCGGTAGGCGAGCGCCCACCACTCCTCGTGCTCGGTCGCGTTCACGAGGATCTTGTCGTCGATGTCGGTCACGTTGCGTACGAAGGTCACGTCGTAGCCGCGATGGCTGAGCCAGCGTCGCCACAGGTCGTACGCGAGAGCGCTGCGCAGGTGCCCGATGTGCGGGCTCGACTGCACGGTGGGTCCGCAGACGTACATGCCCACTTTGCCGGGCTGCAGCGGCTCGAAGTCGCGCAGCGCCTGAGCGCGGGTGTCGTAGAGGCGGACGGTCACCCGTCGAGTTTAGTTAGCTGGTGAGGAGCGCGGTCGCGATGGCGGTGAGACCCTCACCCCGGCCCGTGAACCCCAGGCCATCGGATGTCGTGGCCGAGACGCTGACGGGGGCGCCGACGAGCGCGGTCAGGCGGGTCTCCACCTCGTCGCGTCGCGGTGAGAGTCGCGGTCTCGTGCCGATGACCTGCACGGCGACGTTTCCGACGGTGAAGCCGGAGCCCGCGATCAACGCCAGCGTCTCGCGCAGGAACACCTCGCTCCGGGCTCCGGCGAACCGGGGGTCGTCGACGCCGAACCGGCTGCCCATGTCGCCCAGTCCCGCGGCCGACAGCAGGGCGTCGCAGATCGCGTGGACGAGGGCATCGCCATCGCTGTGACCTGCGAGGCCCGGCTCGTCCGGCCAGTAGAGGCCGCCCAGCCAGAGCGGCGCCGAGTCGTCGTAGGCGTGCACGTCGACGCCGATGCCGGTACGGATGGCGCTGGTCACGCCGAGCAGGTTCTCGGCGCGCCGCAGATCCCACGGAGTCGTGATCTTGAACGCGCGCGCCTCGCCCTCGACGACCGTGACGGCTCCGCCGGCATCCTGGAACAGGGCGGCGTCGTCGGTGAATTCCTGCGACGCCCCTGCATAGGCCGCGACCAGCTCCGCACGCGGGAAGCCCTGGGGCGTCTGCACCTGCACCAGGTCGCGGCGATCGACCGTCTCGAGAACCTTCTCATGCCGGTCGATGCGCTTCACGGTGTCACTCACCGGGAGGGCGGGGATGACTCCCCCGCCCGCGCGCACCGCGCTGACCACCCGGTCGAAGAGCGAACCCGGCGTGAGAGCCCGCGCGGCGTCGTGGACGAGCACCACATCGACGCCGTCGTCGAGCAACGACAGGCCGGCGGCCACCGACGCCTGTCGGGTGTCGCCGCCGGCGACGACGGTGACGGATGCCGCGGCAGCCCCCGCGGCACGCTTCGCGATCGCAGACGCGAGCGACACCTTCGCCTTGGGCGCGACGACGATCACCTGCGCCGGCTCGAGCGAATCGAACACGCCGTTGAGGGAGTGCTCGAGGATCGGCATGCCGCGCAGGTCGACGAACGCCTTCGGCTCGGCGTGCCCGAGCCTGCTGCCGCTGCCCGCGGCGACGACGATGATCGCGACGGCTGGTTTCGACACGCGCTTCGCGCTACTCAACCAGCGTTAGGAAGCCAGGACCTCGTCGAGGACGGTCGAGGCCTTCTCCTCGTCGGTCTTCTCGGCGAGCGCGAGCTCGCTGATCAGGATCTGGCGTGCCTTGGCCAGCATCCGCTTCTCACCGGCCGACAGGCCGCGGTCCTGGTCGCGACGCCACAGGTCGCGCACGACCTCGGAGACCTTGATGACATCGCCGGAGGCGAGCTTCTCGAGGTTGGCCTTGTAGCGGCGGCTCCAGTTGGTGGGCTCTTCGGTGAACGGCGCGCGCAGCACCTCGAAGACGCGGTCGAGTCCCTCTTTGCCGATGACGTCACGGACACCGACCAGATCGACGTTCTCGGCGGGGACCTCGATGGTGAGGTCGCCCTGCGTCACATTCAGTTTGAGGTACAGCTTCTCCTCGCCCTTGATGGTGCGCTTCTTCACCTCGGTGATGGTCGCAGCGCCGTGGTGGGGATAAACGACAGTTTCGCCGACCTCAAAAAGCATGGAGTTGTTCCTCTCGCAGACCTCCTAGTTTATCACAGGGAACTCGCAACTCCCGGGGGCCGTTAGGCTTGCCCACGAGTCCGCTCATCCGATCTGGAGGGTCCCGTGAGAGCACGAGTCGCCGCATCCGCTGCCCTGGCCGCATTGCTGGCCGTGACGCTGGCGGGCTGCAACTTCTTCACGCCGCAGACGACGCTGAAGCCCTACGACGCGAGCGACGGTGTGTCCACGATCGTCGGAGACGTGCACATCTCCAACGCGCTGGTGCTGAGTGAAGACGGCGTCAGCGGCAACCTGCTCTTCACCGCGGTCAACGACAGCAACAAGCCCGTCGACCTGACGGTGCAGTACGAGTCCCTGGGCAAGCGCACCGACCTGCCCCTGAAGGTGGATGCCTCGGGCAGCAGCCAGTTCGGGTTCGGCGACGGCGGGCAGCTGTTCCTCACCGCCATCGACACCAAGCCGGGCGGGGTGATCGCGATCTACTTCCAGTACGGCGACCAGCCGGGCAAGCAGCTGATGGTGCCCGTGCTCGACGGATCGCTCGAGCAGTACTCGCCGTTCCTGCCGCAGACGCCGACGCCGACTCCTACGCCGATCGAGTCGGGGACACCGACGCCGGACCCGACGGCTACACCCGCGGGGTAGGTCTCGACACGCGGCTTCGCCGCTACTCGACCGGCGGGGTTCTACTCCGCGGGTAGGTCTCGACACGCGGCTTCGCCGCTACTCGACCGGCGGGGCGCGGCTAGGCCTCGAAGCGGTAGCCGAGGCCGCGCACGGTGACGAGACGGTCCGGCTCTGAGGGGTTCTGCTCGATCTTCGACCGGATGCGCTTGATGTGCACGTCCAGGGTCTTGGTGTCGCCGAAGTAGTCAGAACCCCACACCCGGTCGATCAGCTGGCCACGGGTGAGCACACGTCCCGCGTTGCGCAGCAGCAGTTCCAGCAGCTCGAACTCCTTCAGCGGCATGTTGACCTCGCGGCCCTCGACGGCGACGGAATGCCTCTCCACATCCATGCGCACCGCCCCGACCTCGACGACGCCGTCGTCGTCGCCCTCGGTGTCGATGCGGCGGCGGAGGACGGCACGGATGCGCGCCAGCAGCTCGCGGCTGGAGTACGGCTTCGTCACATAGTCATCCGCGCCGAGCTCGAGCCCCACCACGATGTCGACCTCGGAGTCCTTCGCGGTCAGCATGATGATCGGCACGCTCGAGCGCGTACGGATCTCTTTGCACACCTCGGTTCCCGACAGGCCGGGGAGCATCAGGTCGAGCAGGATGAGGTCGGCCCCTGCGCGATCGAACACGGTCAGTGCGGCGCGGCCGTCGCCCGCGATCTCGGTCTCGTACCCCTCGCGCTGCAGCAGGAAGGCGAGCGGCTCCGACAGGGAGGGCTCGTCTTCGACGATCAGGATGCGGGTCACGTGGTGGCGCTCTCTTCGTGGGGCACACCCAACTGGGCGGCGGTCTCGTGGGACGCCTCGGGGAGGCGGATGGTGAAGGTGGAGCCACGGCCCTGCTGTGACCAGACGCGGACATCTCCGCCGTGGTTCTGCACGACGTGCTTGACGATGCTGAGCCCGAGCCCGCTGCCACCGGTGTTGCGGCTGCGCGCGGCATCCACCCGGAAGAAGCGTTCGAACACGCGCTCGCGTTCGTCATCGGGGATGCCGACCCCCTGATCGGTGACCGAGATCTCGACGATGCCGTTCTCCGAGCTCACGCCGATTCCCACCCGTGATCCGTCGGGCGAGTACTGCACCGCGTTGGAGATCAGGTTGTGCACGGCGGTGACGAGCATCTGCTCGTCGCCGAACACCTGGGCCTTGATCTTGCCGGAGGGCACCAGCGAGATGCGGTGCGATTCGGCGGCCACGCGGTTGCGGTCGACGGCCTGCGCGATGACGGAGTCGACGCTGATGCGGTGCGCCGACGCGAGTGGGTCGCCCGACTGCAGGCGGCTCAGCTCGATGATCTCGGCCGTGATGCCGGCGAGCCGCTCCGACTCCTGCGACAGCCTCTTGGCAAAGCGCTTGACCGCAGCCGGCTCGTTCGAGGCATGTGACAGCGCCTCGGCGAGGAGGCTGACCGCGCCGATCGGCGTCTTCAGCTCGTGACTGACGTTGGCGACGAAATCGCGCCGCACATCGTCCAGGCGATACGACTCGGTGCGGTCGTCGGCAAGCAGCAGCACGAAACGCGACCCCAGCCGGGCGACGCGCACCAGCAGGTGCAGCTGCGCCTCGCCGAAAGGACCCCGCGTCAGGTTCAGCTCCTGGCTGACCGGGATGCCGTCACGGCGGACCTGGTCGACGAGCGCGATCAGCTGCTCATGCACGAGCGCGTGGTTCCAGACCAGGCCGAACGCGAGCGCCCCCGTCGAGGCCTTGATCACGTTGTTCGACGGATCCAGGACGACTCCGGCGGAATCCAGCGAATCGATGACCTCGTCGACGCCGTCGGGCAGACCCGGGCTCACGATGGTCACCGCCCGCTGGCCTCGCCGGTGGGCCGCGACGACCGTGACGGTGCCCGCGACGCCGACCAGAAGGCCGAAGGCGAGTGCGACGGGCACGAGCCAGGCCGAGTCCATGGGACTAGATTAGGGCGCAGCATCCGCCCCGGCACTGCCGCGAGGCCTGTCCTTCGGGCCGCTTCGCAAGAAGTTCAGGCGACCGACACCGTTCGTTAACCTCGGGCAGTCACGGTTCAGGTGCGGGGCGACTGCATCTGTGCCCGAAAACGGGCGTGCTGCCCGAAATCGAGAGGACCGAATCCATGCGCGAGGTGTTCCAGCAGGAGCTTCGAGAGGTGCAGGACCGCCTCGTCGAGATCTCCGACCTCGTCGCCAACTCGATCCAGAACGCCACGCAGGCCTTCAACGAGTCCAACGTCGCGCTGGCGGAGACGGTGATCGCCGATGACGACAAGATCGATGCGCTCGCTGCGGAGCTCGACGAACTCGCCATCCAGATCCTCGCCCGCCAGCAGCCGGTCGCCCGGGACCTGCGCATCGTGGTCAGCGCCCTGCGCATCAGCGCGTCGCTCGAGCGCATGGGCGACATGTCGGAGCACATCGCACAGCTGGCCCGCTACCGCTTCCCCGAGAAGGTCGTTCCCAAGACCCTCCGGCCGACGTTCGCCGAGATGGGCCGGCTCGACGTCGAGATCGCCCGCAAGCTCAGCGAACTGCTGCGAACCGAAGACCTGGCCGTGGCGGAGCACATCCGCAACGAGGACGACAAGATCGATGCGCTTCACCTGAGCGTCTTCGACAAGGTGCTGGGCGAAACCTGGAAGGGTGCGGCGGTCGATACCGTGGATGCCACGCTCGCCTCCCGCTATCACGAGCGGTTCGCCGACCACGCCGTCTCGATCGCCAAGAAGGTGCAGTACCTCGCGACCGGCGACTGGATCCCCGTCGACGCGTAGTACGCGCCGGCCACCGCCGTCTGCACGGCGACGGCGACCGGCGCGAACCTGTGTCAGCCGCGGTAGATGCGGGCGAGAGCCGCGTTGCGCTCGAACACCCGCTTGAACGACTGCAGTTCCTCCTCCAGCGCCAAGCGCTCGGCGAGTTCCGCGCGACGCTCGAGGGCCTCGATGGCCCGGCGCTCCGCGCGGTCGGCGCGACGACGTTTCCAGAGGTCGACGAGGGAGTAGGACTCGACGTCCCATCCTGCGCCGACGACGCGTATCTCTCCGGTGGCGCTCATCGTCACTCCACCTCCACCGATACCTCGTAGACCTGCGCGGTCGGGTGACCCGAGCGCTCGTGCACGCGGATCATCGCCTCCTTCGACGGGCCGTGGGCCAGGCAGAACACCTTGCCGGACTCGGGGTCGAGCCAGGCCTTCTCGAACACCATGCCCTCGGCGGCCTGGTTCTGCAGGTCGAGGGCGTGGGCTGCTTCCAGCTGCTCGCGTGTGACGCCGATGAAACCGTCGTGCACATCCATGAATCGCGCCATGTCGGCGCTCCTTTCCTATCTGTTGTCTTCAGCATCGGTTCGGCCGCACCCGCCGGGCATCGGTCATCCGACCGATCAGGGGATAAATAGGTCGATCGACCCATATCGACGCCGTCGACGCCGCTCCTAAACTGCCCTCGTGAACATCGACGGCTACGTCGCGCCGTTCGAGGCGCGGGTCTCGGGTGCGCTCGTCGACCGCGCCGAGGTGCTCGAGCTGAGCGTGCGGCGCTGGGCCGAATCGGCCGGCGGCGCAGGGCAATTCGTGCTCGTGGCGGGCGAGGCGGGTATCGGCAAGACCCGGGTGCTCGACGAGGTCGCCGAGGCTCTGGATGTGCCCGCACTCAGCACGCGAGCGTGGCCACGCGACTCCGAGGTGCCCGGCGCCGTCGTCATCGAACTGATGCGCGAACTGCGCCGCCAGGGCGACGAGCGACTGGCCGAGGCGCTGAGCGAACGGCTGATGCGAGACGACGGCGCCGGCGATCCGGCTCGGCGCCACCGCCTGCTCGTCGGCGACCTGGCGGACATGATCGCGTCGCGTCTGAGCGAGACGCCGACCCTGCTGCGCATCGAGGACCTGCACTGGGCCGACGAGCTCAGCCTCGAGATCCTGGAGCGGCTCGCCCAGATGATCCGGATCACCTCGAGCATGGTGCTGGCCACGTTCCGCAGCGATGAGGTGATCACCGGCAGCGCGCTGGCCGCGTGGCGCACCCGGCTGCTGCAGCAGCGCTTCGCGGAGGAGGTGCACCTGCAGCGCCTCACCCCCGAGGGAACAGCCGTGCTCGCGGAGTCGCTGCTCGGCGAGGTGCCGCCATCCGACTTCCTCGAGACGCTTCACGAGCGCAGCAACGGCATCCCGCTGCACATCGAGGAGCTGATCGCGGCGGGAGGCTCCGGCGCGGTACCCGAGACGGTGGCGGAGGCGGTTCGCGAACGCACGGCGCGGCTCGACCACACCATCTGCGGCATCGTCGGCGCGGCGGCGGTGATCGGGTGCTCGTTCGAGTTCGATCTGCTGGCCGAGGTCTCCGGTGAACCGGATGCCGAGGTCGACCGCGCGCTGCGCACGTTGCGCGAACAGCATCTGATGGTCGCGCTCAGCGACACCAAGTTCGACTTCCGTCATGCGCTGATCCGTGACGCCCTGTACGAGGACATGACGCCGTTCCGCAAGCGCACCGTGCATGCGGCGGTGGCACGAGTGTCCGAGCGGGCCGGACTGCGCCGGTCCTACCTGTCCGAGCAGTACGAGCTGGCGCAACTGCCGCATGAGGCTCACGAGCATGCGGTCGAATCGGCGATGGCGGCGGCACACATCTCCGCTCACCGGGAAGCCGCCGAACTGTACGAGCGGGCACTGCGCACCCTTCCGGATGACGCCCCCGCGTCCGAGAGGGCGGTCCTGCACACCCGGCTCGGCGTGGAGCTCTCGGCGATCGACCAGGACGACCGGGCCGCGATCTGCTTCGAGTCCGCCATCGAGGAATCCCGCGAGGCGGGCGACATCGACACGGCCGCGTGCCTCGTCGGCAAGCTCATGAACTCGCGCCACCTGACCGGCGCCGACCTCGACCAGCGCATCGAGCTGGCGCGCACCGCGCTGTCGTGGCTGGACGAGTTGCCGGCGGGCGGCCGGGATACCACGCGGGGTCTCGTGCTCAGTGCGATGGCGTCGGCGTACCTCGTCAGCGACCGGCTGGATGAGGCGCGGACGACGGCGCAGAGTGCGGCCGCGCTTCTGGCCGACAACGCCGACGATGTGGGCCAGCAACTGGATGTGCAGGCGACGCTCGGCACCACCATGCTGTTCGCCGGCGAGCAGGACGGCTGGGCCGTGCTCGAACGCGTGCGGGATGACGCCACCCGCGCCGACTACGAGGCCGAGTCGGTACGAGCACGCCGGATGCTGGGCAGTTCCGCATCGGTGCTGCTGGAATACCCGAGAGCCCTCGGCTGGATCTCGGACGGCCTGCAGTTCACGGCCGAGATCGACCGCTGGAACGACTACAACTATCTGCTCGCGCACCGCGCGCATGTGCGCTGGGCGACCGGCGCCGACGGGGCGGAACGGGATGCCCGCCAGGCTCTCGTCGACGGGCGCGGCATCACGACGGAGATCCAGTCGCATCTGGTGCTCGGGTACGTGCGGCTGTCGCACGGCGAGTTCGCCGACGCGACCGCGCACCTCGAGCACGCCCTCGAGCTGGGCGAGCAGATGAACGAGATCCAGCGCATCTCCCCTGCGCTCTGGGGTCTCGCCGAGGTCGCGCTCCACGAGGAGCGGTACGACGATGCGATCGCCCTGTGCGAGCGCGGCTACCTGCTCTCCGACGCCATCGGCGACGCGTCGAACCTGTTCCCGTTCGTGGTGACCGGCACCCGCGCCTTTCTGGCGGCACGCGACAACGCGGGCGCCCGGTCGTGGGTCGACCGCAGCGCGGCACTGCTGGCGCGTCGCGCCATCCCGGGGACGATGGCGGCGATCGACCACGCCGAGGGGCTGATCCATCAGGCGGAGGGACGCGCGACCCAGGCGAAGGAGCTGCTCGAGCGCGCCAGCGCGGTCTGGGATGAGCGCGGCCGGTTCTGGGAGGGCGTGCAGGCGCTGCTCGACCTGGCGCGGTGCGCCGTGCGCGGCCGCCGTGCGGGCGAAGCGACCCGGCTGGCGGCGGATGCCCGGCGTCGGGCCGCCGAGGCGAACGCGACGGTGCTCGTCCGGATGGCCGACGCGATCAAACTCGATCCGACGGCGGACACCGCGGCCGGCCCGCTGACCGCCCGCGAGTTCGAGGTGGCCAAGCTCATCGCCGACGGTGCCACCAACCGCGAGATCGCCGAGCAACTGGTCATCGCCCCGAAGACGGCGTCGACCCACGTCGAGCACATCCTTGCGAAACTCGGCGTCGCACGGCGGGCCGAGATCGCCGCGTGGGTGTCGCGCTCCGAGTAGTGCGCGCCGTTCGCACCGCGCAGAGGCACCGCTCCTGCGAAGGAATCGTCGTACGGCCGGATCCGACCGGGTGGGTTAGTCTGCCCGGATGACCATGTTCGAAGAGCCGCAGATCGTCGACCTCGACGAGATCCTCGACGAGCAGGAGTCGCCGGGCGCCCGCGTCACGGGCATCCAGTGGGCGCTGGTCGTCGGGGGCGGGATCGTCGGCATCGCGGGTCTGCTGACGGTTCTGGTCGTCGCGGCGCCGGCCCTCATCGATCTGGTGAGCTGGATCAATTCGATCCAGCACGCCGTTTCCGGCTAGGGCGTCAAGGGCTTCTCGCCCGTGCACGGTCCGGTTACGGTCGAGGACATGACGTTTCTCGAGCCGACTCGCCGCCTGCCGTTCTCGCCCCGCCTCAGCTATGACGGCAGGTACGGTGCATCGCTGGTTTCCCTGATTCTCGGGGGCTATCTGCTGCTGAACTCGAACATCACGCAGCTGGCGATCGCCCTCGGCGGCAGTACGGCATTCGCCCCCGACCAGGTCGCGTACTTCTCGATCCAGTTCGTCTTCGCGATCGCCGTGATCGTGTTCGGATTCGCGATCGCACCCGCCGCGCTCGGCAGGCGGGTGATGGCGGTGGTGCTCGCTCTTGTGGTCATCATCCTGTGGACACTGCTCTATACGGCACGGATCACCGGCGCCGGCGGGCCGTTGCCGTTCGCCTCCGGTTTCGTCAGCGCTCCCGCCTTCATCGTGACCCTGGTCATCGCAACCGGCTGGCTGATCGTGCGGGAACGGCCGTGGGTGACCTACCTCTTCCTGCTGCTGACGCTGCTCGCGGGCGCGATCCCGTTCTTCCTCGTGCTGAACGGCGCTTCTTCCGTGCCCACGCAGCTGGCCGGCTTTCTCGTCGCCGCCCTCGTGGGGGCCGGGATCGCGTGGCTGGCCCGGGCGGTCGCCGGGGCGATCCAGCAGAGCCACGACCGCGACCCGCTGGTGGACGAGCCGCCCGCCGTCTAGAGCGGCGCCCGCCCTATTTCTTGCCCTGGTTCGCCACGGCGGCGGCGCCGGCAGCGGCGGCCTCCGGGTCGAGGTAGGCACCCGGCTTCGTCGGGGCGAAGTCGTCGTCCAGTTCGTAGACGAGCGGAATGCCGGTCGGGATGTTGAGCTCGGCGATCTCGTCGTCCGAGATCCCGTCGAGGTGCTTGACCAGCGCGCGCAGCGAGTTGCCGTGGGCGGTGACGATCACCGTGCCGTTGCGCAGCGACGGGATGATGTCGGACTGCCAGTAGGGAAGCATCCGGTCGATGACCAGCTTCAGGCTCTCGGTGCGCGGGATCTCGCCGTCGATTCCGGCGTAGCGCTCGTCGTGCACCTGTGAGTACTCGGCTTCGTCATCGAGCGGGGGCGGAGGCACGTCGAAGCTGCGGCGCCACTGCATGAACTGCTCCTCGCCGTATTTGGCGAGGGTCTCGGCCTTGTCGAGCCCCTGCAGGGCGCCGTAGTGGCGCTCGTTGAGGCGCCAGCTGCGCTTCACCGGGATCCACGCCCGGTCCGCGCCGAGCAGCGCGATGTCCGCGGTCTGGATCGCGCGGGTCAGCACGCTGGTGTACGAGATCAGGGGCTTGAGACCGGATGCGGCCAGCAACTCGCCCGCGCGCGTCGCCTCCTGCACGCCCTGGTCGCTGAGCCGCACATCCACCCACCCGGTGAAGAGGTTCTTCTGATTCCAGTCGGAGTTGCCGTGGCGCAGGAGGATGAGCGTGCTGGTCATGCCGTCAGCCTAGAAGATGGTTGCCATGGCCAAACCCGTCGGGCGCATCACGCGTGGCACGACGGGAACCAACCGGCTGAGGCGCATCGACCGGTGGATCGCCGCGCAGCCGGTTCTGCGGCGCACCGACGATCCGCTGGTGGTCGACCTCGGGTACGGGGCGTCGGCGACGACGACGCTGGAGCTGCGCGACCGGCTCGCCCGCGTGCGAGCCGACGTGCAGGTCGTCGGGATCGAGATCGACCCGCAGCGGGTCCGGGATGCTGCAGCCGCCACGCGCGACGGGGTGACGTTCCAGCTCGGCGGTTTCGAGATCCCGACGGCCAGGCGGCCCGCGGTGATCCGCGCGCTGAACGTGCTCCGCCAGTACGAGGAGTCCGAGGTCGCCGGCGCTTGGACGACGATGATCGGGCGTCTGCAGCCGGGCGGCCTCCTCGTCGAAGGCACCTGCAGCGAGCTGGGGCGCGTTGCGAGCTGGGTTGCGCTCGACCCGGCCGGCCCGCGCACCTTCACGATCTCGCTGCGGCTGACCGATCTCGCCGAGCCGTCGATCGTGGCCGAACGTCTCCCCAAAGCGCTCATCCACCGGAACGTGCCGGGCGAACGCATCCACGCACTGCTCGCCGAGCTCGACCGGCAGTGGGCCATCGCGGCTCCCCTCGCCGTCTACGGAGCGAGCCAGCGATGGGTGGCGACGGTCGAGGCGATGCGCTCCGCCGGGTGGCCGGTGCACGACGGTCGCACCCGCTGGCGGCTCGGCGAGCTCACGCTGGACTGGGCAGCGGTCGCCCCGCCGGTTGAGTAGCGCCCCAGGCGCGTGTCGAAACCAAGCGAAAGTGGGGGTGGTTTCGATACGCCGCTGTGCGGCTACTCAACCACCGGGCTAGAGGGGCGGCAGCAGCGCCCGCGCCGCCTCGAGGTCCATGCCCGTTCCGACCAGCAGATCGACGGTCAGGGGGCGCAGCAGGATCAGGATCGACGACTCGGCGACCCCGGCATCCGGCATCAGGACGGCCGGATCGAGCCGTCGCGCGAGATCGGTCAGCAGCGAGCGGGCGGCACCCACCTGCTGCGGGTCGTCGAGTTCGGAGCCGAGCAGCCGAACCCCGGTCGCCAGCTCGCCGACCACGCCGGCGAGCACCGGACGCGGCTCACCGTCCCGCACCAGGAACTCGCACCGCCGGGCCACGTGCCGCAGGTGCCGCGAGGTCAGATCCGCGGCCTCGAGCGTGCGGGCGTGCCGTTGCAGCTCGGGGACGAAGCGGCGCAGGAACGGCGAGATCCGTGCGACCGAGATCGCGGTGTCGTGCGACACCCGCCACGCGTCGACGAGCCCCTGGCTCCGGCGCAGGCGCCCGAGCGCCAGTTCCCCGGCTGCGGGCTCCGCCCGCACCAGACAGTCGACGATCGAGCCGAGCGACTCGTCGAACACCGAGAACAGGGCGCGCCCATCCCGCAGCTCGGCCCGGCGCGGATCACGCGGCACCAGTGCCGTGACCAGCAGGGCGATCACCCCGCCGACGAGCCCGTCGAGGCTGCGGGTGAACGGACCGCCCTCGGGATCGGGGATGAGCACGACAAGGGCCGACGGGATCGCCGCCGCGACCGTGAACGCCGGGTTCGGCGACACGGACCGCCCGACGACGAAGACGACGAGCAGCACGAACAGCAGCTGCCACAGCCCCTTGCCGAACAGCAGCGAGAGTCCGTCGGCGAGCGCGATGCCGAGCAGGATGCCGAGCACGCTCTCGGCGACGCGTCGCGGCCGGGCATCGCGCGTGAACCCGAGCGACGTGATGGTGACCGTGATCGCGAGGATCGGGAACGCGTGCCCCAGCACCCAGTGGGCGATCGAGTACGCGGCGGCGACCGCGATCAGGATCTGCAGGATCGCCGGCAGCGAGTCGCCGACGCGGCCGATCGCGGCACGTGCGTCGAGGCGGCGGCGGATGCGGCGCTCGAGCCTGCGCGAGTCGTCCGCTGCGCCCGGCATGGCTACCGCCGGACGGCGCCGAGGCGCGGCAGGCGCGGGATGTCGGCTTCGGCGCCGGCATCGGTCGGGACGACCACCTGCTGGGCCGCGGCGATCACGGTTCCATCGCCGGCGGTGACACTCAGCACAGCGGTCGGGTCGGCGTTGCGCTTCACGACCGCGAGCGCGATCGGGCCCAGCTCGTGATGCAGCGCAACCGCGGTCACGCGGCCGACCTCGGTGTCGCCGAGCCTGACCGGTGCTCCGGCGTCGGGGAGGACGCCGTCGGACCCGTCGAGATGCAGCATCACCAGCCGGCGCGGCGGGTGCCCGAGGTTGTGCACCTTCGCGACCGTCTCCTGTCCGCGGTAGCAGCCCTTGGAGAGATGCACGGCCGAGCGCAGCCAGTCGAGTTCGTGCGGGATGGTGGTGGCGTCGACCTCGGTGGCCGCGCGCGGACGCCACGCGGCGATGCGCAACGCCTCCAGCGCGAGGGTGCCGGCGGCAGGAAAGCCGTCCAGGTCGGTGGTGCGGTCGACGAGAGTCTCCGTGTAGTTCCAGCCGGCGGCGGGGTGATCGGCGGCGGCGGCGTACTGGTGCCCGCCTGCGACGACGGCGTTCCAGGGGTCGTGCCAGATGAGCGGGATGCCGTGGGGCTCCGCTGCGGGGATCGTCGCGCCGAGCGCTCCGACGGTCGCGAACTCGGACGAGCGGTCCGCCACCTCGACGCGGAGCATGAACCGCATCCGGTCGAGGAACGAGAGAAGACCCGCACCCGCGCCGGGGTCGAGCAGCAACCACGTCGTCTCGCCGTCATCCAGCACGCGGATCGCGTATTCGACGCGTCCGCTCGGATCCAGCAGCAGGGTCTCGGCCGACTCACCCGGCGCGAGCTTCGCGATGCTCTGCGATGTGAGGGAGTCGAGCCAGGTGAGCCGGTCCACTCCGGTGATCGAGAGCACGTCGCGATCGGACAGATCGACGATCGCCTGGCCCGCGGCGAGCGCGCGCTGCTCGCCCACGGGATTGCCGTAGTGGGCGGCCGGAGAACCGACGGCGCCGGCTCGTCGCCCGAAGGGCGAGGATTCGGTGCTATTCCACACGGGCGAGCCTCCCCGACGAATGGGTTCGCAGATCCTGGCCGAGGGCGGCGATATCCCAGGCCCAGAGCAGGTGGTCCTCGACCAGCCCGTACAGGCGGGTCGCGGCCGCGTACTCCTTCGCCCCGGAGGTGCGCATCACGGCGTCCGTCGCCAAGTCGACGCGCGGACCATTCACCTCGCCGAGGTAGACCTCGCTGACGCCGCCGGGCTGCACGATCGACACCTCGAGATCGAACCCGCCTCGGGGGTTGCGCAGAGTCTCGACCGCCTCGGCGGTCGTATAGACGGGATCGGCCGTGCGGGGCAGCATCCCGGGCCCCTGGTCACCGTCGCCGAGGGGACGCGACAGCCGCCAGTAGCCGATCTCGGAATACAGCGGCGTCGTGCTGGTGCTGTCGCCCTCGGCGTCGAGCAGCCACGTGGTGCACGTGTACTGCACGTGAGGGGCGCCGTCGTGCGTGAACGCGACGCGCATGCCGAACTCGGCATCGCGCACATCCTCACCCACCTTGTAGCTCAGGACGCCCGAGCCCTCCCAGATGCCGAGCAGCCACGACAACGGCACGATCTCGGCCGGGAGCCCGGCGTCGAAGTCGAACACGCTCAGCCCACACCCGCGCTCAGCGCTGGCCGCGGAAGAGGTTGTACAGCACGGTGACCGACACGAAGCCGATCGCGAGCGTGGCCAGCAGCAGGAGTCCGATGAAGAACAGTTCCAGCGCCAGCATCATGGGGCCAGTTTAGTCAGACGGAGACGACGCCGCCGGGAAGGTGGATGAGGGCCAGCACGGCCGTCGCAACGATCAGGATCACCATCGCCCCGCCGATCGAGAAGATCATGCGGGTCACCAGCTGCTCTTTGCGGCGCAGGGCGAGCTGAATCACGAATGTGAGCAGCAGCACGGCGGCCAGCACGAGCGGCAACCAGGTCAGGTATGCCGAACCGGCGACGACGCCCACCACCAGGACGAGGCCCAGCGTGGTCAGCCAGACGGGGAGGATCGTGCGGGACACAGAGCCATGCTACGGCTCCCGTAGACTATGCCCCTGCTCGTTTTGGAGGCCCATGTGGCGCAGCTGTTGATCCTGACCTCTGCGGTCGAGGGCGATGTGCTGCCATCCCTCGCCCTGCTGAGTCACCGCGTGCGCTCGATTCCCGCCGAGCCCGCGTCGCTGATCAACGCGCCCGCCACCGACCTGATCTTCGTCGATGCCCGGCAAGATCTCGCCAGCGCCAAGTCGCTGTGCAAGATCCTGAACACCACCGGGGTCAACGTGCCGCTGGTGCTCATCCTCACCGAGGGCGGGCTGACGGCCGTCTCCGCGGACTGGGGCGTGGATGACGTGGTGCTGGAAACCGCGGGACCCGCCGAACTCGACGCCCGCATCCGTCTCGTCATCGGGCGTCTCGCCGCCGAGAAGACCGGATCGAAGATCCAGGCATCCGGCGTCGTCATCGACGAGGCCAGCTACTCGGCGAAGGTGCACGGGCGGCCGCTCGACCTCACCTTCAAGGAGTTCGAGCTGCTGCGCTTCCTGGCGACGCACCCCTCGCGCGTGTTCACGCGTGAGCAGCTGCTCAGCGAGGTGTGGGGCTACGACTACTTCGGCGGCACCCGCACCGTCGACGTGCACGTGCGTCGTCTGCGCGCGAAGCTGGGCGATCTCGAATCGCTGATCGGCACCGTGCGCAACGTCGGCTACCGCTTCAATGTGTACGAAGACGAAGAGCGCCTCTCCCCCGTCTCTTAGCTCGCAGCGCTCAGTGGCAGGATGGTGCGATGGAGAGCAACAGCCCGCTCGGCGACCCGACGATCGCCGCCGATCTGCTCGACGACGACGAGGCGGACCCGCAGTGGACCGACGACGGATCGCTGCCCGACGACCGCTTCCTCGACCGTGAGCTGAGCTGGCTGGCTTTCAATCAGCGGGTGCTGGAGCTGGCCGAAGACGACACGGTCCCGATCCTCGAGCGCGCCAACTTCCTCGCGATCTTCGCCTCGAACCTCGACGAGTTCTTCATGGTGCGGGTCGCCGGCCTGAAGCGCCGCATCGCCACCGGCCTCGCGGTGCCGACCAACGTGGGTCGCGCCCCCCTGGATGTGCTCGCCGACATCGGTGCGAAGGCGCACGAACTGCAGGAGCGGCACGCGCGCATCTTCCGCGAGTCGGTGAAGCCCGCGCTCGACGAAGCCGGTGTGCACATCGAGGGCTGGCGCGACCTCGAGCAGGCGGACCGCGACCGCGTGGACGAGATCTTCTCGTCGCAGATCTTCCCGGTCCTCATGCCGCTGGCCGTCGACCCCGCGCATCCGTTCCCCTACATCTCGGGGTTGTCGCTCAACCTCAGCATCCGGGTGCGCAACCCCAAGACGGGCAAGGTCGAGTTCGCGCGTCTCAAGATGCCGCAGAACCTCGCGCGGTTCGTGAAGCTGCCGGATGACAAGTCCGGTCGCCTGCGCTTCATCCCTCTCGAAGACCTCATCTCCCACCACCTCGACGAGCTGTTCCCCGGGATGGAGATCCTCGAGCACCACGAGTTCCGCGTCACCCGCAATGAGGACGTCGAGATCGAGGAGGACGACACCGAGTCCATCATCCAGGCGCTCGAGAAAGAGTTGCTGCGGCGCCGCTTCGGCCCGCCGATCCGCCTCGAGATCAGCGATGACATGGACGACGTGACGCTCGGGCTGCTCATGCAGGAGCTCGACATCACCGAGCAGGAGGTCTACCGCCTGCCCGCGCCGCTCGACCTCGGCGGACTGTTCGAACTGCAGCGCATCGACCGCCCCGAGCTGATGTACCCCAAGCGCGTGCCGACCACCGCCGTGGCGCTGCTGCCGAGCGACCCGACCGAGAAGCCCGACGTCTTCGCCTCGATCTCGCGCGGCGACATCCTGCTGCACCACCCCTACGAGTCGTTCGCGACGAGCGTGCAGACCTTCCTCGAGCAGGCCGCCGCCGACCCGAACGTGCTCGCCATCAAGCAGACCCTGTACCGCACGAGCGGAGACAGCCCCATCGTCGAGGCCCTCATCGACGCCGCCGAGGCGGGCAAGGCCGTGCTCGCACTGGTCGAGATCAAGGCGCGCTTCGACGAGCAGGCGAACATCTCCTGGGCGCGCAAGCTCGAGAAGGCCGGCGTGCACGTCGTGTACGGCCTCGTCGGACTCAAGACCCACTGCAAGCTCGCGCTCGTGGTACGCCAGGAACGCGGCGGGCTCAAGCACTACAGCCACATCGGAACCGGCAACTACAACCCGAAGACCAGCCGCATCTACGAAGACCTGGGGCTGCTCACCGCCGACGACACGGTGGGCAAAGACCTGACGCGCCTGTTCAACGAGCTCTCCGGCTACGCGATCGAGAAGAAGTTCAAGCGCCTGCTCGTTGCGCCGCTGCACCTGCGCAAGGGCTTGCTGAAGCGGATCACCGCGGAGACGGCCAACGCCCGTGCCGGTAAGCCCAGCGGCATCCGGATCAAAGTCAACTCGATGGTCGACGAGGCCATCATCGATGCCCTCTACAAGGCGAGCCAGGCGGGGGTGCCGATCGACATCTGGGTGCGCGGCATCTGCTCGCTGCGCCCCGGGGTCGAGGGCCTGAGCGACACGATCCGGGTGCGCAGCATCCTGGGCAGGTACCTCGAGCATTCGCGCATCTTCATGTTCGCGAACGACGACGACCCCCAGGTCTTCATCGGCAGCGCCGACATGATGCATCGAAACCTCGACCGGCGCGTCGAAGCGCTGGTACGGCTGACCCGGCCCGAGCACCTGGCCGAGCTGACCGAGCTGCTCGACTCCGGTATGGGCGATGAGACCGCCTCGTGGTGGCTCGGTGAAGACGGCCAGTGGGTGCGGCACGACCGCGACGCGGACGGCGCGCCGCTCGCCGACCTGCAGACCGACCTGATGACCCGGATCGGTTCGCGCCGGCGGGCCATCAGGTGACCTCGCAGGTCCTCGCCGCGGGAGCGCTGTGCTGGCGCGTGACCGCGAAGGGCAACGTCAAGATCCTGCTGGTGTACCGCACTCAGCACCGCGACACCTCCCTCCCCAAGGGAAAGGTCGATCCGGGCGAGACGCTGCCCGAGACGGCGGTGCGCGAGATCGCCGAAGAGACGGGGCTGATCATCGGCCTCGGGCCGCCGCTCGGCGTCGTGGAGTACGTCCTGCCGAACGGCCGCGACAAGATCGTCTACTACTGGTCGGCCGAGGTGTCGAAGCTCGCCCGTGCCAACTCGACGTTCGTGGCCAACGACGAGATCGAGAGCCTGCACTGGGTGCGCCTCGACAAGGCGCGGGCGCGGCTCACCTACCCGCACGACATCGACATCGTGGACCGGTTCGCCGCACTCTACGAGCAGGGGCGTGCACGCACCTTCGCGATCATCGCGCTGCGGCACGGCAAGGCCGAGCCGCACGGAAGCACCGGGTCCGACGCTTCCCGCGAGCTGACGAAGCTGGGGACCGCGCAGGCGGTCAGCGTCGCGCACGGCATCGCCGCCTTCCGGCCGACGACGCTGATCACGTCGACGGCGGCCCGGTGCATCGCGACGATCGCGCCGACCGCCCGTGTCACCGGCCTCGACGTGACCCAGACCGACACGATCAGCCAGGATGCCTACACCGGTCGCGGGGACGCGGTCGCCTCGTACATCGCACAGTTGGTCGCCCGCGCCGAGACCACGGTGCTGTGCAGTCACGGGCCCGTGCTGCCGCAGATCCTGCACGCCACCGCGGATGCCACCGGCGGGATCCGCGGAGTCAGCATGTCGCGGGCGGCAGCGCTGTCGACGGGCGAGTTCGCGGTGGTGCACATTCCGGCCGACCGTCCCGAGAGCGGGATCGTCGCCGTCGAGGTCCACTCCCCCACCGTCTGAGGCCCCTGTTCGCCGGTCGTTCACCTTCCGTTCACCGGCCCCGCCGAGGCTGGTCACGCCGGGTTCGTAGGTTTCCCTACGGGCCTTCCCGGGCCCATACCAAGACACCGACATTCCCGAAGGGAACACAGTGAAGATCACCCGCTTTGGCGCAATCGGCGCCATCGCTCTCGCGGGGGCATTCGCCCTCGCATCGTGTGCCGCAAACGAGGCCGGCACCGGCGGCGACACCCCCAGCACGCTGTCCGGCACGCTCGACGGCTCCGGCTCGTCGGCGCAGGGCTCGGCCCAGGAGGCCTGGGTCGCTGCCTTCCAGACCACCAACCCCGGCGTCACGATCAACTACGACCCGGCCGGTTCGGGCGCGGGCCGCGAGCAGTTCATCGCGGGCGGTGTCGACTGGGCCGGTTCCGACTCGGCGCTGAACGACGACGAGCTCGCCGGCACCTTCGCGTCGTGCGCCGCCGGAAGCACGGCGATCGACATCCCGACCTACATCTCGCCGATCGCCGTCATCTTCAACCTGGACGGCGTGACAGAGCTGAACCTGGACGCGGAGACCATCGCCCACATCTTCAAGGGCGACATCACCACCTGGAACGACCCGGCCATCGCCGCGCTGAACGACGGCGTCACGCTGCCGGACACCGCGATCACCGCGGTGCACCGTTCGGACGACTCCGGCACGACCAAGAACTTCACGGACTACCTCAACAAGGTCGTCCCGACGGTCTGGGATCAGCCCGCGGCCGACCCGTTCCCGTACCAGACCGGTGAGGGCGCCCAGGGCACCTCGGGTGTCGTCGACGCCGTCACCAACGGCGCCGGCACCATCGGCTACGCCGACGCGTCGAAGGCCGGCGACCTCGGTGTCGCGAAGATCAAGGTGGGCGACCAGTTCGTCGCCTACTCGCCGGAGGCCGCTGCGGCCGTCGTCGCCGAGTCGCCGCTCGTGGACGGCCGGGACGCGAACGACCTCGCGTTTGCCCTGGACCGCAAGACGACCGACCCGTCGCACTACCCGCTCGTTCTCGTCTCGTACAGCATCGTCTGCAGCGAGTACAAGGACCCGGCTCAGGGCGAACTCGTGAAGGCGTACATCTCGTACATCACGAGCGCCGAGGGCCAGCAGGTGGCTGCCGACTCCGCGGGCGCCGCCCCGCTGTCGGCCGACTTGTCGGCGAAGGTCGCCGACGCACTGGCGTCGATCAAGTAGCACCGCTTCGCATCCTGTCGGGCTGCGCTTCCCGTGTCATTGCACGGGGGGTCGCAGCCCGACAGACTGAGCACACGACGACAGGACGACCCCGAGCAATGACCACCGCCCCGGCCCGGATCCGCGCCAAGCAGCGTCCCGCCGACCGCGTCTTCCGCGGTGGGGCGACCTTCGCAGGCAGCCTCATCCTCGTGATCCTCGCCGCCGTCGCGATCTTCCTCATCGCGCAGAGCATCCCGGCCTTCGTCGTCGATCCGGCCCAGATCAAAGGGGCCCCTTCGAGCTTCTGGGCATACGTCGGCCCGCTCGTCTTCGGCACCGTCTGGGCTGCCGCGCTCGCGCTGATCCTCGCCGTCCCGGTCGCCATCGGAATCGCGCTCTTCATCTCTCACTACGCGCCGCGCCGGCTCGCCCAGGGCCTCGGCTACGTGGTCGATCTGCTGGCGGCCGTCCCCTCAGTGGTGTTCGGGCTGTGGGGTGGCCGGGTGCTCGCCCCGGCGATCCAGCCGGTCTACGACTGGCTCGTGACCAACCTCGGCTGGATACCGCTCTTCCAGGGCCCGGTCTCGGGGACCGGCCGCACCATCCTGACGGTCGGCATCGTGCTCGCCGTCATGATCCTTCCGATCATCACCGCCCTCTGTCGCGAGATCTTCCTGCAGACGCCGGTGCTGCACGAGGAGGCGGCGCTCGCCCTCGGTGCCACCCGGTGGGAGATGATCCGCACCGCAGTGCTGCCGTTCGGCCGCTCGGGCATCGTCTCGGCCGCGATGCTGGGACTCGGACGTGCGCTCGGCGAGACGATGGCGGTCGCCATGGTGCTGTCACCGGCCGCGATCATCACATTCGTGCTGACCAGTTCGCAGAACCCGTCGACAATCGCATCCAACATCGCGCTCAACTATCCCGAAGCGCACGGCATCGGCGTGAACGTGCTGATCGCCACCGGCCTGATCCTGTTCGTCATCACGTTCCTCGTCAATTCGGTCGCCCGCGGCGTCGTCGATCGCCGCAAGGCCTTCTCCGGGGCGAACTGATGACGACCGCGCAGATCCCCAACACACTGACCGCAGGCAAGCTCCCCCGTGCGGCGCCCATCGCGATGCTGCTGGGCAGTCTGGCGGTCTTCGTCCTCGGGGCGTACATCCTCGAGGGCGCCGGGGTCGCGGGGAAGGTGAACTGGATCGGCGCGGTCCTCCTCGGCGCCATCTTCTTCGTCCTGCTGAACTTCGTCGTCGCGCTCCTCGTCGAGGGCCGGCGCCAGGCGACCGACCGCCTCGTGACGTCGCTGGTGACGGCCGCGTTCGTCGTCGCGCTCATCCCCCTCATCTGGCTGCTCGAGACGGTGCTGCAGTACGGCCTCGGCACGCTGCTGAACGGCACCTTCCTCAACAGCTCGATGCGCAACGTCGTCGGCGAGGGCGGCGGCGCCCTGCACGCGATCGTCGGCACGCTCGAGATCACCGGGATCGCCGCTCTCATCTCCGTCCCGGTCGGCCTCATGACCGCCATCTATCTGGTCGAGTACGGAACCGGCCGCCTCGCCCGGGCGATCACGTTCCTGGTGGATGTCATGACCGGCATCCCCTCGATCGTCGCGGGGCTCGCAACGTACGCGCTGTTCGTCATCGTGTTCGGCGAAGGCGTCAAGATGGGCTTCGCCGGCTCGGTCGCGCTGTCGATCCTGATGATCCCGGTCGTGGTTCGCTCGAGCGAGGAGATGCTGAAACTCGTTCCGAACGAGCTGCGCGAGGCCTCCTACGCCCTCGGTGTGCCGAAGTGGCTGACCATCGTGCGCATCGTGCTGCCGACATCCGTCGCGGGCATCACAACGGGTGTCATGCTCGCCATCTCCCGCGTCATCGGCGAGACCGCTCCCCTGCTGATCGTCGCCGGCTTCACCACGAGCATGAACTACAACCCGTTCAACGAGCGGATGATGAGCCTGCCGGTGTTCGTCTACAACCAGTACGTCAGCCCCGGCACCGACGCCCAGTTCTACATCGACCGCGCGTGGGCCGGAGCACTCACCCTCATCCTGATCGTCGCGCTGCTCAACATCATCGCGCGCGTCGTCTCGTACTTCTTCTCGCCGAAGCTCTCCCGCTGACGCACGACCCCGACCGAAGGCAAACCCTGTGTCCAAGCGCATCGAAGTCCGCGATCTCGACGTCTACTACGGCAGCTTCATGGCCGTCGAGGGCGTCTCGCTGAACATCGAACCCCGAACCGTCACCGCCCTGATCGGCCCGTCCGGCTGCGGCAAGTCGACGTTCATCCGAACGCTGAACCGCATGCACGAGGTGATTCCCGGCGCGCGCGTCGACGGCGAGGTGCTGATCGACGGCAACGACCTCTACGGGCCGGGCGTCGACCCGGTGCTCGTGCGGCGGCAGGTCGGCATGGTGTTCCAGCGGCCCAACCCGTTCCCGACCATGTCGATCAAAGAGAACGTGCTCGCCGGCGTCAAGCTGAACAACCGCAAGATCAGCAAGGCCGACGGCGACGACCTCGTCGAGAAGTCCCTGAGGGGTGCGAACCTCTGGAACGAGGTCAAGGACCGTCTCGACAAACCCGGATCCGGTCTCTCCGGGGGCCAGCAGCAGCGCCTCTGTATCGCGCGGGCGATCGCGGTCGCCCCCGACGTCATCCTGATGGACGAGCCGTGCTCGGCCCTCGACCCGATCTCGACACTCGCGATCGAGGACCTCATCGAGGAGATGAAGCAGGAGTACACGATCGTGATCGTGACCCACAACATGCAGCAGGCGAGCCGGGTGTCGGATCGCACCGCGTTCTTCAACATCGCGGGCACCGGCAAACCGGGCAAGCTCATCGAGTACGACGACACGACGACCATGTTCAGCAGGCCGAGCGTGCAGGCGACCGAGGACTACGTCTCCGGCAAGTTCGGCTGAGCCCCACCC
>JAODAS010000076.1 GCA_025463555.1 Schumannella sp.
TCGCTCATTCGGTGAGCTCGGCGTACTGGGCGGCGGAGAGCAGGGTCGGCAGCTCGGTGAACCTGACCTTGATGAGCCAGCCGGTTCCGAACGGGTCGCTGTTGACCAGGGTCGGGTCATCGACCACAGCCTGGTTCGATTCGACGACCTCGCCGTCGACGGGTGCGAAGAGCTCGCCCACCGACTTGGTCGACTCGATCTCGCCGACGACCTTGCCCGTGGCGACGTTCGAACCCTGCTTGGGCAGGTCGACGTAGACGACGTCGCCCAGCTTCTCCGCTGCGTAGGCGGTGATTCCGACGGTGGCGATGTCGCCGTCGACGGCGACCCACTCGTGCTCGGCGGTGTATTGGAGGTCGGCGGCGGGCGCGGTGCTCATGAGTCGGCTTTCTTGTAGAAGGGGAGAGGGGTGACGGTGGCCGGGACGCGGCTGCCGCGGACATCGATGTCGACGTGGGTTCCGGGTTCGGCGAGCGCGGCGTCGACGTACGCCATCGCGATGGGGTAGCCGAGCGTCGGCGACAGCGCGCCCGAGGTCACGACCCCCACGCGTCCCTCGGAGTCGAGCACTTCGTATCCGGCACGTCCGGCGCGCTTTCCCTCCGCACGCAGCCCGACCAGCACGGGCGCGCCGGCGGGCGGGCCGGCTTCGACGGCGGCGCGGCCGACGAAGTCGCCTTCCTTGGTCTTCAGGGCGACGACGCGGCCGAGGCCTGCCTGCACAGGGAACGTGTCGGCGCCCAGCTCGTGGCCGTACAGCGGCATCCCCGCTTCGAGGCGCAGGGTGTCGCGGGCGGCGAGACCGGCGGGCACGAGGCCGGAACCTGCGCCCGTCTCGGCGATCGCGTCCCACAGGGCCGGGGCGGCATCCGGTGCCAGGTAGAACTCGAATCCGTCCTCGCCCGTGTACCCGGTGCGGGCGACCAGCACGTTGTGGCTGCGGCCGTGCTCGTCGAGATACGTGCACGGGATCGCGCGGTAGTACGTGAGGTCGTCGAGCCCCGGCAGATCGAAGCCGTCGACGTTGCGCAGGATCTCCTCCGACTTGGGGCCCTGCAGCGCGAGGAGCGCGATGTCGTCGCTCTCGTCCTCGACGAGGCAGTCGAATCCGGATGCGCGCTCGCGCAGTTCGCGCGCCACCACCTCGCGGTTCGATGCGTTCGCCACGACGAGGAACCGGTCGTCCCCGGTGCGATAGACGATGAGATCGTCCAGGATGCCGCCCTCCGGGCTGAGCAGCAGCGAGTACTTCGCCTGGCCCTGTTCGATCGCGGAGAGCTTTCCGGCGAGCGCGTAGTCGAGCGCCTCGGCTGCCTGCGGCCCGACCACCAGGATCTCGCCCATGTGACTCAGATCGAACAGGCCGGCCGCCGTGCGCACCGCCGCATGCTCGGCGAGGTCGGAGCTGTAGCGCACCGGCATCTGCCATCCGGCGAAGTCGGTGAAAGCCGCGCCCGCCGCGACATGGATCGCGTGCAATGGGGATTCAGGCATGGGTGAGTCCTCTAAGAGTCAGTGGAACTCCCCCTCTGTCATCGGTACCTGAGAGCTTCACGCCGGGCGTTCGGTCGGCGTTTTCACCTTCGGCGGGATTTCGGCACGCGCTGACGCGCTGCTCAATCCGCTATCCAGAGTGGCCTGTGCGATGCGGTACATGTACCTGAGAGATTGGCGGGGAGGCTTGCTCCTTCGGTGCCGGGTTGCCGCCTTCTCAGGGGCGCAGCGCCCGGCTCTCCCGCATCGCGTGCGGCCCGGTATTCGGTTGTGGGGTCAGCCTAGCGGACCGGTCCATGCGCGGTACCGTGGCGCATGGGCGTCGTGGCAGCGATCTTCAGTCCGGCGCGACGCGCGGTGATCGCGCTCGCGTCCCTTCTCGCGATGCTGGAGCTCGACCGGCTGGTCGGCGAGACGCTCGGCTCTGATGGTCAGACGTTCACGATCGCGCAGGCCGTCGGACCCGGGGCGTTCGGAAGCATGCCGGCGTGGGGCATCTGGGCGACCGCGGTTCCGTCGCCGATGCCCCTGATCGGCATCCATGTGCTGCTGGATGTGGTCTTCTTCCTCTGCTACCTGTCGCTGCTGCGCCAGGTGGATACGACGCGGCCCTGGCGCATCGGGGTCCGGCTGCTGTTCGCGGCCGAGGTGCTCGAAGACCTGATGATGCTGCTCGAGACGCAGCGCGTGGGATCCGGGCCGGCCCCGGCGGACTACATCGTGGCGTTCGCGGCGACCGCCAAGTGGCTGTTCGTGCTGTTCCTCGTCGTGCGGGCGTTCGGTACGCCCATCCGGCAGCGCGTCGTCGCCCACCTGCGTACCGCTCGCGCGCTCATCGGAGTGCACCGGGTCGCCCTCGTCGTCCTCGTCGCCATCGCGGCGGTGTCCCTGGTCCCCCGCGCCGGCGTGCTGGAGCAGCTGCCCGACGTCCAGCGTTCCTGGATCACCTGGGACGAGGCGGGCCGGGTCGGTGTCGATGGCGGTCCGATCCTGGGCGCTGCTCTGGTCGCCCTCCTCCTCGCCGTGTCGCTGATGGCCATCGGGCGGGTGCGCAGCAGGCATTTCGCGCGCCTCGCCGGCACCAGCCGCAGCGCGCCGGATCGCAGTACCTACATCTTCTGGTTCGTGGCGCCCGGGGTCGCGGTGCTGGTGTTCGCCGTGCTGCTGGCATGGAGTGCGGGGACCTACGGCGATGCTCTGCGGTTCGTCGACCTCGGGCCGTTCCTCACGTTCGTGATCGTCACGGTTCTGATCGGGGTGGTCTCTCTGATCTGGGACCGCGTGCGCCCTCCGACGGCTGCCGACACGCCGTTCCGGGTGTCACCCGCGACCACCGTTGCGATGGTGACCGCGGCGGGTGAGGTTCTCGCCTCCCTGTCGCTCACCGTCGCCGGGCTCGGAATGATCCGCTCGTTCACCGCTCCGATGCTGCTCGGCCTGCCCGAATACGTGGCCAGGGGGCCCGAGGGGCTGGCGGGCGTCTCGTTCCTGTCGGCGGTGTTCGCTGTCCTCGGCCTGGTGCTGGCCCTGCTCGGCGTCTCGGGGGTCTTCGGGTGGCTGATCGGCATCCTGGCAGCGATCACGCCGGCTCCTCTCGCCGCGCCGACCGCGGCGAGCGCGCCGGTCGCTCCGCCCGCACCGCTCTTGCCCCCGGCACCGGAACCGCCCACCCGTGGCGAGCGCGTGCTGCGCTGGATCATGGGCGTGGCGGCACTGGTGTTCCTGGCCTCGCTCTCGCTCTTTCCGCTGCAGTTGACGCACGACATGGCACTCGCGACGGCGGTGGGGATCGTGGTGGCCTGGGGCACCCTGCTCACGGTCGTCGAGTCGCGGCTGCAAGAGCACCGCCCCCTGCGAGTGTTCGGGGCGGTCGGCATGCGGTCCGTACCCCTTCTCACGCTGTTCATCGCGATCCCCCTGCTGGTCGCGCAGTTCGGAGGTCCTGCAGCGCTGCATGCGATCCAGTCGGGCGCGAAGGTGGCACCGGGCGCCGTCCGGCCCACGCTCGAGCAGGCCTTCACCCGCTGGGCGGAGGCTCCCGGCTGCACCGTCACGGCACCGGGCGGGGCGACCTACCGGCCGTTGGTCCTCGTCGCGGCGCAGGGGGGCGGCATCCGGGCGGCCACGTGGACGGCGAACGTGCTCCGCCGGCTGGACTCGTCGGGGGGATGCGCGCCGGGCTCGGTCCTGCTCTCGAGCGGCGCGAGCGGTGGTTCGGTCGGGCTCGTGCTGCTGCGCGGGCAGGACGACGGCGCGCTCGTCACGACCAACTCGATCGGAGACGAGGACGGCCTCGCGGCGGGACTCGCCGGCACCCTGATCATCGACGACTTCGCCGCCGTCACGGGGCTCCGCGTGCCATCGGCGCCGGGGTACTCGGAGAACGGGCGCTGGACCTGGCAGGACCGTGCGGCGCTGATCCAGGCGGCGTGGGCCGCGAACTCCGAAGCGCTGACGCGCCCGTACGACGCCGAATACGAGCCCGCCACCGGATGGCTGCTGCTGAACAGCACGGCGGCCGGGGCGGACTGCCGGGCCGTCATCAGCCAGCTCGATCTGCAGATCGGTGTGGGAGGCATCACCGATGAGGACCCGACCGCGACCTGCGGCTCCGACACCCCCTCGGTGTCGGGGATGATCGACGTGCAGGCGTACTGCGATCTCGACATCGACTGGGCCACCGCGGCGATGCTGTCGGCCCGGTTCCCGATCGTCACCCCGGCCGGGCGGATCACCGGTGTCGCGGACCACGATGCGGCCTGCCGGGCGATCGGCGATCTGCAGCTGGCGGACGGCGGCTACTCCGAGAACAGCGGTCTGGGCACCCTGTCCGATCTGGCACCCGACCTGACGGCGCTCGTCCGGCAGTACAACGCCGGGCGCGGCGACGCGCCCCCGGTGGTCCCGTTCCTTCTATATGCGCGCAACGAGGGTGGAGCCGACGTGGCGGCGCCGGACGTGAAGCCTGCGTCCGAGCTGCTGGTCCCGCTGCTGGCCAACGGCACGAAGAGCGCTCTGATCTCGGACGCCGCGTGGCTGCAGCGGCTTTCGGATGATCTGCAGGACGTGTGCACGAACGACGAGCGTTGCACGGACGCGGTCAGCGCCTCCCGTCGGCTGGTGGCAGGCGGTGTGGCGGTGGCGGCTCCGCGCACCGAGCCGGCCGTGATCTCGCCGCTGGGCTGGACGCTCTCCGACATCAGCCGCACGCAGCTGCGCTGGGCGGTCGCAAGCCAGGTGCCCCGCGTGTGCTCCGGGCGGGACACCGCGTTCGCCGGATTCGGCGACCTGCTCGACGCGCTCGGGTCGCACCCGGAGGGGTGCTGAACGTCATGCGCACACTGGTACTCGGGGGCACGGCCTGGCTCGGCAGGCACATCGTCTCCGCCGCGATCGACGCGGGACACGAGGTCACGGCGCTTGCGCGGGGCGAGGCGGGCGCTGCACCGGTGGGGGCACGGTTCGTCGCCGCGGACCGAGACCGGGAGGACGCATTCGACGACGTCCGCGCGCAGAGCTGGGACGCGGTCATCGACGTGTCGCGGCAGCCCGGTCAGGTGCGCAGGGCGGTCGCCGCGCTGGCATCCCGCACGGGGCATTGTGTCTACGTCTCCTCTTCTTCCGTCTACTCCGACTCGACGACGATCGGCGATGACGAGGAGGCGGCGCTGCTGCCTCCTCTCGACGGCGATGTCATGCAGACCATGGAGGACTACGGCTCTGCGAAGGTGTCGTGCGAGCACTTCGTGCTCGACGTCGTGGGCGAGAGCCGGTCCCTGGTGGCACGGTCGAGCCTGATCGGCGGGCCGGGCGACTGGTCGGGGCGCAGCGGGTACTGGCCCCGGCGATTCGCGCGGCCGTCGAATCCCGAGAGGCGGGTGCTGATTCCGGATGCGCCCGACGTGCCCGTGCAACTGCTCGACGTGCGCGATCTCGCCGCCTGGCTGGTGCGGGCCGCGGAGCGCGGCACCGCCGGTATCGCCAACGCAGGTGGCCCGACGCACACGTTCGCCGAGCACCTGGAGGCGGTGCGCGCCGTCACCGGCTTCGACGGCTCGTGGGAGGTCGCGGGCGAGGACTGGCTCGCGGAGCACGGTGTCGAGCCGTGGATGGGCCCGCGGTCGCTTCCGCTGTGGTTGCCGGCCGAGTCGATCGCGCTGAACGCTCACGACGTCTCGCGCGGGGCGTTGCTCGGCTTGCGGACGCGCCCGCTGTCCGAGACACTCGCCGATACCCTCGCGTGGGAACTGGAGGATCCGGGCGAGCGCCGAGCGGGCCTCTGCGACGACGACGAACGCGAGTTGCTTGCCGCGCTGCTCGGCTAGCTGTCGTCGTGCTTCCGATCGTCGT
>JAODAS010000103.1 GCA_025463555.1 Schumannella sp.
CGACGTTCGGCCGGGCGATCGCGGCGAGCGCCTCGGCCGTCGTCTCGACGCTGACGCCGTAGGCGGTGATCGAACCGTCGGCGACCAGCGCGTCCAGGTCGTCGAACACCCGGTCGGTCGCGTAGACGGCGGTGGGCGGGCAGTGCAGCTGCACCAGATCGAGCGTGCCGACGCCGAGGTTGGAACGCGTGCGGTCCACCCTTGCCCGGAAGTTCTCTCCCGTGTAGAGCGCCGGGTCCTGCTCGACCCGTCGGCCTATCTTGGTCGCGACGACGAGGGAGTCCTCGTCCCGTTCGCGACGCCACGCCCCGATCAACTGCTCGCTGCGGCCGTCGCCGTACACGTCCGCCGTGTCGAAGAAGGTGACCCCGGCATCCAGCGCTGCATCGAGCACGGCGCGCGCATCGCTCTCGCTGACATCGCCCCAGTCCGCGCCGAGCTGCCAGGTGCCGAGGCCGAGTACCGATACGGGGCGGCCTGTGCGGCCGAGGGTGCGGGATTCCATGTCTCGAGCCTATGCGCGCGCGGGTCAGCCGATCGCCGTCGCGACCACGCGTGCCATCCGCGGCCGGATGACATGGTCGCCACCCTCGACACGGTGCGTCGTGACGGTGCGCAGCTGCTCGATCACGCGCAGCCCCGACGGCGCCAGGAACGGGTCGAGCGAGCCGTAGATCACCTCGGTCGGCACGCGCACGGCGGCGAGATCGGTCACCGTCGTCTGCGTCTCGATCGAGTTCTGCAGGGAGAGCACGAAGGCCCGCCAGTTGCGTTCCGACACATCCAGCAGGTTCTTGATCGGCGAGAGCCGGGCCAGGGTGGCCGCCGCGGCGATGGTGAACTGCTTGTTCTCGCGGAGGTACTCGTACAGCCGGAAATACAGCCCCTGCGCGGTGCGCTCAGGCCCCGCGCCGATGGTCGCCGTCGGCAGATATACCGGCGGGCTCACCAGCACCAGGCGCGACAGCCTGCGCGGGTGCAGCGAGGCATAGCGCGCGGCGATCAGGGCCCCCATCGAATGCCCGACGAGCACGAACGGCTCTCGCAGCTTCAACGCTGCCAGGGTGCGGCTGAGGGCGGCCGCGTGCTCCCGCATCGTGTACTCGGCATGCTCCGGTGCGGGCGAATCCCCGAAGCCCAGCAGGTCGATCGCGATGACCCGGTGGTACGGCTGCACCAGAGGCACCAGCCGCTCGAACGTCACCGACGATGATGCGATGCCGTGGATAAGGACGACGGGAGGTCCTTCTCCCCCATCACTCGCGACATGCAGAAGGGGTGGCCTGCGCGCTGCGAACGAACGCAGTAGATCGCGCAGCCACCCCATGCACTCCAGGTTAGGGTGCGCCGGTCACGACCGGCGCAGGTCCTCCTTGTACTCGTTCTTGTTCTCGACGGCGTCCCGGTTCGCTTCCGCCTTCTTCACGTCGGCGTCGGCTTTCACCTCGTCGGCCTTGTCGGAGATGCGCTCCTTGGTGTCGTCGGCCCACTCGCCCACCTTCTTGCCGGTGGCCTCTGCGGAGTCCTTGGCGTTATCCATGAGTCCCATAGTTCCTTCTCCTTTGTGAGGTGCTTTCCACGCTATGTCCGTCGGCACCGCTGGAGGCTCACTGCTATGGGGCTCACAGGCTGCTGTCGCGTCGCGCACAGGATCGCGTGATTAACGGGCATCGAGATACATGAGGATAATACCTCATATCATGAGAATGTCTCATGGGGTGAGTGGGGTTGAGAATGACACGAATGACGGCGCCGAGCCGGCGGACAGCCGGCCTCCTGGCGGCAGGGCTGGCTTTGGCACTGGTTGCACCGACGACGCCGGCGTTTGCTGTCGCTGCGTCGGGGCCGGGCGCCGCGGTCTTCACGATCGAGGACTACAGCCCGGCGACGCAGCGAAGCGCAATTGATTCGGTCGCCCGGACAGATGAGAGCGGACTCACCCTGCTGACCGACGCGGCCAGCGGTCAGTCGGCCATCGCCGATGTCAGCCTCTTCAACGGGCTCGCCGCCAAGGCTCCGGCGATGTGGGCCGCGACGTCGCGCTACGTCGACCTCTCGTGGGCCACGGTTCCCGGCACCCTGCGCTACGTCGTGTTCCGCGAGGGCGTGCAGGTCGCCTCCACGATGCAGACCTCGTACCGCGACACCGACGTGAGCGCCGGACAGGTCGTCCACTACCGGATCGTCGCAGCGGGACCGAATGACACGGGCAAGACCTGGGGACTGGTCGCGATCGTGCCGTCGGCGGCACCCGGCGACCGCTCGGCGATGACGTCGCAACTGGCCACCGAAGCAGCGACCCTCGCGTCATACACCACGGCGGCGGTGCAGTATCAGAGCTTCATTCCGCAGGCGAAGATCGATGCGCCGCCCGTGGGCTGCACCTACAACGACCCCTACGACTACGGCGGAGACAACCGCGGGTTCCTCGCATCGGGTGCCCCGTACCGCACACGGCTGCAGGCCACGGTCGGCTTCACCGGCAGCGGAACGGTCAGCTACACGCGCACCGTCGGCACCACTCACGTCTACAACAGTGCCGGAACCCTGGTGGACCAGGCCACGGCTTCGGCGAGCGCCATGACAGTGGCCCGCCTGGCGGGAAGCACGGCGACATCGGTCGACCTGCGCTGGAACCTCGACGCGCGGAACCCATTCTGCTCGGCGGGGTCCATCTCAGCGGCGTTCACGATGACCGTCACCAAGTCGGGATCGTGGTCGATCATCTCTGGCTCGCACAAGCAGATGCCGAACCACGAGATCTACATCCACAGCAACTCCGGTGGCTGGGTGACGGTCTATCGTCGGACGTATGCCAGCGCCTACTGCCTCATCAACGGGGCCTGCCCGAACGCCAGCATGGCGGGATACGTCGGCACCTATTGACGAACACGGAAACACCAGAACGATGAGCAGGCCGGCTGCGGCGGGAATCGCGCTCGCCGCGGCCGTCCTGCTCTATCTCGGGCAGTCCTTGCTGGGATCGCTCACGATGGGGGCAGAGTTCGGTGCGTCCGCGCCCGGCTGGGGCTCACCGTGGTGGATCGGCGGCGCTCTCGTCTTCGGACTGGCACTCGGCGTCGGGATGGTCGCGCGACTTCGCGCGGGTATCACCGTCGCGATCGCGCTGATCCTGTGGCTGGTGCCGCCGATCGTCGCCGGGAGCCTCGCCGCCCCGGGTCTCGCGGCCGCGATCAACTCTGCATCGCTTGTCGTCCTGTTCGCGGTGACCCTGAACTTCGCCGCCTGGATCGCGGCAATGGTGGCGATCCTCGCCGTCGTCGCGGCGTGGCGTGCCCGGAGGCGTGTCCGGAGTTGACGATCGAATCGTGACCAACGTTGGGTGTTGCTCGGGTCGGCTGCTGCCTACGTTGGGCACCATGAGGCGAAAACTGATCGGAACCACCGTCCTGCTCGCTGCCGCGTTGGCGCTCACCGGATGCTCGGCGGCGTCGGGCGCGGGCGCATCCGACGAGGGCGGCGCACCCGCGGTCCCGCAAGAGGGCGTCGTCGATCCCGGATTCGTCGCCGGGGGCGGCGACTCGGCGTCTGACGGGGGCGGCAGCACGTCCACCGTCGACCGCCAGGTCATCATCAGCGGCGATGTCACGATCACGGCCGACGATCCGCTGAAGGCGTCGAAGGACGCGGTGCGCATCGTGGAGTCGGCGGGCGGACGCGTCGATGGCCGCACCGAGTACGCGGCGACCGATGGCGACAGGGGCAGCGCGCAGCTCGAGCTGCGCATCCCGGCCGACAAGCTCACCGCGGTTCTCGACAAGCTGGAGGCGCTGGGCAAAGCCGACCAGGTCTCGCTCTCGACCAGTGATGTCACCGTCCAGAGCCAGGATCTCGATGCGCGGATCAACGCGCTGAAAGCCACGGTCGAGCGGCTCAACGCCCTGGTGCTGAAGGCGAAGGACATCAACGACCTCATCACCCTGGAGAGCGCGATCAGTGACCGCCAGGGCGAGCTCGAGAGCCTGGAGTCGCAGCAGCGCTACCTGGCGGACCAGGTCGCGATGTCGACGATCACCCTCTACCTGCAGTCCGTCGCGGACGCACCGGTCACGAATCCCGGCACGTTCTGGGACGGCCTCTCGGCCGGGTGGGGCGCGTTCGTCGGGTTCTGGGCCGGGCTGCTGGTGGTGCTCGGGGTGATGCTGCCGTGGCTGATCACGCTCGGCATCATCGCGCTCGTGATCATCCTGATCGTGCGGGCCCGCCGACGCCGCGCGGAGGCCAGGACCGCGGCCGTCGCTCCGCCGGTCGGCACGCCGAAGGCGACGGATGCCCCTCAGGCCAAGCCGCGCAGCAGGTCCAGCAACGCCAAGCCGTAGGCCTCGGCCGGATCCTCGCTCACGAACCGGGCCTCTGCGTCGACCACCCTCGTGGTGACGACGTACGAGGCCCGGTCTTCGCGCACGAGCGCGACGAACGTGCCGGCCAGGGCATCCCGCAGCTGATCTTCGCGCGGCAGCCAGAGCGCATCGTCGATGGCGACCGAGTCGAGAGCCCATTCGGTGGTGCCGTTGAAGCCGAGCACGGTGCCGCTCGGGTAGCTGTGCGCTTCGATGGTCATGTCGCTCACGGTGAACACGTCGCCCTCGAAGTCGGGGCCGGCGATCTGGAACGCGTCGCCCGACACCGGCGTCCACGCCAGGCCCGCCTCCCGGAGCGAGGCGGCGAGCGCGGTGGAGATCATCTCCCCATTGTGCGGGCTAGCGTGGGCGGGTGACCCTTCCCACCACCGGCACCGTCGTCACCTATCCGCTCGGCGCGCTCACCTCGGAGTCGCGGGTGCTGCACATCGAACCGCTCGACGACGGTCGGGTGGCGGTGCTGCTCGATCGCACGTCCTGCCATCCCGTCGACGCGGCCTGGCCCGATCAGCCCGCCGACCGCGGAGTGTTGGACGCGGGTGACGTCTCCATCGACATCCTGGATGCCGTGGTCGCCGCGACAGACGGCTCGGCCCTGTACCTCGGCAGCGACATCCCGGTGCGCAAGGGCACCGACGGCTGGGCGTTCGTGGTCGCCCATCTGGTCGGCGAGGATGCCGGACTGACCGAGGGCGACAGCGTCACGGTCGAGGTCGACGCCTCCTACCGCGCGGCGCTCTCAGCCGGGCACAGCGCCTGCCACCTCGCGGCCCTTGCGCTGAACGCGGCCCTGGCGGGTGCATGGTCGAAGGATGCACGGGTCGACTCCCTCGGCGCGCCCGACTTCGACGGCGCGGCGAATGAGACGTCGACGATCCTCGAGCGGGGGGCACGCGACACCTACCGGATCGGCAAGTCGCTGCGGAAGTCGGGGTTCGACCCGGCCGCGCTCGATGATCCGGATGCCGTGGCCGCCCTGGTGAACGCGACCCTGGCGTCGTGGTCGGGAGTCATTCGCATCGAAAGGGACGGTGAGCTTCTGACCGACCGCCGCTACTGGGTAGCTGACCTCCCCGGCGGCGAGGCGCGGATCGCCTGCGGCGGCACGCACGTCGGCTCGGTCGCCGAGCTGGGTGCGGTGACGGTGCAGCTCACGACCGAGCAGCTCGAGGGCGCCCTCGGCGTGACCATGCTCACGAGCTGCTAGCTGCTGCGCCGCAGCACCGATTCCGCGTGCCGCAGCACGGGACCGTCGACCATGCCGCCCTCGAAACGGAACACGCCCTGCTGCCCGGCCGCGGCATCCAGTACCCGATGCGCCAAGGCCACCTGCTCGTCGGACGGCCGGTACGCCTCGCGGATCACGGCGACGTGGGAGGGGTGGATGCACGCGGTCGCCGCGAAGCCGGAGGCGACGGCGTCTTCGGCCTCGGCGCGGAGGCCCTCGAGGTCGTCGAGATCGAGGTGCACGGTGTCGATCGCGGGGATGCCGGCCGCGCCCGCGGCGAGCAGCACCTGCACGCGGGCGGTGCGGGCGACATCCCGGTAGGTGCCGTCGGGAAAGCGTGAGGAGGTGCCGCCGAGCGAGGCGACCAGGTCTTCGGCGCCCCACATGAGGGCGACCGCGCTTCGAGCGAGAGCGGGTGCGGCG
>JAODAS010000123.1 GCA_025463555.1 Schumannella sp.
CCGGTCACGATGCTGACCACGCTGCGGGTGGTGCCGTGCGCCCGGTGCACGGCGAGTGCGGCGGCGAGCTCTGCTCCGCCGTCGTCGTAGGCGTGCCCGCCCGCTCCGTGGCCATGCAGGTCGACGAAGCCGGGGGCGATGCTCGCGCCGTTCAGATCGATGACGTCATCGGCATCCGGTGCGGTGCCGGTACCCGTCGCTGCGATCACGTCGCCGTCGAGCAGCACCCAGGCGTCCGCGACCTCGCCGCGTTCGTCGACGGCGGTTGCCCCGCGCAGCAGGACGCTCACGTGAAGATGATCGTTCTGGCGCCGTCGAGCAGCACCCGGTCTTCGGCGAACCACTTGACCGCCTGGGTGAGTGTTCGCGATTCCTCGTCCTGGCCGATCGCGACCAGTTCGCCCGGGGTGCGGGTGTGGTCGACGCGCACGATGTTCTGCTCGATGATCGGCCCCTCGTCGAGGTCGCTGGTGACGAAATGCGCCGTCGCGCCGATGATCTTCACGCCACGGGCATGTGCCTGCTTGTACGGGTTCGCGCCCTTGAATCCCGGCAGGAACGAGTGGTGGATGTTGATGATGCGGCCGCTGAGGGCGTCGCACAGCTCCGGCGAGAGGATCTGCATGTAGCGCGCGAGAACGACCAGCTCGATGTCGTGCTGCTCGACGGCGGCGAGCACTCGCGTCTCGAACGCCGCCTTCTCGTCCGCGCTCTTCACCGGATGCGCCTCGAAGGGCACCCCGTAGAACGCGGCCAGCTCGGCCAGGTGGGGATGGTTGGCGAGCACCAGCGGGATCTCGACGGGTAGCTGGCCTGCGCGCTGACGGAAGAGCAGGTCGTTCAGGCAGTGGGCGGCGGTCGAGACCAGCACGAGGGTGCGCAGGGGGCGGCCGACGACGTCGAGCTGCCACGTCATCCCGTACCGCTCGGTGACCGGGAGAAGCGCCGCCTCGAACGTTTCGCGGCCGACCCCCGACTCGACCTGCAGGCGCATGAAGAAGGTGCCGGTGTCGTCGCTGGAGAACTGCTGCGACTCCGTGATGTTGCCTGCCGCCTCGACGATCGCGCCGCTGACGGCGTGCACGATCCCGGGCTGGTCGCGGCAGACCAGCGTCACGATCCAGTGGGTGGAATCGGCGGGCACCTGGCAACGTTATCGTGAGAGTGATGAGCACCCAGCGCAGCGCGACACCCTTCCCGCTGTTCCGTCTGCTGGTCATCTCGGGCGCGATCTTCGTCGTGGTCACGAGCGAGTTCCTGCCGACGGGCCTGCTACCGGACATGGCCGCGGAACTGGGCGTATCGCTGTCCCGCATCGGGCTGCTCGTCACCATCTTCGCCCTCACCGTGGTGATCACCGCGGTGCCGCTCACATCCCTCACCACGCGGTTCCCTCGCAAGCCCCTGATGATCGTCTTGCTGGCCGTCTTCGCGGTCGCGATGGTGCTCGGGGCGATCGCCCCCACCTACGAGGTGCTGGTCGCGTCGCGCGTTCTCGCGGGCGCCGCACACGGCCTGTTCTGGTCGGTCACCGCCCCGTACGCGTCGCGCCTGGTGCCCCGCGAGCAGCTGGCGCGCGCGGTCTCGGTCACCGCCGCCGGTGGCACGGCGGCGTTCATCTTCGGGGTGCCGCTGGGCACCGCGCTCGGGCACGCTCTGGGCTGGCGGCTCGCGTTCGCGACGGTCGGCGGCGTGGTGCTGGTGTTCATGGCGCTGGTGGTCCTGTTCCTTCCCCCGGTTCAGCACCTGGTGCCGCTCGCGACCGGCGAGATCCTGCTGCCGGCGCGGCACGATCGCACGGTGCCCGCGATCGTGATCGTCTGCATCACCGTCATCGTGCTCATCACCGGGCAGAACAGCCTCAGCACATTCATGGTGCCGTGGTTCATCGAGGTCGGTACCGTCCCGCCCGACGCGGTCAGCCTGGTCCTGCTCATCAACGGCGCCGCCGGCGCGGTGGGACTGGTCGCCGCCGGTGTCGTCGGCGACCGCTGGCCCCGCACGGCGGTCGCGGTGATGCTCGTGGGCGTCATCCTGAGCGTCAGCGCGCTGGCGACGTTCGGGCCGGGTTCGATCCCGGCGACCATCGCGGGCGGGATCGCCTGGGGCGTGTTCTTCGGCGGCATCCCGTCGCTCATCCAGGCCCGGATGCTGCAGTCGGCTTCCCTGCGCATCCGCGATACCGCCTCGGCCTGGCTCACCATCTCGTTCAACATCGCCATCGCCGGCGGAGCACTCGTCGGCGGCTTCGTGCTCGACGGAATCGGCGTCGCTGCGCTGCCGTGGGTGCTGGTCGGCGGCGTCGCCGCGACGCTGGTGTTCGTGCTCGTCACGGATGGCGCCCGCCTCCGCGCTGCCGCGCACCCCTGAGCGGTTCCGCGTCCCGGATGTCGCCTCGCCGGGCGCGCCGCTCTTGCCCCGCCATGCCCTCATGCGGCAGATTGGGCGCATGCCGCCGTCTGGACAGCACCAGCATTGATCCGATGCTGGTGCGGAGCAGCCAGGAACCCCTTCCGCTAACTGCACCTGAGGCGCACCCTTGACCCCCCAGAAGATCCTGTTCGATGTCGACACCGGCATCGACGACTCCCTCGCCCTCCTGTACCTGCTGGGCAGTCCCGACGAAGCGGAGATCGTCGCGATCACCTGCACCTCGGGAAACGTGCCCGCACGTCAGGTCGCGCTCAACAACCTGAACTGGCTGGCGCTGTGCAATGCACCGCAGATCGAGGTCGCCCTCGGCTCCGAGGTGCCGCTGCTCGCTCCCCTGATGACGACGGAGGAGACGCACGGCCCGCAGGGCATCGGCTACGCAGAGCTGCCCGACTCGGGCCGTACGATCTCGAGCCGCCACGCCACCGAGGTGTGGATCGAGGCGGCGCGCGCGCATCCGGGCGAGATCATCGGCCTGGTCACCGGCCCGCTGACCAACCTCGCGCTCGCCGTGCGGCTCGAGCCGGAACTCCCCCGCCTTCTGAAGCGGCTGGTCGTGATGGGTGGCACCTTCGACTACAAGGGCAACACGACCCCGGTGTCGGAGTGGAACATCGCCGTGGACCCCGATGCCGCGAAGCTGGTGTTCGATGCGTTCTCCGGTCTGCCCGAGGAACGCTTCCCGATTCTCGCGGGCCTGAACGTGACCGAGCGCGTCGAGATGAAGCCGTCGCATCTGGTCGAACTCGCGCGCGCCGCCGGCAGCGAGCCGGCCGACGAACTCATCTCCCCGGATGATCCGGAGGGCACGCTCTCCCGGGCATCCAACCCCGTGGTGCGATACGTATCCGACGCGGTGCGGTTCTACATGGAGTTCCACCTCTCGCACGACCAGGGGCATCTCGCCCACATCCACGATCCGTTCGCGGCCGCCCTCGCCATCCATCCCGAGCTCGCGAGCTATCGCAATGCGACCGTCGACGTCGAGCTGGGAGGAACACTCAGCCGTGGCCAGACGATCGCCGACTGGGCAGGCCTCTGGGGTCGGCCGTTCAATGCGGCGATCGTGGTCGACACCGACCCGAGCGCCTTCTTCGCCCATTTCATCGAGCGCGTCGGCGGCCTCGCCCGCCGTGTCGCCGGTACGACGTAGTACCCGCAAGAAGACTCAGGCCCATCCGAAAACAGAAGGGAAGATCGATGACCGACATCGATAAGCCAGTAGATCCGAAACGCACGCGCAACAACATCTTCATCATCGCCGGAGCGGTGGTCGTGGTCGCGACGTACCTGTACCTCGTGATCGCGCAGCCTGCGGTGGTCGACGCGGACTTCCATCTCAATGGAACGGCGGCGATCATCCCGTTGGCCGGCTACGTGATCGGCGCCCTGCTGATCGCGGTCGGCGCCATCAACCGGCTCCCCACGACGACGGTCGTGCTGGTCCCGGTCGCCATCCTGATCAACATCGTCGTCGGTCAGATCACGGCGACCCTCGGGTTGCCGCTGTACCTCGACTCGATCGGCACCATCCTCGTCGCCGTCGTCGCGGGCCCCGCGGCCGGCGCCGTCACGGGCGGGCTGTCGAACGTGATCTGGGGTCTCACCCTCAGTCCGCTCGCTCTGCCGTTCGCCATCGTCGCCATCGTCATCGGTGCCGTGGCCGGCTGGGCTGCGCGCATCGGCGTCTTCCGCACCTACTGGGCCCCGCCTATCGCGGGCATCGTGACCGGCATCATCGCGGCTCTCGCCTCGTCGCCGATCTCGGCGTTCATCTTCGGCGGTGCGACCGGCGGCGGAACGGGTGCGATCGTGCAGGCGTTCCAGGCGTTCGGCAACTCGCTGCTGGCGTCGACCACGCTGCAGGGCCTGCTCAGCGACCCGCTCGACAAGCTGATCACCTTCACCGTCGTGATGCTCATCCTGCTGGCGCTTCCGACCCGCTTCAAGCAGCGGTTCCCGTTCGTGCGTCAGTACAACGTGCTGCCCGGCATGAAGAAGAAGGCGAGCACACCGGCCGCCTAGGCCGAGCCCCCCATGTCGACCCTGTATCTGGATCGCGAGTCGCCCGTCCACCGGTTCAACCCCATCACCAAACTGGTGGGGGTGGTGGCGATCATCATGCTGGTGTTCGCCCTGCCGTACTGGTGGGCGCCTCTCGCGATCCTGATCGTGGTCGTCGTGCCTGCCGCCCTCCTCGCGCGGGTGGGCGGCAGGCTCCTGCTGATCGGCGGTGCGATCCTGGTGCCGCTGCTGGTGGTGGTGACGATCGGGCAGGGCTTCTTCAACTCGCGGGGCGAGACGGTGCTGTTCTCGCTGGGGCCGTTCGACTTCGCCCTGGAGGGCGTGCTGTTCGCCGCTGCCGTCGGCGGCCGCACCGCCGTCCTGGTGACCGCGGCGACTCTGCTGCTGCTGACCACGCATCCGGGCAAGCTGCTCGCCGCGCTCAGCGCCAAGGGCATGCCGCCGAAGATCGCCTACGTGATCAGTTCGACCCTGCAGATGCTGCCGACGTTCCGCACTCGCGCGGACTCGATCCTGCTCGCGCAGCGCTCGCGCGGGCTGAAGACCGGCGGCAACCCGATCCGCCGCTTCGCGGGGCTCGTCCCGCTGATCAGCCCGCTCGTGCTGGGGGTGTTCGTCGACGTCGACGAGCGATCCACGGCGATGGAGGCGCGTGCGTTCGGCTCCACCGCACGACGGACCGCGTTGGATGTGCTGCCCGATCCGGTGCCGGAGCGCGTCGGGCGATGGGTCGTGATCCTCTTGGCGTCGGCCGCGCTGGTGGCGTCGTTCGCAGGATTCTTCCCGAATTGGAGCTGGCCGCTGTGACCACGATGATCACGCTCGCCGGGGTCCGCTACAGCTATCCCGACACGGAGACGGAGGTGCTGCGGGGCATCGATCTGACCGTGGATGCCGGCCAGGTCGTCGGCGTCGTCGGCGCCTCGGGGGCGGGCAAGACCACTCTCGCCAAGACGATCTCCGGTTTCATCCCGCACTCCGAGGGCGGCGATCTCACCGGCAAGGTCGAGGTCGACGGAATCCAGGTGCCGAACTCGACCCTCGCCGACGTCGTCAGCCGCGTCGGAATGGTCACCCAGAACCCGTTCAACCAGATCAGCGGCGCCAAGTACACGGTCCGTGAGGAGATCGCGTTCGGGCTCGAGAACCTGGGCGTACCGCGCGATGAGATGATCCAGCGCGTCGCCGACGTCGTCGCCCTGCTCGACATCGGCGAGCTCGTCGACCGCTCGCCGTACGCCCTCTCGGGCGGGCAGCAGCAGCTGGTCGCGATCGCCTCGATGATGGTGATGCGACCGCGCGTGCTCGTCATGGATGAGCCGACCTCCCAGCTCGACCCGAGCGGCTCGCGCCTGGTGTTCGACATCATGGAGTCTCTTGCCGACGACGGCACCGCCGTGATCGTGTTCGAGCACAAGCTCGAGCTGCTGCGTGAGCACGCGGCCGTGCTGCATGTGCTCGCGGATGGGGTGATCGCGCGATCGGGCACCCCGCGGGAGGTGCTCAGCGATCCGCGCACCGACGACTGGGGCGTCGGGGCCACGCGCTTCACGCGGGCGGCGCGACAGGCGATCGAGCAGGGGCTCGTGCCGAAGGGCACGGATCTGCCCGTCTCCCTGCCGGATGCTCTGGGGGTGTTCGCGAAATGAACCATCCGATGGACATCGTGGTCGAAGACCTGGTCTTCACCTATCCGTCGGGCGTCACGGCGCTCGACGGCATCACGCTCACGATCCCGGCAGGCCAGCGTCTCGCGATCGTCGGCCAGAACGGCGCAGGCAAGACCACGCTCGTGCGGCATTTCAACGGCATCTTCCAGCCGACGCAGGGGTCCGTGCAGATCGGCGACTGGAACACGAAGGGCCGGGACATCGCCGCACTCGCGGCGCGGGTCGGGTACGTGTTCCAGAATCCGGACGAGCAGCTGTTCGCGCGGAACATCAGCGACGAGATCGCGTTCGGTCCCAAGAACCTGGGCGTGCCGAAGGACGAGATCGCGGCCCGCGTCAAGCGCTCCCTCGCGCGATCCGGTCTCGTGGGCATGGAGGACACGCACCCGTACCACCTGTCGCTCAGCGAACGCAAACGCGTCGCTCTGGCATCCGTGCTGGCGATGGAGACCCCGGTGGTCGTCCTCGACGAGCCGACGACGGGGCAGGATGCGCGCGGGGTCGCGCTGATCGGCAAGGTCGTCGGCGAGCTCCAGGCCGACGGGCGCACCGTCGTCGCGATCACCCACGACATGGACTTCTGCGCCGAGAACTTCGACCGTGTACTCGTGATGGCCGATGGCAACGTCATCGCCGATGGCGACCCCGAGCACGCCTTCACCCGGCTCGACGCACTGACCGAGGCTCACGTCGAACCGCCGCAGCTCGAGCGTCTGCGCACCGAGCTCGGCTGGAAGGATCCGGTGTCGACGGTCGAGGAGTTCGTCGCCCAGCTGAAGAAGCACCGGTGATCCTGGTCCGTGGCTCGTGGGTGCTGACCCAGGGTCCCGCGGGCGAGCTGGCGGATGCCGCGGTCGCGATCGAAGGCGGCCTTCTCATTGCGGTGGGTTCCTTTGCCCAGCTGCGGCAGCAGCATCCCGATGCCGAGGTGATCGGGGACGGCACCGGCGTCGTCCTCCCCGGATTCGTGAACGCGCACACGCACCTGTCGGAAGCCCTGGCCACCGGAATCGGCTCGGAGCTGCGCCTGGAGGAGTGGGGCACCCGCATCATCGGGCCGCTCGGCGCGGTGCTGACCGAGCAGGATGCGCACGAGGGCACCCGGTTTCGTGCGATCGAGCTGCTGCTGTCAGGGGTCACCACCGTCAACGACATGTTCGTGCACTACAACCCTGACGCGATGGCGAGCCTCGGAGTCGTCACCGGCCTGAGGTCGGCCGGTCTGCGGGGCGTCGTGTCGTTCGGGGCGGAAGACGTCGGCGGCTGGGGCGACGTGCAGCGCATGCTGGATGAGCATGACGCGCTCGCGGCCGCCGCGAGTGGGTTGATCGGTTTCCGCTACGGGATCGGCACTCTGCTCGGGCAGACCGACGCGCTGCTCGAGGCGGGCATCGCGCACGCGGCCTCGCGCGGATGGGCCGTGCACACCCACCTGCACGAGACGCGCGAGGAACTCGCCGCCTCGCTCCGGCGGTGGGGTGAGCACCCGATCGCGCACGCGGAGCGGCTGGGCGTGCTCGACCTGGACGTCATCGCCGGTCACGCCGTGTGGGTCGACGACCACGAGATCGCGACGCTGGCGGAGCGCGGCATCGCGGTCGCGCACAATCCGGTCGCCAATGCCATCCTCGGCTCGGGCGTCGCCCCGGTCGGGGCGCTGCGTTCCGCGGGAATCGCGGTCGGAATCGGAACCGACGGCGCCGCATCCAACGACTCGCAGAACATGCTCGAAGCGGTGAAGATGGCCGCGCTGTTGCAGAAGGTCCACCACCTCGACCCCGCGGTCGTGGATGCGCGTGATGTTCTGCGGATGGCCACGATCGAGGGTGCCCGTGCGCTGGGGATGGACTCCGACATCGGGTCGCTGGAGCCGGGGAAGCGTGCGGACGTGGTGCTGTTCCAGGGGGCTGTCGAGGTGGGCGTGCTGCACGATCCGGCCGGGCAGCTGGTCTATGGGGCGTCGTCGCGGGCGGTATCGGACGTGCTGGTCGACGGGCGCCGGGTCGTGCGGGATCACCGCTGCGTCACGGTCGACGAGTCCGAGCAGCTCGAGGTGTGCCGGCCACTGGCGGCGCGAATCGCCCGTGCCGCCGGCTTCTCGGCGTCGGGTCTGTCGCGGGCGGGTCTGTCGCGGGCGGCCGGGCCGTCGGCGATCTGACAGTTCTGACCCGTGGCGGCGGGGGACAACGGGGCGAAAGTGTCGGATCGCCCACCGGCGCGCGCCGGGAAACTGGTAACCTGAGCCCGTCGCGACTGGCGTTCGGATGGGTCACCATCAGGAAGCGACTGCAACAGTGCACCCCTCACAGGGCGCGGCCGTTCGCCTGGGCCGCCAGCATCTCTTCGCAGTCTGCCAACGAACAGAAAGAGCCGGTCATGACAGATACATTCCTCGCACCCCTCTCCGAGGTCGATCCCGAGGTCGCCGCGGCATTGGCCGACGAACTCGGCCGGCAGCGCGACACGCTCGAGATGATCGCCAGCGAGAACTTCGTCCCCCGCGCGGTGCTCGAGGCACAGGGCTCCGTCCTGACGAACAAGTACGCCGAGGGCTATCCCGGTCGCCGCTACTACGGCGGGTGCGAATTCGTGGATGTCGTGGAGACCCTCGCGATCGAGCGGGCCAAGGCGCTGTTCGGCGCCGGCTTCGCGAACGTGCAGCCGCACTCGGGAGCGAGTGCCAACGCCGCGGTGCTGGCCGCGATCGCCCAGCCCGGCGACCGCATCCTGGGCATGGACCTCGCCGCGGGCGGACACCTGACCCACGGGATGAAGCTGAACTTCTCGGGCAAGCTCTACGAGGCGCACGCCTACGGGGTCGACGCCGAGACGGGTCGCGTCGACATGGATGTCGTGCGCGAGAAGGCACTCGAGGTGAAGCCTCAGGTGCTGATCGCCGGCTGGTCGGCGTATCCGCGTGAGCTCGACTTTCAGCGCTTCCGCGAGATCGCCGACGAGGTCGGCGCTCTGCTCTGGGTCGACATGGCGCACTTCGCCGGGCTGGTCGCCGCCGGCCTGCATCCGAGCCCGGTGCCGCACGCGCACGTCACCTCCTCCACGGTCCACAAGACGATCGGCGGTCCCCGGTCAGGCTTCATCCTTACGAACGACGCCGACCTCGCGAAGAAGATTAACTCGAACGTGTTCCCCGGTCAGCAGGGCGGCCCGCTCATGCACGTGATCGCGGCGAAGGCGACCGCGTTCAAACTGGCGGCGACCCCGGAATTCACGGACCGCCAGCAGCGCACGAAACGCGGCGCCGCCATCCTGGCCGAGCGTCTGATGCAGGCCGACGCCCAGGCGGCGGGCATCGACGTGCTCACGGGCGGCACCGATGTGCATCTGGTGCTCGTCGATCTGCGCACCTCGCAGTTCACGGGCAAGGACGCCGAGGACCGTCTGCACGAGGTCGGCATCACGGTGAACAAGAACGCCGTGCCGAACGACCCGCGGCCGCCGATGGTCACCTCGGGGGTGCGCATCGGGACGCCTGCGCTCGCCACCCGCGGGTTCGGCGACGAGGAGTTCACCGAGGTCGCCGACATCATCGCCCACGCCCTGATGGCCGACGCCGACCTGCCCGCACTGTCGGCGCGGGTGACAGCGCTGGCTCGAAAGTTCCCGCTCTACGAGGGACTGACGTCGCCGGGCACCTGGAAGTGACGGCGAAGGTCCTCGACGGCGTCGCCACCGCGACCGCCATCAAGAACGAACTGAAGGTCCGGATCGCGGCGTTGCGCGAGCGCGACGTCGTGCCCGGCCTGGGAACGCTGTTGGTCGGCGAGGATCCGGGTTCGCTGAGCTACGTCGGGGGCAAGCACCGCGACTCGGGCGAGGTGGGCATCGAGTCGATCCGCGTCGACCTGCCGGCGACCGCGTCCGAGGCGGAGGTGCGGTCGGCGATCGCGGGGCTCAACTCCGATCCGCGGGTGACCGGCTACATCGTGCAGCTTCCGTTGCCCGCGAGCATCGACGAGAACGCGATGCTCGAGCTGATCGATCCGGCGAAGGATGCCGACGGGCTCCACCCGACGAACCTCGGCCGGCTGGTGCTCGGCGTCGACGGCGAGCTGCACTCCCCGCTGCCGTGCACGCCCGCCGGAATCGTGGAGCTGCTGCGCCGGCACGATGTGCCGATCGCGGGCCGGCACGTGGTCGTGATCGGTCGCGGCCTGACGGTCGGGCGGCCACTCGGCCTGGTCTTCACCCGCCGGGGTGTCGACGCGACGGTCACGCTGACGCACTCGCGCACGGTCGACCTGGCGGCGGAGGTCGCGCGCGCCGACATCGTTGTCGCGGCGATCGGTGTTCCGCATTTCGTGAAGCCCGAGTGGATCAAACCGGGCGCCGCGGTGCTGGATGTCGGGGTCACCCGCGTGGGCACGTCCGAGTCGGGCAAGGCTCGGCTGCACGGCGACGTCGACCCGGCGGTGGCAGAGGTGGCGGGCTGGCTCTCACCGAACCCCGGAGGCGTGGGGCCGATGACCCGCGCGTTGCTGCTGCAGAACGTGGTGGAGGCGGCGGAGCGCTCGCTAGCCCACTAGCACCCACCGCCGAGGGTGCACGTTCGCGACGAGCGTGCATGGTGCACCACCCTCGCTCGGCGCGAAGGTGCACGCTTGGCGCGGCGCTACGCGTCGCGCGCGGCTCCGTCGGAGGCGGCGACCGTGAACACCTCGGGCTGACCGAAGCCGTGTTCGGCGAAGCCGCCGTCGACGGCGACCTGCACCCGCGAGACCTCGTCGACCGGGACGAGGGCGATCGCGGCACCGCCGAACCCGCCGCCGGTCATCCGGGCGCCGAGTGCGCCGTTCTCGCGCGCGATCTCCACAGCGAGGTCGAGCTCGGGCGTCGAGATCTCGAAGTCGTCACGCATCGAGCGATGGGAGGCATCGAGCAGTTCGCCGAGCGCGGCGTGATCATTCGCTCGGAGCGCGGCCACGGCATCCAGTACCCGCTGGTTCTCGGTGACGACGTGACGCAGGCGACGGAAGGTCTCGTTGCTCAGCCTGTCTTCGGCGGCGTCCAGGTCGCCCAGCCCCAGGTCGCGCAACGAGTCGACATGCATGAGCAGGGCAGCCTTCTCGCACGAGGCGCGGCGCTCGCCGTACCCCCCGGAGGAGTGCTCGTGCTTGACCCCGGTGTCGATGACGA
>JAODAS010000137.1 GCA_025463555.1 Schumannella sp.
GGCGGCGACCCGGCCGAGGCCGCTGCTGCCGCGGGCCCCGCGAGGTCGGTCCCCGCTGCTGCTGCTCCCCCCGTGGTCACTTTCGCCGAGGAGCCCCCTCCCCCCGACGAGTACCCCCTCTTTGAATGATCCCCAGCAAGGCGCTGTTTGCCCAAATTTGACGCCTCGGCTCGCGCGGAGACGTCAGAAGCGGGCAAATAGCAGTGGCATACGGATAACCTGCACACGTCGCACCGCTGCGGCCGCGCCTGAGGCGCAGAGGAGATATGCATGATCGCAGTGCGACGCGAACGGACCCCCGGCGAGCGCAGAGTTGCCGCGACACCGGAGACGGTGAAGCAGCTGGTAGGGCTGGGCCTCGACATCGAGCTCGAGAAGGGGGCCGGTGAGGCGGCAGGCTACTCCGACGCGGAATACAAGGAGGCGGGGGCGAAGCTGGTCGCGGCGATCGACCTCTCCAAGGTCGGGGTGCTCGCGCACGTGCGCCCGCTCGACGCGAAAACCGCCACCGCGCTCAAAGCAGGAACCGTCACCGTGGGACTGGGCTCGCCGGCATCCGAACTCGCGACCGTCCGCGCGCTGCGCGACGCCAAGGTCACTGCATTCGCGCTCGAGCTCGTGCCGCGCATCTCCCGCGCTCAGTCGATGGACGCGCTGACCTCGCAGGCGCTCGTCGCCGGCTACCGCTGCGTGCTCGAGGCCGCGATGCGGCTGCCGCGGTTCTTTCCGCTCTACATGACCGCGGCCGGCACCATCCCGCCGGCGAAGGTGCTGGTGCTCGGGGCCGGCGTCGCCGGACTGCAGGCGATCGCAACGGCCAAGCGGCTGGGAGCGAAGGTCTCTGCGAACGACGTCCGCGCGGCATCCGCCGATGAGGTCGCGTCGATGGGCGGCACGTTCATCCACCTCGACCTGGATGCGGCCGACGCGTCGGGCGGTTACGCCAAGGAGCTGGGGCAGGACCGCGCGCAACGGCAACGCGACCTGCTCACCCCCCACGTCAGCGAGGCCGACGTGATCATCACGACCGCTGCGATCCCCGGTCGCCCGGCGCCCCGGCTGATCACCACCAAGATGCTGGCGGGCATGCGCGCGGGTTCGGTGATCGTCGACCTCGCCGCCGAGTCGGGCGGCAACGTCGAGGGCACCGTCGCCGGCAAGGACGTCGAGGTGAAGGTCGCCTCCGGCACCATCACGCTGGTCGGCATGAAGGACGCGGCCTCGACCATGCCCTACGACGCCTCGCGGCTGTACGCGAAGAACGTGTCGAACCTGATCGCCCTGATCACCCACGACGGCAAGATCTCGCCCGACTTCGAGGACGAGGTCGTCGCGGGGGCGTGCCTCACTCGCGACGGCGTGGTGCTGCACGAACCCACGGCCGAGGCCCTGGCCCCGGCTCAGAAGGGAACGAAGTAGATGGATCCGATCTCATTGCTCACCGTCTTCGTGCTGGCGGTGTTCGTCGGCTTCGAGGTGGTGTCGAAGGTGTCGAGCACCCTGCACACCCCGCTGATGTCCGGCGCGAACGCCATCCACGGCATCATCCTGGTCGGAGCCATCATCGTCGCCGGGCAGGCCCACGACGTCGTCGTGCTCGTTCTCGCCTTGATCGCGGTTCTGCTGGCGACGGTCAACCTGGTCGGCGGCTTCGTCGTCACCGACCGGATGCTGCAGATGTTCGCCGGGCGCAAGAAGGGCGGCGACTCCAAGTGAATCTGCTCTCGTTCGAATGGGCGGCGATCCTGTACCTGATCGCGGCCGTCTGCTTCATCCTCGCGCTGAAGGGGCTCAGCTCGCCCAAGACGGCGCGCCGCGGCAACCTGATCGGCGCGTTCGGCGCCTTCGTCGCGCTGGTCACCGTCTTCCTGTCGATGCGGATCGACAACCTGCCCTGGATCCTGCTGACCATCGCGATCGGTTCGGCCATCGCGGCCCCCGTCTCGCGTCGCGTGCAGATGACGCAGATGCCCCAGCTCGTCGCGCTGTTCAACGGCGTCGGCGGTGGCGCGGCGGCCCTGGTCGCGTTCCTCGAACTCAGCCACTCCGAGTCGCCGTGGTCGGCTCTCGCCATCGCATTCACCATCATGGTCGGCGCTGTGTCGTTCGCGGGGTCGTGCATCACGTTCGCGAAGCTGCAAGAGCTCATGACCACGCGCCCGGTGACGTTCCCCGGTCAACCGGTCGTGATGGTCGTCGTCGTCCTCGGCGCGATCGCTGCGGGTGCGGCACTCGTCTTGACGGGACAGGTGTGGGCGGCGATCGTGCTGCTCGGCCTGGGCCTCGTCGCGGGCGTGATGCTGGTCCTGCCGGTCGGCGGGGCGGATGTGCCGATCGTCATCTCCCTGCTGAACGCCTTCACCGGGCTCACCGTCGCGGCATCCGGCCTCGTGCTCGGCAACGTGCTGCTGCTCGTCGCCGGAACGCTCGTCGGAGCAAGCGGAACGATCCTGACGCGCGCGATGGCGTCGGCGATGGGACGCAGCGTCGGCGGCATCATCTTCGGCGCCTTTCGGGGCGGGTCGACGGCCGGCTCCACCGTGCAGTCCGATCGGCCTGTCCGGTCGGCGACACCCGAAGACGTCGCGATCCTGCTCGGGTACGCCGAGAAGGTCATCGTGGTCCCCGGCTACGGACTCGCGGTCGCGCAGGCCCAGCACACCATGGCAGAACTCGCGACCGCGCTCGAGGCGAAGGGGATCGAGGTGTCCTTCGCCATCCACCCAGTCGCCGGGCGCATGCCCGGTCACATGAACGTGCTGCTGGCTGAGGCGAACGTGCCGACCGAGTCGCTCAAAGAGATGGACGAGATCAACCCCGAGTTCAAGACCTGCGACGTCGCCCTCGTCGTCGGAGCCAACGACGTGGTCAACCCTGCCGCCAAGACGACGCCGGGCTCGCCGATCTACGGCATGCCGATTCTGGATGTCGAGGCGGCCAGGCAGGTCGTCTTCCTCAAGCGGTCCATGCGTCCGGGTTTCGCGGGGATCGAGAACGAGCTCCTCTACGAGCCCCAGACGACGCTGCTCTTCGGCGATGCGAAGGATTCGCTCACCAAGGTGCTCAGCGCGGTGAAAGCGCTGTAGCGCGATCTTGACATGTGACTAAATAGTCACATAACCTGATGTCGTGACGGACGACGACGCGGCAGTGTTCAAGGCGCTCGCCGATCCGACGCGGCGGCGCCTGCTCGATCTGCTCCTGGAGCGGGGTGGGCGCACGCTCGCCGAGTTGTCGATTCCGTTCGAGCCCGAGATGACGAGGTTCGGGGTGATGAAGCACCTGCGGGTGCTCGTCGAGGCCGGCCTCGTCGCGGTGCGCCCCGACGGGCGCAGCACGCGCCATTACCTCAACCCGGTCCCGATCCGCGAAGTCAACCGGCGCTGGATGGACAAGTACGTCGAGCAACGAGCCGACACCCTCATCGATCTGAAGAGAATGCTGGAGGACACCCCCATGGCCCAGACACAACTCGCGACGCAGCTGTACCAGGTCTTCATCCGGGCCACGCCCGAGAAGATCTGGCAGGCGCTCACCGACCCGGAGGTGTCGAAGGAGTACTTCCACGGCGCGCGGATCCGTGCCGACGCCGACCGGATGGTGTCTCACGGACCAGACGGCGACGTGTGGGGCGACGCCCCGGTCGAGGTGTTCGACCCGCCGCGCAAGCTCGTCTACGGCTGGAACTCGTTGTACGACCCGGCGATGGCGGCCGAGCCGACCAGCCGGGTGTCGTTCGAGATCGTGCCGGACGGCGACCATCCGGGCGTCTGCCGGCTGATCGTGGTCCACGACCGGCTCGATGGCTCGCCGCTGACAGCCGAGAGCGTGTCGGGGGAGGGCTGGATGTTCGTGCTGTCGAACCTGAAGAGCTATCTCGAGACCGGCGGTGCGCTCGCGTCCTGACGGCGTCGCCGGCCGCCGAGACCGATCGTCGCCAGCAGTCCCAGCCCCAGGAACCCGGCCGCCGAGAACGCCGAGTAGCGGGGGGCTTCACTGAACGCCTCGCGGGCTTCCTGCGCGACCTCGGGCGAGCGCACCTCGAGGGCGGCGATGCCCGAGCCGGCGCTGTCGACGACCAGATCGACGATGGTGGTCTGGATGCCGACCGGCAGGTCGTCATCCGCCAGCCGGTCGGCGAGCTGGGTCCCGAGCGAGCTGAACAGGATGGTGCCGAGGATCGCGATTCCCAGAGCCGACCCGACCTGGCGCGAGGTGCTCTGCGTGCCCGAAGCCTGGCCGCTCTGCGACACGGGAACGTCGGCCAGCACGACTCCCGTGAGCTGCGCCGTGGCCAGCCCCACCCCGAACCCATAGACGACGAGGCCGCCCGCGATCGCCCACCACGGGGTGTCGACGGCGATGACCAGCCCGACGATCACCAGGCCCACGATCTCGGCGACGATGCCGAAGCGCACCACCCCGAGCGGTGACACCTTTCCGCTCGTCGCCCCGGCCAGCCCCGATGCGATGAAGGCGCCCCCGGCCAGGGCGAGCAGCACGAAGCCCGTCTGCAGCGCGTCGTAGCCGAGCACGTTCTGCAGCCAGAGCGGCAGCGACAGGATGATTCCGAATTCGCCCAGCGACACGATCATCGCGGCGATGTTGCCGTTGCGGAACGACGCGATTCCGAACAGCCCGAACGCGATCATCGTGGACCTGCCCACCCGCTGGCGGTGCAGTCCCCATGCGATGAACGCGATCAGCGCGATCAGAGCCAACGCAAACGCGAACGGGATGGGCGAGATGTCCGCCGTCCAGAAACCGGGCGGAGTGTCACTCAGCCACCAGCCGTACGTGCGGCCCTCGATGAGGCCGAAGACGAGCGAGGTGAACAGGACGATCGAGAGCGCGGCGCCCACGACATCCACCCGCTGCGGGTCATCGGCACGCGATTCCCGGACGAAGACGAGCACGCCGATCACGATGATGATTCCGAGCGGCAGGTTGATGCCGAACGCCCAGCGCCACGAGAAGTACGTGGTCAGCCAGCCGCCGAGCAGCGGCCCGACAGCCGCCATGCCGCCGATGGTCGACCCCCACACGGCGAACGCGATGCCACGCTCGCGCCCGCGGAACGTCGCATTGATCAGCGACAGGGTCGCCGGCAGGATCATCGCGCCGCCGACTCCCTGGACGACGCGCGAGGCGATCAGCAGGTCGCCGGTCGGGGCGGCTGCTGCAACCACACTCGACAGGGCGAAGATCACGACACCGATCAGCAGGATGCGGCGGCGGCCGAAACGGTCGGCGAGCGTCCCGAAGACCAGCAGCAAGGCCGCGAAGACGAGCGTGTAGCTCTCTTGGACCCACTGCACCTGCGTCGACGTGATGTCGAGTTCGTCGACGACTGACGGGATCGCCACGTTGACGATCGTCGAGTCGACGATGATCAGCGCGACGGCGATGCTGATGAAGACGAGCCCGGCCCATCTGGTGCGGTCGGATACGGGCGCGTCGGTCATGCAGGCTCCGGTCTAGCGGTTCTTGATCTCGGTCACGGCGTCCTTGCGGGCTTTTCCGGCCTTCTTATCGGCCTTGTCGAGGCGCTTCTCTTTCAGCGTCTTGGATGCGGCCGTCTTGCCGGTCTCTTTGCGTGCGGACTTCTCGCCCATGGTGGATTCTCCTTCGAGAGCCACGGTGACCCTGTTCTCGAAGGGTACCCTGCCCCCGATATCCTCTTGCCATGACTGCCCCCCGCCTCGCCCTTCTCGGTGCGATCGCAGCCACGCTTCTGCTGGCCGGTTGCACCGCCCCGACACCCCAACCCGCCGACGACGGCTCGACGCCGACGCCGAGCACGCCGACCGTGGTCTCGCTCGCCGACCTCGACTATCCGTACGACTCACCGGAGACGCTCACCTCCCTCGCTGACGCCCGTACCGACCTCGAGAACTGGTACGACGAGTACACGTCGAGCTGCACGACAGAGCAGGCGGCATCCACCGATTCGCCCGACTGCACGGAAGGCATCATCACCACCCTGCAGAAGGTGAACGCGATCAAGACCGTCTTCGACTTCTCGTGGTCGGCGGACGACTTCGCCAGCGGTGACTACTCGGGTCTGGTCGCGCTGGAACCGACGAAGAAGTCGATCCAGAAGGCGTCGGATGACGGAAGCGACGTGGTCAACGCCTGCTATTACGTTCCCGGAGGCGCAGGCTGCGCCGACAAGGTGCAGGGCTTCCTCGACCTCGTCGCGGATTCCCTCACGGTGATGACTGCCTGGGAAGCCTGACGCAAGGCATGGTCGCCGCCGATACCGGCGTCTAGCGTGAAAGCATGACGTTCAACGAGGGCTCGGACATCTCGGGCGGTCGCACCAGCAGGCGCGGACGCAACACCGCCATCGGCGTGGGCGGCGGCGGCCTCGGCATCCTGGCGATCGTGCTCATCGGGCAGCTGCTCGGCGTCGACCTGAGCCCGCTCGTCGGCGGCACCGGGTCCGGCGGCGGCGGCACGGGGCCGGATTCGTCGCTCGAGCAGTGCCAGACCGGGGCCGACGCCAACAAGGATCTGGACTGCCGCATGAAGGGTGCGGCGGCCTCACTCGAGGTGTTCTGGGCCGACACGCTCGACAGCGCGACACCGACGTCGATCAACCTGTTCACCGGGGCGACGAACACCGGATGCGGCCAGGCGTCGAGCGCGGTCGGGCCCTTCTACTGCCCGCCGGATCAGCAGATCTACGTCGACACCGCCTTCTTCGATCAGCTGCGCACCCAGTTCGGTTCGAGCGGTGGGCCGCTCGCGCAGCTGTACGTGGTGGGGCACGAGTGGGGCCACCACATCCAGAACATCACCGGGCTGATGAAGGGTCTGGACCTGCAGACCACGGGTCCCTCGTCGGATGGCGTGCGGCTGGAGCTGCAGGCCGACTGCTTCGCCGGTGCCTGGATCAAAGGCGCGTCGACCACCGTGGATGAGAACGGAACGCCGTTCCTGAACCCGCCGACCGATGCGCAGATCACGGATGCGCTGAGCGCAGCGTCCGCGGTGGGCGACGACAACATCCAGGAGGCGACCCAGGGCCAGGTGCAGCCCGAGACTTGGACGCACGGCTCCAGCGAGTCGCGGCAGAAGTGGTTCCTGGCCGGGTACAACGGCGGCGTTCAGTCGTGCGACACCTTCGGCGCGAGCGCGGGCGAGCTGTAGCCGCGCTGTCCGGCGGGAAGACTACGACGATGCAGATGGCGTTCAGCGGCAC
>JAODAS010000176.1 GCA_025463555.1 Schumannella sp.
TTCCGACGCCCGCGCCCGAGGCCACCACGCATGCCGGCACCATCGGCCTCGCCTCGGCGTCCGCGCTGTACGTCGCCGCGGTGCTGGGCACCGGCATCCTCGTCCTTCCCGGCCTCGCTGCCGATGCGGCCGGTCCGGCGTCGGTGCTCGCCGTCGCCGCGGTGCTGCTGCTCTCCATTCCGCTGGCCGGCACGTTCGCGGCGCTCGCCGCGCGCTACCCGGACGCCGGCGGAGTGGCCACGTTCGCTCGACTGGCGCTCGGCGAGACGGCCGCCCGTGCGACCGGCTACTGGTTCTTCTTCGGGGTGGGGTTCGGCGCTCCCGTCGTCGCGTCGCTCGGAGGCGAGTACCTCTCTGCGGCGCTCGGGCTCGACCACGCCTTCGTCCCCGCGATCGGGCTCGTGTTCTTCGCCGTCACCTTCCTGCTCGCGGCTTTCGGCCTCAGAGTCAGCGGGCCGGTGCAGCTGGTCCTGTCCGGTCTCCTCGTCGTGGTGGTGGTGCTCGTCGTCGTGAGCGCGATCCCGGCGGCAGAGGTGTCGCGATTCCAGCCGTTCCTGCCGCACGGGTGGGTCGGCGTCGGCGCCGCCGTCAGCCTGTTCGTCTGGGCGTTCGCGGGATGGGAGGCCGTCACTCACATCGCCGGCGAGTTCCGCAACCCGCGCCGCATCATCCCGCTCGCCACCGCGATCGCGGTCGCCGTCGTGGGACTCGCCTATCTCGCCCTCCAGTTCGCCACCGTCGGAGTGCTCGGCGCAACAGGTGGCAGCAGCTCAGTGCCGCTGATCGATCTCGTCGCGCTGACCCTTCCGGGCTTCGGGCCGCTGGTCGTCGGCACGATCGCCGCGATCGTCGTCATCGGCGTGCTCAACGCCTACCTGCCCGCATTCGCGAACCTCGGGGCGTCGCTCGGCCGTGACGGGCATCTGCCCCGCTGGTTCGCGCGGGGGGCCGAGGCGGGCGCCGTGCCGCGACGGGCACTCGCGTTGTTCGCCGTGCAGATGATCGTCTACATCGGCGTGTTCTTCGTCTTCCACCTCGACCTGCAGACGTTCATCCTGATCCACACCAGCTCGATGGTCGCGGTGTATGCGGTCGGGATGGTGGCGGCAGTGCGACTGCTGCGGCGCTTCAGCATCGGATGGTGGATGGCGCTCATCTCCGTCGTGCTGACCACCGGTCTGCTGGTACTGGCCGGCTGGCATCTGATCGTCCCCGCCATCCTCGCCGTCGTCGCGGTGACCGTGACCGTCGTCAAGAAGGTGCGGGCACGCCGCGGCTGAACCCGCCAGCGTTCAGGCGCGCCCGGCAGCGGCCCGCGAGCGGCGCGAGAGGGCGTCGATCACGACCGCCAGCACCAGCACGACACCGGTGATCATGTACCGGATCGAGGAGTCGAGGTTGAGCAGCGCGAGGCCCGAGGTGATCGACATGATCACCAGGATGCCGAGCACGGCCGAGAACGCCGACCCGCGCCCACCGAACAGGCTGGTCCCCCCGATGACCGCGGCCGCGATCGCGTTCAGGCTGGTGTCCGTGCCGCCGCTGCTCTGGTTGGCGGCGCCCAGCCGGGCGGCCGCCAGGATCCCGCCGACGGCGGCGAGCGTCGAGCAGATCATGAACACGGAGATGTAGATGCGATCCACCCGGATGCCCGCGCGCCGCGCGGCCTCCACGTTGCCGCCGATGGCGTGGACGGCCCGCCCCCACCCGGTACGGGTCAGGAAGTAGTCGGCGACCACCACCAGCAGCAGGAACAGCAGGAACATCGCCCCGACGCCGCGGGAGAGGTTGAGGTACCAGGCCGAGAGCCCCAGCAGCACCAGCATGATCGCGCTGCGCACCAGGATCGTGGGGCGTGACAGCGACGTGAGCCCGGCCGACGTGCGCCGGGATGCGAGCGACAGGTTCTGCCCGGCGTAGACCAGCACCGCCAGCGCCACGACGAGGTAGGACGCCCAGTCCGGTAGGAACCACTGCTGCGCGAACTGCACGATCACCGACTCGAACGGGATGTTGATGGATCCGCGCGCGCCGAGCACGTACAGCTGGACGCCGAGGAACCCGAGCAGGCCCGCCAGGGTGATGACGAAGCTGGGCACCCCGAACGCGGTGCGCAGCAGACCGAAGATCAACCCGGCGACCGCTCCGGCCGCGATCGCCAGAAGGATCGCGACCACCAGTGGCAGCCCGTTCTGCACGAACGCGACGGCGAGGATCGCCGACGCCAGACCGCTCACCGATCCGACGGAGAGGTCGATCTCGCCGATCAGCAGCACCAGCACGATGCCGATCGCCATCGTGCCGACCGCCGCGCACTGCATGGTCAGGTTCACGAGGTTCGTGCTCGACAGGAACGTCGGGTTGAGGATCTGGAACGTGATCCAGATGACCACCAGGCCGACGACCACCGGGATCGATCCGAGTTCGCCGGCGCTCACCCGGCTGAGGATGTCGCCGACCCAGCCACGGAATCCGCTCGCCTGCACGAATCTCTCGTCCTGCTGGTCGATCGCCCCGGTCTTCCCCGATATCGCCATCAGTGCGCCTCGCCCGCCGACTCCAGCTGTGCAGCCGCACGCCGGCTGACCGAGTTGTCGGTCGCCCCCGTGATCGCGGCGATGATCGCCTCGCTCGTGATGTCGGTCCCGCGGAAGTCGCCATTGTTGCGCCCCAGCCTCAGCACCACGATGCGATCCGCGACCGCCTGCACGTCGGCGATGTTGTGACTGATCAGGATGACGCCCAGCCGTCGTTCGCGCAGCCGCTCGATGAGGTTCAGCACCTCGGCCGTCTGCGCGACTCCGAGCGCGGCGGTCGGCTCGTCGAGGATGACCACGCTCGGCTCCCCGATGAGGGAGCGAGCGATAGCGACGGTCTGCCGCTGCCCGCCCGACAGCGCGGCGACCGGCACCCGCACCGAGGGGATGCGTGCGCTGAGCTCGCGCAGCAGGGCCCAGGACCGCATCTCCATCTCGACGTCGTCGAGCTCGCCGTATCTGCGGAGCTCGCGCCCGAGCCACAGGTTGCCCACGACATCCAGATTGTCGACCAGGGCGAGGTCCTGGTACACGGTCGCGATGCCGAGGTCGCGCGAGTCGGTCGGGGTCGAGATCGACACGGGCGACCCGTAGTACGTGATCGTGCCGCTGTCCTGCGGATGGACGCCGGAGAGGATCTTGACCAGCGTCGACTTGCCCGCGCCGTTGTCACCGACGATGGCGACGACTTCACCGGCGTAGACGTCGAAGTCGACGTCGTGGAGGGCGCGCACGGCGCCGAACCGCTTGTGGATTCCGCGCAGCGACAGGATCTGCTCGCGAGCACCCTTCACCGGGGGTGCGGCGGAGATGAGGCTCACCGGATGCCCGCCGCATCGCAGGCCGCCGCGTACTCGCGCGTGCAGATCTCCTCGACCGAGTACACGCCGTCGGCGACGACCGTGTCCATGATGGTGTCGAGTGTGACGATCTCCGCCCCGAGCAGGGTCGACTGAGTCCCCTCGATGACGATCTGGCCGGTGACATCGTCGCCGCGGGCGAGGCGCACCGCCATCTCGGCCGCCACCTCCGCCTCCTGCTTGATGTCCTTGTAGATCGTCATGTACTGGTCCCCGGTGACGATCCGCTGGATGGCGGCGAGCTCGGCGTCCTGCCCGCTGACGACGGGCGAGGGGCTGACGTTCGCGGCGTGCAGGGCGGCGATGGCGCCGCTCGCCGTTCCGTCGTTGGCGGCGTAGATGGCCGAGATCCCGCCGCTGAACTGCGTGATCTGGCTGGCCACCCAGTCCTGCGCCTTGTCGGGGCTCCAGTCGGGGGTGTCGAACTCGGCGAGCACCGGGTAGCCGCTGTCGTCGATGACGCTGTGGGCGCCGGTCTTGAAACCGGCGGCGTTGTTGTCGGTCGGCGATCCGTTGACCATGAGGATGCCGCCCTCGGCCCCGTCGTCGTCGAGCTTCGCGATCAGCGCGGCGGCCTGCAGGCGCCCGATGTTCTCGTTGTCGAACGACACGTAGAAGGCCAGGTCGCCGCCCGAGATGAACCGGTCGTAGGCGATGACGGGAACGTTCTGCGCGTTCGCGGCAGCGACGATGCTGACCGAGGCTGCTCCGTCGACCGGGTCGAGCACCAGGACCGAGACACCGGATGCCAACGCGGCCTCGGCCTGCGACTGCTGTTTCGAGGCGTCCTGGTCGGCGTTCGAATAGAGGACCTCGAAGTCGCCGAGCTGGTTGATGCGGTCGGTGAAGTACGGCTTGTCGAAGGTCTCGTAGCGCGCGGTCTTCGCGTCGGGCAGCAGCAACGCGATCTTCACGCGGGAGTCGGCGGGGACGCACCCCGCGAGCGCGGTGGCCACGAGGCCGGCCGTGATGAGCGTCGCGACCCAGCGACGCGGAATCACCCTGTGCCTCCCAGAGACGAACGAGCGGGGGTGACCGCGCTGAGTGCGCGCACCTCGGCGTCGAGCCCGACGCTTTCGATGGCAAGGGCGAGACACCCGATCAGTTCGGCCTCTTCACCGAGCTCGCCCTGCAGCACCTCGGGCACGCCGTGACCGCCTGCCAGAGCGGATCGCTCGAGCGCGTGCCGCAGCGGAGCGAGCAGCGTCTCGCCGGCCAGAGCCAGCTCGCCGCCGATGACGAGGCACTCCGGGTCGAACAGGTTCGAGAGGCTCGCCACGGCGATGCCGATGTGCCTGCCGGCGTCGGCGATCACACGACGCGAGCTGGCGTCGCCCGCCTCGGCGCGCAGCAGCAGGTCGCGGATGCGCTGCACGCTCGGGTCGTCGCGGAACAGTTCGAGAAGGGCGGGGCCCCCGGCGAGGGTGTCGAGGCAGCCGCGGCTGCCGCACTTGCAGATGGGCCCGTTCTCGTCGATCGTCACGTGGCCGATCTGCCCGGCCTTGCCGGTCACCCCGCGGAACACGGCGCCGTCGATCAGCAGCCCGGCGCTGATCGTGTGGCCGACCCGGATGTACGCGGCGCCGCGCGTGCCGCGGGCGGCTCCGGCGCGCGCCTCGGCGAGCGCGCCCAGGTTCGCCTCGTTGTCGACGAACACGGGTCGCTCGATCCGGTTCTCCAGGGCCTCGACGACACGGATGCCCTCCCAGCCACGCAGGAGGCCCGGTGTCGCGATCATGCCGGTGGTGGTATCCACCGGCGCCGGCAATGCCACGCCGACACCGAGCACGTCGCCGAACGATGCGTTCAACGACTGGAGCATGTCGCTGAGCAGGAGCGTCGCGCGGTCCAGTTCACGGTCGTGACGGTGATCGAGCGCCAGCGGGATGTGGTTCTGGGCGACGACCGTGCGGCCGACGTCGGAGACGGCGACCCGCAGATGTCTGCTCGAGAAGTGGAACCCCGCAACGAGTCCCAGCTCGCGCGCCAGGCTCACCTCGATGGCGCGCCGGCCGCTGCGCGAGGTGATGGATGTGGTCAGAAGGCCCGTCGCCGACAGCTCTTTGACGATGTTCGACACGGTCGCGGGGGAGAGGCCGGTGGCGCCTGCGAGCTCCACCTGCGTGAGGTGCCCGTGGTGCTTCAGGGAGTCGACGATCCGGGCACGGTTGGCTTCGCGCAGTGACGTCTGGGAACCCGGCGTTGGGTTGCGACTCGTCACATGCGAAACCCTACACGCGGCCCCGTGCGGGGGGATGGCCCAGGAATCCAGTGTTCAAGAGATGGAGCAAATACTCCTGTTATCAAAGCGTTACCGGTTCGACGCACAATTCGTTTCCTTCAAGCAATGAACTCATGCACAATCGACCTGCTGCCGATCAAAGCTGACGGCCGTACCCGAGGGGTTCCACCTCACACACCGAGAAAGGGAGTGACGTGAAGAAGTCTTCATTGATCTCAATCGCCGTTGCGGCGTCCGCGTCCGCATTGCTGCTGGCCGGCTGTTCCGCTCCGGCTGGTGGCGGCAACGACACCGCTACCCGTGCCTGCATCATCCTTCCCGACTCGGCGTCGTCGCCGCGCTGGGAGTCGGGTGACCGTCCCGCCCTGGAGAAGGCGTTCACCGACGCCGGCTTCGAGTCCGACATCCAGAACGCCGAAGGTGACGAGTCCAAGTACGCGACCATCGCCGACCAGCAGCTCTCCAAGGGCTGTGGTGTCATGATCCTCGTCAACTACAACGACGCCGGTGTCGCGGTTGCCGCCAAGGCCGCCGCACAGAAGATCCCGGTCATCGCCTACGACCGCCCGCTGTCGGGTGCCGACTACTACGTCTCGTTCGACAACGAGGCTGTGGGTGGCCTCGAGGGTCAGTCGATCGTCGACGGCCTGAAGGCTGCCGGCAAGGACCCGGCCACGGCCAAGGTCGTCTACGTCGGTGGAGACCCGACAGATGGCAACGCGGCGTTCTTCCACGACGGCGCTGACGCCGTCATGGCTGCCGCCGGCATCAAGCCGGTCTTCGAGACCCCCGGAACCTGGGACGGCGCGAAGGCCGGAACCGAGTTCGAGCAGGCGTACACGTCGCTCGGTGGCGCCATCGACGCTGTGTGGGCTGCCAACGACACCAACGCTGCTGCTGTCATCGCTGTCCTGGACAAGAACAACGTGACCATCCCGGTCTCGGGCCAGGACGCGTCGATCGCCGGTCTGCAGAACGTGCTCCTGGGCAAGCAGACCGCCACGGTCTACAAGCCCTTCTCGCTGGAGGCCAAGGCCGCTTCCGACCTCGCCATCAAGATCCTGAAGGGCGAGGACGTCGGCACCATCGACAAGAAGCTGGACGACGGCACCCCGTACATCGCGGTGGTTCCGGTCCTCGTCGGCCCGGACAAGGTCCAGACCGTCGTCGACGCCGGTGACGCCAAGGCTGCAGACATCTGCACCGACGCTGTCGCGGCTGCTTGCGACCAGTACGGCGTGAAGTAGCGGTAACCGTCTGAGGGGCTCTGCGTCGGCGCTAACATCGGTCGGCGCAGAGCCCCTCTTTCTCACGCATCCCCCTGGCACCTGCGTGCCACACTGGTGTCCCGGACGCTGACGTCCGAGACGATGGAAGGAACTCCGGCATGGACATGCCAGTCATCGAATTGACGGACGTCGAGAAGCGCTTCGGCCCCGTCGAGGTGCTCAAGGGCGTCAACCTCAAGGCATACGCGGGCAAGGTCACCGCTCTGGTCGGCGACAATGGGGCGGGCAAGTCGACCCTGGTCAAGGGTCTCGCCGGCGTGCAGCCGTACGACGCCGGTGAGGTGCGATTCAACGGCGACGTCGTCGCTCTGCACACCCCGCGCGAGGCCGCCGCGCTCGGCATCGAGGTCGTCTATCAGGACCTCGCACTCTGCGAGAACCTCGACATCGTCCAGAACATGTTCCTCGGCCGGGAGGAGACCTCGTTCGGCACCATGGAGGAGGGCGAGATGGAACGCCAGGCCTCCGAGACCCTCCAGTCGCTCTCGGTCCGCACCGTCAAGTCGGTGCGCCAGAAGGTCTCGTCGCTCTCCGGCGGCCAGCGCCAGACGGTCGCCATCGCCCGCTCGGTGCTCAAGGATGCGCAGCTGGTCATCCTCGACGAGCCGACCGCCGCCCTGGGCGTCGCGCAGACCGAGCAGGTCCTCAACCTGGTCCGCCGTCTCGCCGACAGCGGCGTCGCGGTCATCATGATCAGCCACAACCTCGTGGACGTCTTCAAAGTCGCCGACTACATCAGCGTGCTCTACCTGGGCAAGATGGTCGCCCAGCTCGAGACGAAGAAGACCAACAACGAGGACGTCATCGGCTACATCACCGGCATCAAGACTCCCGATCACGATCGCACCTCCTCCGTCACGACCGCCAAAGGATCGAAGGCATGACCAGCACCCCCGCCACCCCGCCCCCCACGATCGGCAGCGGGCACGAGGGCGACATCAAGGACCAGTTCCTCGCCTACTTCCGCAACCTGCGGCAGGGCGAGATGGGAGCGCTTCCGGCGCTCGGCGGATTCCTGGTCCTCGTCATCCTGTTCTCCTTCCTCAGCGGGCAGTTCCTCACCCCGCTCAACATGGCGAACCTGCTGACCCAGACCGCGACGCTCATGACGCTCGCCGTCGCGCTGGTCTTCGTGATCCTGCTCGGTGAGATCGACCTGTCGGCCGGTGTCACCTCGGGCGTCGGCGCCGCAACCTTCGTCGTGCTGGTGCACAACACCCATCTGAACTGGATCCTGGCGCTCATCGTCGCCGGCGCCGTGGGCCTCGCCATCGGAACCTTCATCGGGTTCTTCGTGGCCCGGGTCGGCATCCCCTCGTTCGTCGTGACGCTGGGCCTGTTCCTGGGGTTCCAGGGCCTGCAGCTGCTGATCATCGGCCGCGGCGGGGCGTACCGCATCGAGACGCCCGAGATCAACGCGATCATGAACAAGAACCTGCCGGTGTGGCTCGGCTGGGCCCTGTTCGTCGTCGTCATGCTCATCGCCACCGCGATCGCGTTCTGGGATCGCCGGCGTCGCACCAAGGCGGGCGTCGTCAACCGGCCGATCCTGCTGATGTTCCTGCGGCTCGTCGCCATCGCCGTCGCCGGCGGGCTGTTCGTCGCGTTGCTGAGCGTCGACCGCGCGGCCAGTCGCGGAGAGTTGAACGGCGTGCCGATCGCGCACGATGCGATCATCGGCGTGCCGATCGTCGTCCCGTTCGCGATCGCCATCCTCTGGATCGGCACGTTCATCCTCGACCGCACGCGCTTCGGCCGTCACCTCTACGCGGTCGGCGGCAACCCGGAGGCGGCGCGACGTGCCGGCATCCGGGTGGCGGGCATCCGCCTCACCGCGTTCATCGTGTGCTCGGGCCTCGCGGTCGTCGCCGGGATCTTCGACGCCAGCCGCATCGGGGTCGTCACCGCCGCATCCGGAAGCCAGATCGTGCTGAGCGGTGTCGCGGCGGCTGTCGTCGGCGGCGTCAGCCTGTTCGGCGGACGCGGGCGCCTCGTGCACGCCGCGATCGGTGCGCTCGTGATCGCGGTCATCGCCAACGGGCTCGGTCTGCTGGGCCTGCCGGCCGGCGTCAACTTCCTGGTCACGGGTGGCGTGCTGATCCTGGCCGCGACCATCGACGCCGTGTCGCGCAAGCGCGGTGCGGGCGCGTTGACCAGGTAGAGGTCCCCCTGAGGAGCGCCCCGGTCGGTTCGGCCGGGGCGCTTCGCTGTGCGAAGGTACTAACGTTCAGCGAGTGGAAGGGCGACGAGGGTGACCGATACCGTGGTGCGCCGCTCGCCCAACATGCAGGACGTGGCCGAAGTGGCCGGGGTCTCGCATCAGACCGTCAGCCGGGTGCTGAACGGGTTCGAGAACATCCGGCCCGAGACGCGGGACCGGGTGCTCGCGGCGATCAGCCAGCTCGGCTACCGGCGCAACGCCGCCGCCCGCGTGCTGGCCACGAGTCGCACCCACGCGATCGGCGTGCTCGCCCCGGCGAGCAGTGACTACGGTCCGACGAGCGCGGTGCAGTCGCTCGAACGCGCGGCGCGCGCGGTCGGGTACCACCCACTCGTGACCACCACCCCGACCGACCGGGCGTCGGTGTTCTCATCGCTGGGGTTCCTGCTCGATCAGGCCGTCGAGGCCCTGGTGGTCATCGCGCCGCACATCCGGGTCCTGGATGCGGTGCGCGAACTCGACCTGACCCTGCCCATCGTGACACTGCAGTCCACCGAGCTCGGCGCCGGCACGGGGATCTCGATCGACCAGCTCGAGGGAGCCCAGCTCGCGGTGGCGCATCTGCTCGAGCTCGGCCACCGCCGCATCCAGCACGTCGCGGGCCCGCTCGAGTTCTTCGAAGCGGCCGCACGACGCCACGGGTACGAGGCGACCCTCGCCGAGGCGGGTCTCGCGCCGCTGCCCCTGTTCGTCGGCGACTGGACGTCGGCGGCCGGCTACCGTGCCGCCGCGACCATCAGCCCGGATGCCACGGCCGTCTTCTGCGGGAACGATCAGATGGCGCTCGGGCTGATCC
>JAODAS010000009.1 GCA_025463555.1 Schumannella sp.
CCCGGACGGCATCCTGAATGTCGCGACCCGGATCGCCGCAGCGGAGGTCGGCGACGCCCTCGTCGTGCAGACCGACCTGTGCCTCGACGAGTTCACCGATCACGGGCACTGCGGGGTTCTGGATGACCGGGGCCGGGTCGACAACGACGCCTCGCTTCTGCGATACGCCGACATGGCGATCGCCCAGGCGGAGGCCGGCTCGACGCTGCTCGGGCTGAGCGGCATGATGGACGGCCAGGTCGGGGCCGCGCGGGCAGCCCTCGACGCAGCGGGCCACACCGACACCGCCCTGCTCGGTTACGCCGCCAAGTACGCGTCGGCGTTCTACGGTCCGTTCCGGGAGGCCGTGCAGTCCTCGCTCGTCGGCGATCGCCGCACGTATCAGCTCGATCCGGCGAACCGGAAGGAGGGCGCGCGCGAGGTGCTGCTCGACGTCGCCGAGGGCGCCGACATCGTCATGGTCAAGCCCGCGATGTCGTATCTGGATGTGCTCGCGGATGCGGCCGCCGCATCCCCGGTGCCGGTGTGGGCGTACCAGGTCAGCGGCGAGTACGCGATGATCGAGGCCGCTGCCGCGCACGGCTGGATCGACCGCGAGCGAGCGATCGACGAGTCGCTGGTGTCGATCGTGCGGGCCGGTGCGGAGGCGGTGCTGACCTACTGGGCCACAGAGGTGGCCGAGCGGTGGGCGCGCGCGTGACCCGCCTGCCGGGATCGGGTGCCGTGCCGAGGGCGTTCGCCTGCGCGGTGCTCGTGGTGGGGACCGTCTTCCTCGGGGTGTGGGTCTCGGCCGCCTCATCGGGGCTCGTGCCCGCGATCGTCCTCGAGGCGATCCTGGTCGCTGCAGTGATCCGCTCGCTGTTCGTGGGGGTGCTGCTCGATGGCGACGCGGTGCTCGTGCGCGGCTGGTTCCGCGACTACCGTTACGCGCCGGGCGAGTTGAAGGCCGTCGTGGCGATCCCGTACTGGAGATTCCTCGATGCGAAGGACCCGATCCTGTCGCTGCTGAAGTTCACCCCGGCCTCGGGGTGGGTGCGCGAGATCTCCGCGACGGTGTCGTGGAAGGATCGCACGCTCGCTCAGGCGGTCGCGGTGCGCAGGCACCTCGGCGTGGAGGAGCTCTCGTGACGACCAACGATGACGCCGCCCGGCGGGCACGCGCCGTCATCCCGGGAGGGGTGAACTCGCCGGTGCGCGGGTTCGGCTCGGTCGGCGGCACTCCACGGTCGATCGTGAGCGCGCGCGGAGCGACGGTCACCGACGTGGAGGGTCGCGAGTACGTCGATCTGGTCATGTCGTGGGGGCCGGCCCTGCTCGGGCACGCGCACCCCGAGGTCGTCGCGGCCGTGCAGGCTGCAGCCGGGCGGGGCCTGTCGTTCGGAGCGCCGACGCCGGGTGAGACCGAGCTCGCCGAGCTGGTGCGCGAGCGGATGTGCGTGCCGGACTCCAGCGGACCAGTAACCCGTGGTGTCGAGAAGCTGCGCCTGGTGTCGACGGGGACCGAGGCGACGATGACGGCGATCCGGCTGGCGCGCGGAGCCACCGGGCGCGACCTCCTGATCAAGTTCGCGGGGCACTATCACGGTCACTCCGACGGCCTGCTCGCGGAGTCCGGTTCCGGTGTCGCGACACTCGGGCTTCCGGGCTCGGCCGGCATCCCCGCGGCCGTCGCGGCTTCGACCCTGGTGCTGCCGTACAACGATCTGGATGCCGTGCGGACCGCGTTCGCCGCGCACCCGGGCAAGATCGCCGCGGTGATCACCGAGGCCGCCGGAGCGAACGCCGGAGTGCTGCGGCCCGACCGCGGGTTCAACCGCGCCCTGTCGGGGCTGGCGCACGAGAACGGCGCGCTCCTGATTTTGGACGAGGTGCTGACCGGGTTCCGGGTCGGCGCGGCCGGCTGGTGGGGGCTCGAGGCCCGCCAGATCGTGCCCGACGGCGCCGGCTGGACACCCGACCTGGTCACGTTCGGGAAGGTCCTCGGCGGCGGCATGCCGCTGGCCGCGCTGGGCGGCCGCGCGGACATCCTGGACCTGCTGGCGCCGGCCGGTCCCGTGTACCAGGCAGGCACGCTGAGCGGAAACCCGGTGGCCGTCGCGGCCGGTATCGCGACGCTGCGTCTGGCGACGCCGCAGGTGTACGAGCACGTCGACCGCGCTGCCGATCGTCTCGCCGCGGAGGTGTCGTCCGCACTCGACGCCGAGGGCGTCCCGCACGTCCTCCCGCGCGCCGGAAGCCTCTTCTCGCTCGCGTTCCGTGCCGAGCCGATCCGTACGTATGACGACGCGCGCGCTCAAGACGCGTGGCGCTACCCGCCGTTCTTCCACGCGATGCTCGACGCCGGCGTGGCACTGCCCCCGTCGGTGTTCGAGGCGTGGTTCTTGTCCGCTGCGCATTCGGACGACGTGCTGGGCCGGATCGTCGCGGCGTTGCCGGCGGCGGCGCGCGCGGCGGCTGGGGCCGTCGCACCTGGGCGGGCGTAGGACTCAGCCGAGCGACTTCAGCGTCGGCTCGTGCCAGAGCCCGACCTTTTTCACAGATCCCGGGGCAACCCCCGGTGCGGCCGCCGCCCCGGCGAGCGCATGCGCGGCGCCGGCGACCGGCGGACGGGTCCCGGCGCCCGGATCGGCCACCGGCACCCGAGGTCGCGGCGCCCCGGTGGGAGCAGGCACCGGCGCGGGACCGGATCCCGTGCGCGAGGGTGGCGCGGGCGCGGCGGTCGTCCGGGGCACGCTCTGCAGATGAGCGAAGTACGCGGTCCCGGCGGGCGCCTTCGGGGTGAAGGTCGCGTCGTCGGTGATCAGCGCGTAGAGGGCTGCCGACGGGGACTCCGACGCGTCGACGACCCACCACGCCCACGGCGAGTAGCCGATGCCGTGCGCATCCGCCCAGGTCATGTACGGGGTGAGGTTGTCGACTCCCGCGTCGGTCCAGCCGAACTCGGTGGTGACCACGGGGACGACGGCGGCGACCGGGGCGACCTCGCTGTTCCAGCAGGCCGGGTTGTCGCAGCGCTGGCCCGGATAGTTGTGCCACGACGCGATGAGCTGCCCGTCCGACGGCCGGTTGGCCAGCCATCCGCGCAGATCATTCGCGTAGTCGATGCCGGCGAGCAGAATGGGCTGCGCCGCTCCGGCCTTGCGGATCGTCGTCACCAGCGCCTGCATGCCGACGACGGTGAACGTCTGCCCGCCCGCGGACGTGACGTCGTTCTCGATCGGAGCCTGACATCCCCCGGCGGCCCAGCACGTCCAGCTCAGCTGGAACCCGCCCCACCGCGAGTACGGCTCGTTGAACGCGTCGAACATGACCGAGGGCACTTTCGCGTAGGCCGCCGCGACCGACTGCCAGAACAGCACCGACCGCGTCGAGGTCATGGGTCGCTGCCCGTCCGCCTGCTGTCCGGGCGGCGCGGTCCAGGGCAGGTCGAGGATCACGACGATGCCATGCGCGTTCAGGATGTCGACCCAGGCGCGGATCGCCGCGCGATAGCCCGCCGCCGATCCGTAATGGGGATTCGCGTCGACCCCGAGCCAGCACTGCTCGTTGAGCGGCAGCCGCACCGCGTCGATCCCCCATGCCCGCATGGCGACCGCGGCGGCATCCGTCGCGCCGCCCTGCGTGTAGCCCCAGCCCTGCTGGCAGGCGTATTCCAGGCTCGGCCAGTTCACGGCGTGCGGCACCCAGGGCCGGCCCGTCCGGGTATCCAGGATGGTGTTGCCGCTCACCTGGGGAATGGGCGCCGCCAGCGGGGTGGCCGAGGGCACCGGGGCAGCGGGGCCCGGACGCGAATACTGGACGAAGTCCTGGGTGAAGTAGGTGGTGCCGTTCTTCTCGACATAGCCGATGCCGATGTCGGTGTACTGGGCGCGCACAATATTGTCGTAATGGCCGGGCGACGCCCGCCATGCCGCGACCACCGACCGGTAGTTGTAGCCGCCGGCCACGTTCTCTCCGCGCCAGTTGTAGCCGGGCGGGATCTGCGCGCTGAGGTTCGGGTTGTGCGAGATGCCGCCGTTGTCGGCCTGCACCTGAGTCCAGTTCTGGGCGACCGAGTCGAGGGCGGTGTTCCGCAGAAGCGGCTGCAGCCCGACCTGTGCGCGCAGCGCGTTCGTGTCCGCCAGGATCTGCTGGATCGCCAGCTCGCGCGAGACGGCGGCGCTCGCCGCCGGCGCGGAGACGGGGGCGACGGTGAGACCGATCGCGAGGAGCGCAGCACCGAGGGCCGCGGCCACCAGCGCGCGCAGACGTCCCACCCCGTCACCCCCTCAGGTGGACGTCAGGCTACGCGCGTCGCGGTGCCCGGTCACGCCCCCGAACGGGCGGCACCCACGATCAGCAGCACCACGCCGACCAGGGGGGCCGCGCCCTGGATGAGGGCGCTTCGCATCAGCTTCGGGTTCGACGAGATCAGCACGACCGCTGCGAGCACCATGCTCAGCAGCCCGAAGATCGCCACCCCGAACCCGGCAGGTGCAGCGCCGCCCGTGAGGATGAGAACGAGCCCGGTGCCGACTCCGAGCGCGAGGAACAGGTTGTAGAACCCCTGGTTGTAGGCGAGCGGCTTCATCAGCTCGGCGTCCGCGAGCGAGGCGACGCCGAAGATGCGGCGCGTCGACTCCTTCGACCACTGCACACTCTCGAGCACGAAGATGTAGACGTGGATCAGTGCCGCGATCGTCGCGAACACCGTCCCGGCGATCACGAAGGGGTTCATGCCCCCGAGCTTGGCACTGTCAGCTGTGCACGTCCACGACGATGCGGCCGGTGGTCTCGCCCGCCAGCATGCGCTCCGCCGTCGCCACGGCATCCCCGAGACCGATCGATGTCGTGATCGAGTCGAGCATGCCCGTATCGATGCGCGAGTCGAGCAGGTACCACGCCGCCTCCCGGTGCGGGCGGGGGGTGAACACGGAGTTGATGCCCACCAGCGACACCGCGCGCAGGATGAAGGGCATCATGCTCGCGTGCACGTCCGGCGCGGCGGCGAGCCCGCACGCCGCGATCGTGCCGCCGTAGCGCGTCTGACTCAGCAGATTCGCCAGGATCGGTCCGCCGACCGTATCGATCCCGCCTGCCCAGCGCTCCGACTGCAGCGGCTTGCCTGGTTCGGAGAGCTCCGCGCGGTCGAGGACGCTGCCGGCACCGAGGCGGCGCAGGTACCCGCTCTCGGAGTTCGCCTTTCCCGACACCGCGGCGACGGAGATGCCGCCGGCGCGAAGAAGCGCGATCGCGAGCGAGCCGACTCCTCCGGTGGCGCCGGTGACGACCACCTCGTCCTCCGCCGCCAGGTCTCCGAGGGCCAGCACGCACAGCGCCGCGGTGTAGCCGGCGGTGCCGAGGGCGGCGGCCTGCGCCTCGGTGAAGCGCGCAGGCACCGGGATGAGCCACTCCTCGGGAACCATCGCCTCGGTCGCCAGGCCGCCGTCGTGGGTCTCGCCCAGTCCGCAGCCGTTGACCAGAACGCGATCGCCGGTGTCGCGGCGCCTGCCGACGAGGTCGATTCCGGCGATGAGCGTGTCGGCGCGGATCACGCCCGGACGTCCCGTGATCGCGAGAGCATCTTTGTAGTTGAGCGAGGAGTGGGTGATGTCGACGATCGCGCCGCCCGGCTGGTCTGCGGGCCCAGCGACGTCGACGATCCGGCCCCGCTCACCCCTGACGACCCGCAATGCCCGCATGGCGTCGAGCCTATGCGCCGGCTATCCGAAGAGGACGGCGATCCGAAGAGGCCTACCCGAACAGGACGGCGGCCTCGTCGTATCGGCTCTGCGGCACGACCTTGAGGCGGCCGAGCGCGTCTTCGAACGGCACGTTGACGATCTGGGTGCCGCGCAGCGCCACCATGCGGCCCCAGTGGCCCGAGCGGATCGAGTCGATGACCGCCATCCCGTACCGGGTCGCCAGCACGCGGTCGTACGCGGTCGGGGTTCCGCCCCGCTGGATGTGACCAAGGGTGGTCGCGCGCGTCTCGATCCCGGTACGCGCCTCGATCTCCGGCGCGAGCTGGTCGCCGATGCCGCCCAGTCGCGGACGGCCGAACGCGTCCAGCCCCCGTTCGGAGTGAGCGTCGTCCATGGTGTCGAGCTTGAAGCCCTCGGCCACCGCGATCAGGGGTGCGCGACCGCGGTCGCGGGCCGACTCGGCCCAGTCGCAGATCTGCTCGATCGTGGTCTTCTGCTCCGGGATCAGGATCGCGTGCGCGCCGGCCGCCATGCCCGAGTGAAGAGCGATCCAGCCCACGTGACGGCCCATGACCTCGGCGATCATGCACCGCCCGTGGGAGTCGCCGGTCGTGCGCAACCGGTCCATGGCATCCGTCGCGATCTGCACCGCTGTGTCGAAGCCGAACGTGTAATCGGTCGCCGAGAGGTCGTTGTCGATGGTCTTCGGGACGCCGACGATCTTGATGCCCGCGTCCGTCAGGCGCTTGGCGGCCGCGAGCGTGCCCTCGCCGCCGATCGCGATCAGCGCCTCGACGCCGTGATCCTCCATGACCTGGGCGATGCGCTCCGGCCCGCCGCCGTTCTCGAACGGGTTTGTGCGGGAGGTGCCGAGGATCGTGCCGCCCTGCTTCGAGATGCCCATGACCTGGGGCCGCCCGAGAGGCATGGTGTCGCCCTCGACGACGCCCTTCCACCCGTTCTTGAAACCCACGAATTCCATGTCGTGCAGCTTGCTGCCGGTGAACACCGCAGCACGGATCACCGCGTTGAGGCCGGGGCAGTCGCCGCCGCTGGTCAGGATGCCGATACTCATCCGGTCCATTCTGGCGCATAGCGCGACACGCGCCTCACGGGCAAGCCTGTCGCGCGAGGAACAGCCGGATCGCTAGAGTTCGGACGGCGCCCGACCTGGCGGCGCCGCTTCCGATTCTGAGGAGACATATATGACCACCCCCGCACCCGCATCCGCACCCGCCGCCGTCCCGGGCAAGACCCTCGGGATCGTCGCGCTGATCCTGGCGTTCCTCGCACCGTTGATCGGGGCCATCCTCGGCTTCGTGGCGCGCTCGCAGTCGAAGGCCGCCGGCGTTTCCAACGGCCTCGCGACGGCAGCGATCATCATCGGCATCATCGGCACGATCCTGTACCTGCTGCTGTTCGCGCTCCCCTTCATCCTCGCCGGCGCCGGTCTGGGCACCTGCACGGTGAACGGCGTCGCCTGCTAGCAAGCTCTCGCATCACCCCGAACCGGAGCGGCCGATGATGATCGCTCCGGTTCGCTGTGTGCCGGGGGTGTCCCCGTGCGGGAATAGGGTGGCGACGATGGCCGCCCCGCTCCGCACCACGTATCGCCCCGCGCACGAGGTCGCGCTGCGGCTGACGCTGGGGCCGCTCGCGCAGGGGCGCACCGATCCGACGTTCCAGCGCGATGCGTCGGGCGTCTGGATGACGTTGGCGACTCCCGCAGGAAGCGCGACGCTCCACCTGCGCGCCGTGGCATCCGCGATCGAGGCCACGGCCTGGGGGACGGGGGCCGAGCAGGCCATCCTGCAGGTGCCTGGGCTCTGCGGAGCGGAGGACGATGACTCCGGCTTCGACCCCTCCCTGCATCCCGTCGTCGCGGAACTGCATCACCGCACACCCGGCCTGCGGCTGACCCGCGCCCGGCGCATCCTGGCGTTCCTCGTCCCGACGATCCTCGGCCAGAAGGTCACCGGCATCGAGCAGAAGCGCGCCTGGCGCGAGCTGGTCACCCGGCATGGCGAGCCTGCTCCCGGCCCGGCGCCGATCGGCATGCGGGTGGCTCCGCCCGCGTCGGTGTGGCGGCGCGTGCCCTCATGGGAGTGGCATCGTGCCGGGGTGGGGCCGCAGCGCTCCGACACGGTGATGCGCGTGGTCGCGGTCGGCGACTCGCTCGAGAGGGCGGCCGGGGTGGATGCCGCGGAGGCCACCCGGCGCCTTCGCACCATCGCGGGTGTCGGCGTGTGGACCGCGCACGAGGTGGTGCAGCGCTCCCACGGCGACGCGGACTCGGTGAGCGTCGGCGACTTCCACGTCTCGAAGCGCGTCGGCTGGGCGCTGACCGGCGAGCGCGTCGACGACGACGGGATGCTCGAGTTGCTGGCGCCATGGCAGGGTCACCGTCAGCGCGTCGTGCGCCTCATCGAGGCGGCCGGCATCGGGTACGAGCGCCACGGCGCCCGCATGAGCATCGTCGACAACCGCGCTCGCTGATCGAGTGCCGCGTCAGCGGTGTATCGAGATCACCCGATCGTCACCTGCGTCGGATTCGCCGGATCGAACCGCACCGGCAGCATCTTGCCGACCTGCCAGTTGCCGAGCGCTGCTGCCGCGATCATCTGCTTGTGCACCACGTCGAACGGCGGCGCCGTGTCGGACACCACATGAAAGGTGACCTCGTAGATCGACGCCGTGTCGAACTTCTCACCGGTATCGACCAGCTTCGTCACGGTGCCCTGCCCACGCGTCGCGGTCTGCATGGCGGCCATGTTCTCGAACGGGTTGAAACTCTGGCCGTTGACGCCCTGTGGGACGCCGCCGTTCGCGGCCATCTGCTCCTTCATGGCCTGGGCGGCCTCGGCGGCGCTCGCCGCCTGCGACAGCCCCTCCGCGAAGCCGGGGCGGTTCTGCTTCTTCGAGACGTCCCAGATGCGTCCCGCGTCTTCGATGATGCCCATGCCGGTTCCTTACTTGAAGGGCTTGTCGCCGAAGGCGACCTTGTTCTGATCGGCCGGATCGATCCGCCCGTCCATGGTGGTGCCGTCGGCGTACCCGCCGATCACCTGGCCGGGGATGATCTCCTCTTTCTTGACCGTGTAGGCCTTGCCGCCCTCGGGGACGACCTCGAGCTCGAGCAGGTAGGTGTCGTTACCGGCGACCTTCTTGCCGAGGTCGGTCTTGCTCCTGATCGTGATCTTGGCCTTGCCGCCGACCGTCAGGATGCGGTTCTGCTCGTCCGCCTGCGCCTCGAGAGCCGCGCGGTCCGCGGCCATCGCCGGGGCGGCCGCTGCCGCATCGGCCGTGCTCGCGCCGTAGCCGGAGTCCTTCATCATCTGATCGGCCATAGCCTGCGCCTCAGCCGCCTGCTTGGCCCAGTCGCCACCGGCACCCGCGGCCGCTCCGCCGCCGACGTTGTCGAAGAGTCCCATTCGCCGTGCTCCCTCGCTCCAGCCCGCCCGCGCGGGGCGGTCTCAGGCTAGTGCGAACCCTCGAGCACCGCCATGGCCGCGTTGTGTCCTCCGAGGCCGCTGACCGCGCCGCCGCGCACGGCGCCTGAGCCGCAGAGCAGGATCCGGTCGTGGGCCGTCTGCACGCCCCATCGTGCCGCGGGGCTGGAGAGGTCGGCGTCGTCTTCGGCGAACGGCCACGAGAGCGGGCCGTGGAAGATGTTGCCTCCCGGCATGTGCAGCGCGTGCTCGATGTCGAGGGTGGTCTTGGTCTCGATGCACGGCCTGCCGTCACCGTCGGCCAGCAGCACGTCGGCAAGCGGCTCGGCGAGCACGGCGTCGAGCGAGGCGAACACCGCAGCCTGCAGCTCGGCACGCCGCGCATCGTTGTTCGCCTCGGTGACGAGCCGGTCCGGGGCGTGCAACCCGAACACGGTCAGGGTCTGGGCGCCGGCGGCGCGCAGTTCGGGCGACAGGATGCTCGGGTCGGTCAGGGAGTGGCAGTAGATCTCGACGGGCAGAGTGCTCGGGATGTCGCCGGCCGCCGCCTCGGCGTAGGCCTGGTCGAGCGCGCCCCACCCCTCATTCGCATGAAAGGTCCCCCCGAAAGCCGCCACGGCATCCACCCCCGCGTCGCGCAGCCGGGGGAGTCGCTTCAGCAGCAGGTTCACCTTGACCTGGGCGCCCTCGGGCTTGGCCGGCTGGTTCTGCCCGAGCAGGCGCGCCAGCTCGTAGGGCGCCACGTTCGCGAGCACGAGCCCCGCGGCGATCGTCCGCTCTGCATCGCCGAACCGCACGCTGACCTCGCCATCGGCCGTGATACCCGTGACCTCGGCGTTGTTCACGAGCTGCGCGCCGGCATCGACGGCGGCCCGCCACAGTGCACCGCTGACGGCGCCCATGCCGCCGACGGGGACATCCCAGTCCCCGGTGCCCCCGCCGATGACGTGGTACAGGAAGCAGCGGTTGCCGGCGAGGGTGGGATCGATGTTCGGTGCGAACGTGCCGATCAGCGCGTCGGTCAGCACGACGCCGCGGACCAGATCGTTCGCGAAGTCGCGCTCGATCGTCTCACCGATCGGATTCTCGATGAGGTCGTCCCACAGCCTGTCGTCGCCGACCATGCGCCGCGCCTCGGAGCGGGTCACCAGCGGTTGGGTCACGCCCGGGAACAGCGCCTTCGCCATGCGCTCGGTGCCGGCGTAGAAGCGCTGCCATGCCGCGCCATCCGCTGCGGCATCGATGGCCGCGAACGATGCCGCCGTCGCCTCGGCATCCCCCGTGTCGACCAGCAGGCCGGTGCCGGTGCCCGGCAGCGGGGTGTACGAGGAGTACCGGCGTCGCGCCAGGCGGATGTCGAGCTTCAGGTCGCGCATGATCGTCTGCGGCAGCAGGCTGACCAGGTAGGAGTAGCGGGACAGCCGCGCATCCACGCCCGGGAACGCCGGAGCCGACACCGCCGCACCGCCGAAGCCGTCGAGACGCTCGAGCAGGATGACGCTCTTGCCGGCGGCGGCCAGGTAGGCGGCGGCGGTCAGGCCGTTGTGGCCTCCGCCGACGATGACGACATCGGCGCGCTCGGGAAGACCGCTCACGCTGCCGGAACGCTCGTCGCGCGCGTCGCGGCCCCGGGCATCCGGGTGTCGGCCATGATCTCGCAGGCTTCGGGCGCCATCTTGTCGAGGATGCGACGGGACGCCTCGCCGAGCGCGGCCTTCTCGTCGTCGTTCAGCTGATCGAAGAACAGGGTGCGGATGGTGTCGGCGTGATCGGAGTTCGCCCCGGCGAGCACGCGCCGCCCCTCCTCGGTGATGCCGACCCAGGTGCCGCGGCCGTCCTCGGCGCACTCGCTGCGCTCGACGAGGTCGCGCGCCTCCATACGGGTGACCTGGTGCGAGACCCGGCTCTTCTCCCAGGCGAGCAGTTCGGCCAGTTCGCCGGTGCGCAGGCGCTGGCCGTTCGATTCGGACAGCACGACCAGGACACTGAAGTCGGCCTGCGAGATGCCCGCGTCGCGCTGCAGCTGACGATCCAGTTCTCGCGCGAGATGACGATGCATGGTCACGAACTCGCGCCAGAGCTGCCAGTCCTGCTCGCTCACCCCGAGAACCGTCGACATGTCACCCAGCGTAGCGAGTGGGAATGAATGACGTGTCAACGAGGTAAGCTATGGTGACACGTCAACCAACCTTTCAGGAGCCACGCACATGTCCCAGGTCAGAATCGGCATTCTCATCGGCAGCACCCGTCCGGGTCGCAACGGCGACAAGGTGGCGAAGTGGGTGCTCGACCACGCCGTGGAGCGGGACGACGCCGACTTCGAGCTGGTCGACCTCGCCGACTTCTCGCTGCCGCACCTCGACGAGGCGGTCCCGGCATCCCGTGGTCAGTACGCGAACGAGCACACCCGCGCATGGGCGGACAAGATCGACTCGTTCGACGGCTTCGTCTTCGTGACCCCCGAGTACAACCACTCGACGAGCGGCGCTCTCAAGAACGCCATCGACTTCATCTACGGCGAGTGGAACAACAAGGCCGCAGCCCTCGTCAGCTACGGGGTTCACGGCGGACTCCGCGCCGCCGAGCACCTGCGTCTCGTGCTCGGCGAGCTGCAGATCGCCGACGTCCGTCAGCAGGTGTCGTTCTCGCTCGTCACCGACTTCGAGGACTACACGGTGTTCGCCCCGAAGGGCGGGCAGGAGGCGCAGCTCACCACCCAGCTCGACCAGCTGGTGTCGTGGGCCGGCGCGCTGCAGGGTGTGCGCGAGCAGAAGCTCGCCGCCGCGGCCTAGGGGGCGGGGAGTTCGGGGATCTCGTAGGAGTCGCCGTACACCTGCCAGTTCAGCGGCGGCGTCAGCGTCAGGTTCCCGGCCGCCAGGAACACCCGCTGCCCCGTGCTCACGCGCGTGGTGTCGGAGTGCGCCTCCTCCTTGTTCATCTCCACCTCGCGGGCGTCGAGGAAGGCGGCCAGGTACGCCGTCTCATCGCCGCCGTCAGCGGGGATGGGCGCCACGGCCATGGCGGCATCGCGGATCGACAGCATCCCGTCGAATCCGTGCATGACCGCGGCGTCGTAGTAGGCGAACTGGCCGAGGGCTTGCAGGCCGTCCCTCTTGGCCTGAGCCACTGCCGGGTCGAAGTAGACGGTGTCGCGCTCGGTGTCCTGCGCGGCCTGGAACACCGGGTCCTCGGCGGCCAGCTGCCAGGCGTCCATGAAGCCGGGGTCCAGTCCGTCATGGGAGTCGGTGCCGTTCACCGCCTCGAGCGCGGGGAGGAACGAGGCCAGCGGGTTGTCCGGCTCGGTGGCGGTGTACGCCTGCACGAGCTCGAGCATGTCGCCGGTGCCGCTGCAGAACCCGATGATGCCCGCGGTGTAACCGCGCCCGTCGCCGATGTCCTCGATGTAGGCGTACTGCGCCCTCCAGTCGAGGCTCGAGTTCTCGGCCGAACTCACCAGTTCCATCGCGATCTCTTTCATGGCCGGGTCATCCAGCGGGGAGGACGCGATGCCGGGAGTGCCGTCAGCGGTCGGCGCGCATCCCGCGAGCAGGGCCCCCGCGACGCAGAGCGTCAGCAGCGCCCGGCTGATGCGGAGATCCGGCAGACGTGTCATGAGGACAGTTCCTCTCGTGCGCGGGCGAGCGCGGCGCGGGAGGCGCCGGCGCTCTCCAGCGCGAGCAGGCCAGCGCCGACGATCGGCGGGGCATCGACGATCACGATGCGGGCGTGCGGCGCATCGGCGGTGAGCTGCGTCGTGATGCCGGCGAGCAGGCGCTCGTCGCGCGCGCGGATCACTCCTCCGCCGAGGACCACCGGCACGTCGGCGCCGAGCAGCTCGAGCCGGGTCAGGCACGCACGGGCGAAGGCGACCACCTCGGCCGCCTGACGGTCGACGATCGTGCCGGCGATCGGATCACCCGCGCGCGCGGCGGCGAATACGGCCGGTGCGAGGACCGCGAGGTCCGGCATCGCGCGATGCCCGAAGTGCAGCTGCTCGGTCAGCTCGTGGATGCTGCCGACGCTCATCCCCTCGAGTACCGCGGCGCGCAGCGCGGTGGCGGGGCCGCGTCCGTCCTCCGCACGCGCAGCATGCCAGAGCGCCTCTTCACCGAGGCCGGAGCCTCCGCCCCAGTCCCCGCTGATCGGGCCGAGCGCGTCGAAGCGCGCGGTGGCGCCGTCGGCGCGGACGCCGACCGCGTTGATCCCGGTTCCGCACACGATCGCGACGGCGTCGGTGGCCTCGGTCCCGGCGCGCAGCAGCGCCCACAGATCGTTGGCGACGATGGTGCCCGGGGCCGACCACCCGAGGCCCGCGACGCCGGCACGGTACTCGGCGACCTCGATGTCGAGGTCGAGGCCGGAGAGGTAGACGTTCGCCTGCGTCGCCGTGTCTCCGGCGAGCGCCTGGAGCACCGCCGCGTCGACGATCTCGAGCGAGCGTTCCACGCCGCAGATGTGCGGGCTCGACCCGGGCCCTTCCCCGCGGCCGACGACCTCGCCTTGGAGAGTCAGCGCCACCGCGTGGGTCTTCGACCCGCCGCCGTCGACGCCGACGACCACGCTCATCGGGCCCATTCCAGGTGCTGCGCGTTGTGCTGCAGCAGCAGGTCGGTCAGCTTCTCGGCGCGGTCGAACTGCAGCACCAGCGGGTGCGCCTGCATGGCGCGCAGCACCCGGTCGCGGCCGCCGTGGATCGCGGCCTCCAGAGCGAGACGCTCGTAGCCGGCGACGCCCGACACGAGGCCGCGCATGTCGTCGTCGAGCGGCGCGACCGGCAGCGCCTCCACCCCCGCGGCGGTCACGCGCGCCGGAACCTCGATCACGTGGTCCTCCGGAAGGAAGGACAGGGTTCCGCCGTTGCGCAGGTTCACCACCCGAGTCTCGCCCGTATCGTTCACGAGTCCGGCCAGCAACTCGATCGCGGCCTCGGAATAGAACGCGCCGCCGCGCTGCGCGAGAGCTTCGGGCTTCGTGTCGACAGCCGGGTCGGCATACAGGGCCAGCAGTTCCCGCTCGACCGCCTGCACGGCGTCCGCGCGCGTGGGCTGGTGCAGCTGCTCCTCGAGGACCTCATCGTGCGCGTAGTAGTACCGCAGGTAGTAGCTCGGAACCGCGCCGAGTAGCCGCAGCAGGTGCGCGGGAAGCTCGACCTCCTCGGCAAGAGCCTCGAGCTGCTCGAACATCGCAGGCAGGTGATCGACTCCCCCGGCGGTGACCGAGCGGATCCAGGTCAGGTGGTTGAGCCCGACATGGCCGAGGCTCACCTCGTCGGGCGGAACGCCGAGCATGCCGGCGAAACGGCGCTGGAAGCCGATCGCCACATTGCACAGCCCGACGGCACGGTGGCCCTCGTTCAGCAGTGCGCGGGTGACGATGCCGACCGGGTTGGTGAAGTCGACGATCCACGCGTTCGGTTTCGCATGGGTGCGCACGGCATCCGCGACGCTCAGTACGACCGGCACGGTGCGCAGTGCCTTGGCGAAGCCGCCCGGTCCGGTCGTCTCCTGCCCGATGCAGTGCACCTCGTGCGGCCAGGTCTCGTCGCCTCGGCGCGCATCCTGACCCCCCACCCGCAGCTGGATCAGCACCGCGTCGGCGTCGCTCACGCCGGCGACCACGTCTGCCGTGCCGATGACGCGACCCGCATGACCGGCCCTCGCGAACATCCGCTGCGCCATGCCCGTCACCAGCTCGAGGCGGGACGGGTCGGGATCGACGAGCCACAGCTCCTCCACCGGAAGCGTGTCGCGCATCCGGGCGAAGCCGTCGACGAGTTCGGGGGTGTACGTCGACCCGCCCCCCACGATCGCGAGTTTCATCAGCCCTTCACCCCTGTCAGTGTGATGCCCTCGACGAAGACTCGCTGGGCGAAGAAGAAGATCAGCACCACCGGGATCATCACGAGCATCGTGATGGCCATGGTGAGACCCCAGTTCGTACTGTGGCTGCCGCGGAACGTCGCCAGCCCGAACGCGACGGGCCACCACTCCGAATTCTCGCTGGTGTACAGCAGCGGCCCGTAGTAGTCGTTCCACGAGTGGAAGAACAGGAACAGCCCCGCGGCCGCGATGCCGGGCTTGGCCATCGGGATCACCACGCGCGTCAGGATCCCCCACTCGCTTGCACCGTCGACGCGCGCCGCGTCGGAGTACTCGCGCGGGATGGTGAGGAAGAACTGCCGCAGCAGGAAGATCGAGAACGCGTCGCCCAGCAGGTTGGGCAGGATGAGCGGCAGCAGTGTGCCCGTCATCCCCGCCTTCACCCACATCACGTAGAGGGGAACGGCTGTGATCTGCGGGGGAAGCAGCATGGCCACCACGATCGCGAGGAAGATGACGTTCGCGCCCTTGAACCGCAGCCGGGAGAGCGCATACGCCGCCGGCACCGAGCTCAGCAGCATGAACACGGTGGCCAGGATCGCGTAGAGGGCAGAGTTCGCGAACCAGCGCAGCAGCGGCACCCGCTGGAACGCCTCGATGTAGCTCTCGACGCTCCACGGGTTCGGCCACAGGGTCGCGGTGAGCGCCTGGTCGTTCGTCATGAACGAGGTGAGCGCGACGAAGACGATCGGCGCGGCGAAGAGCACGAGCAGCAGGGCCAGGAGCGTGTGCTCGGCGACCCACACCACGACCTTGCTGGGTGATCGCGGTTTCGACCGGAAGGCGACGGCGCTCATCCTTGGGCCTCCTCGGGGGTGAATGCGTTCACGCGGCGCAGCAGCAGCACCAGGAACAACGCGGCGACCACGAACAGCAGTACGGCGAGCGCGGAGGCGTACCCCAGCTGGAAGTTGCTGAACCCGCGGACGTAGATCCACTGCGTGAAGGTGAGGAGCGAATCGTCGGGGTAGCCGATGGTCGAACCGGCGCCCTCGCCGACGGTGGCCTTGCCCGACGCGACCGACGAGGCCACCGCGGCCTCGGTGAAGTACTGCAGGGCGGCGATGACACCGGTGACGAGCGCGAAGACCAGCACCGGCACGATGTTCGGCAGGGTGACGAAGCGGAAGCGCTGCGCCCCGTTGGCGCCGTCCAGCTCGGCGGCCTCGTACTGCTCTCGCGGCACGTCGAGCAGCGCGGCCAGGAAGATGATCATGATGTCGCCGAGCACCCATACGCCGAGCAGCAGCAGGGAGGGCTTCGACAACGCGGGGTCGTTGAACCACAGCGGCCCGTGGCCCCCGAAGAACCTGATGATCGTGTTCACCGGCCCGGTGCCCGGGTTGAACAGGAACACGAACGCCACGACACTCGCGACCGGCGGCACGAGAGCCGGGAGATAGAACGCGGTACGCCAGAACCCGGAGGCCTGCCTGGCCCGCACCAGCAGCATCGCGACGAGCAGCGAGGTGACGATGCGAACGGGCACCAGAATCACGACGAACCACAGCGTGTTCGCGGCGGCGATCCACACCTTCGGGTCCTTGGTGAACAGGTACTCGTAGTTGCGCAGGCCGATCCACTCGGGATCGCTCAACAGGTCGTACCGGGTGAAGCTGAAGATCACGGATGCGATCAGCGGGAAGACGAAGAAGATCCCGAGGCCCAGCAGGGCCGGCGCCAGCATCGCGTACGCGGTGAGCAGGCGCCGGCGCTGCGAGCGGCGCAGCCCGGGTCGCACGGACCCCGGCCGGATCGCGGGAGATGCGATCCGGCCGGAGACGGTGGAGGCGGTCACGGTGATTACGGCCCGTCGACCAGGGAGAGGGAGTCGTTGATGGTCTTGTCGACGCCCTTCAGGCCGTCGGTCAGATCGCCGCCGTCGCCCTGCTGGTACTTGTTCCAGTAGTCGCCCATCGCCTGCTGATACCCGGCGCCGACCTTGCTCGGGGGCGTGGTCTTCGAGTTCGGGCTCTGCATGATGTCGAGGAACGTCTGGAACTGCGGCGTCACCTCCAGGTCGGGGCTCTCGAGCGCATCCTTCGTCGTCGGAGCGTTCTTCAGCCCGTTGCTGAGCTTCACGACCGCGTCCGTGTTCGTCGTCAGGTACTCCAGCAGCGCCCAGGCGAGCTCGGGGTTCTTCGAGTTCTTCGCGATGCCGCCGATGTTGCCGGTGACGTACCCGCCGCCGTAGCTGTCCGAATGGTCGGCCAGCGTCGGGATCGGCACGGTGCTGTAGTTCAGGTCGGGCGCCTGGTCGGCGATGAACGCGGTGCGGTACTCGCCGTCGAAGTTCATCGCGACCTTGCCGGTCTGGAACGCGTTGTCGGCCGAGAACTCCTGACCCATGCCGGCGCTGTACGCCTGCAGCTTGTCGTACCCGATCTGGTCGACGAAGTCCTTCTGCCACTGCAGGATCTCGGCCCAGCCCGGATCGGAGCTGATGTTGCTCGTCCCGTCGTCCTTCAGCCAGGTCGCGCCCACGGTCATCGCCCAGTTGGTCGGCGTGTTCTCGTAGTAACCCATCAGCGGGTTGAACCCGAGCACGTCGATCGACCCGTCGGCGTTGTAGGTGGTCATCGCCAGCGCCATCTCCTCGAGCTCTTCGAGGGTCTTGGGGGCGTGGTCGTAGCCGGCCGCGGCGAGCAGGTCATCGTTCACATACAGCCCGTACGCGTCGGCGAGCACCGGGAGCGCGCAGCGCGTGCCTTCGAACTGCGTGTAGCTGGCGGTCGTGTCGCTGAACTGGCTCAGGTCGACGCCGTCGCGGTCGATGTACGGGCCGAGGTCGCGAAACGCGCCGCTCGAGCAGAACGCGCCGACGATGTCGGTGGAGTACGAGATCCCGACGTCGACGTTGTTGCCGGCGGAGATCGCCTTCTGCAGCTTCTCGTCGTCCTGGCCGGAGTGGACGTCGACCTTGACGTCCGGGTTCGCCTTCTCGAAATCGTCGACGACCGACTGGATGACCTCGGCCTCACGATCTGCGAAGAAGTGCCACAGGCTGACGGTGCCCTTGAGATGCGCGGGGGCGGTGGGATCGATGGTCTGGTTCGACGGGCCGGAACAGGCTGCCAGCAATGCGACAGCCGATACCGCGGCGAGCGCGGAGAGTGGGCGTTTCATCTGTGTTCCTTTCGTGGTGCTTTCCTAGGGCGATGGGATGGAGTTGATGGCGGCAGCGAGATGCTCCCGGATGCGGTGCACGAGCATGCGGCGGGCGCCGCCGAGAACGGGGTCGCTTTCGATCGCGGTCGGTCGCACCTCCGGATTCCAGCGGGGGGTCTTCGCGAGATTCGCGGCGACGAGTCCTGCCAGGCGCTCACCACCGGCGATGCCGATCGGGCCACCGAGCACCACGAGCTCCGGGTCGAGCACCGCGAGCACGGGCGCCGCCACGATGGCGACGCGCTCGGCGTAGACCTCGAGGGCCCGGATGCCGCCCAGACGCTCGAAGGCGCCGCGGCCCACCAGGTCGGTCAGGTCCTCCGCCGCCGGGTCGAGGTGCGCCGCGCCGGCCGGAACGGGGAGGTAGCCGATTTCGCCGGCCCCGCCGGCCGCGCCCCGGTGGACCATTCCGCCGAGGTCGACGGCGACGCCGAGGCCGTCGCTCATCCAGAGCAGGGCGAAGTCGTTGGCGCCCTGGGCTGCGCCGGAAGCGCGCTCGGCGACAGCGGCCAGGTTCACGTCGTTGTCGAGCTCGACCTCGAGGTGGAGGGCGTCCGCGATCCGGTGCCGGGCACCGAGCTCCGGCCAGCCCGGCAGGGTGTCGGTGAAGAAGAGGTGGTCGCCGTCGGCCGAGATGGCGGCCTGAACGCCGACGAGCACGTGTTCCACCGTGCGCGGGTCGACGCCGGCGGCTTCGCAGGCCGCGGCGATCGCGCTCTGGACGTCGCCCTCGGGAGTGCGCGCCGCATCCTGACCGGCCGGAACCGCGATCTCGACCACGGGGTGCTCGCCGTCCAGGGCATCGACAACGGTCGCCGCGATCACGTGCTCGCGGATGTCGATGGCGACCCCGCGCGACCGGTCCGCCCGCACGCCGTAGCTGACGGCGTTGGGGCCGCGACCTCCGCTGACCTCGCCCACCGGGGCGATGAGCCCGGCCTGCTCGAGCCGGGCCACCATCTGCGCCGCCGTCGGCTTCGACATGCCGGTGAGCTCGCCGAGCCGGTTGCGGGTCAGGGGCCCGTGCTCGAACAGCGCCTCGAGCGCTGTGCGGTCGTTGCGCTCGCGGAGCCACGAGGGCGTGCCGGGGGCGGTGGTGCTCACAGGGCTGGGCTCCTCGGGGTCGACGACTGCGGGGACTGCAACTGCGGGGACTTCAACTGAGGGACTTCAACGGCGGGACTTCAACGGCGGGGACTCGCGGCGGTGCGGGGCGGGGTTCGCGCGCCGAACCTCCGCCGCGTTGCCGAGGAATGTATCAGGAAAGTTTCTTTATGAATAGTGGACGTGCGGAATTGTTGGCGGCTGCGTAGTTAGCGACGGTCAGGCAGTCAATTGCTGGCGGCGCGACCAGGCCATCCGCGCTGACTCCGACATCGCCAACCGCTACGCGAGGCCCAGCTGGTCGACCGCCTCCGCGAGCACGGCGCGGCAGGCGGCGATGGTGGCATCCGCGCCGGCACGCCGCGCGGAGGTGAAGACCTCGCGCCGGGGTGCTCCCGGCAGGTCGACCATGCGCACGCTCGGCTCGCCGCCTCCCCAGACCAGGTCGGGCAGCAGGGCGACGGCATGTCCCGATTCGACGAGGCGGATGTGGGCCTGGAGGTCCGCCGTCTCGAAGCGCACATCCGGCTCGAACCCCGCGACGCGGCAGAGCTGCTCTGCCCAGTGGCGGGACGCCGTGCCGCGCGGCTCCATCACCCATGCCGACTGCGCGGCATCCGAGATGCCGGTGACCCCGGCATCCCGAGCAGCCAGCCGGATCTCGTCGCCGCACAGCGGCTCGCGATCGAGTTCGGCCAGGCGGGGCGCCGCGTGGCCGGGGTACTGCTCGGCGATCACGAGGTCGAATTCGCGCGCCCACACGGCGGCGAGGGCACTCTCGGGCTCGCGCTGCGTGATCTCGACGCGCAGCGCGGGGTACTGCTCTGCGAAGAGGGTGAGGGCCTGCGGCACGATGCCCAGAGCCGCCGACTGGAACACGGCGAGCCGCACCGTCCCGGCCACGGCATCCCCCGTTGCGGCGAGTGCGGCCTCGAGCGCCTCCATGCGCTCGAGGACGTCGCCGGTGTGGGTGACGAGCAACTCGGCGGCCGGGGTCAGCCGCACGCGACGCCCCGACTTCACCAGCAGCGGCACGCCCACCTCGCGTTCGAGTTGCGACAGCTGCTGCGACACCGACGACGACGAGTACGCCAGCGCCGCCGCGACGGCGGAGATCGTGCCGCGGTGATGTAGTTCACGCAGCAGAGCGAGGCGGCGCAGGTCGATCATGACGATACTTTAGCTGGACCGAACGATACTTTGCATGAAACATCGCTTTTGCTAATGCGTCGGGCGGGCGCAGACTAGAGGTCGTGCCGACCCCCGCCGTTCTGCCCACGACCGCCGACCTGCCCACCGTCGACGAGGTCGAGGCCCTCGTCAAGAAGTGGCTCGCCCAGTCGCAGACCTCTAAGCCCGACGCCAGCGCCGAGCGTCTCGCGGGCGTGCTCAAAGATCCGCGCGGCCTCGAGTTCACGCTCGGCTTCGTCGACGGCGTCATGCGCCCAGAAGACCTGAAGGTCGCCGGCAAGAAGCTCGAGCAGCTGTCGAAGAAGATCCCGCGCTTCCTGCCCTGGTACCTGCGCCTCGCCATCCAGATCGGCGGAGGTTTCGCGACGCTGTTCCCGTGGCCGATCATCCCGATCGCCCGCTGGGTGCTGCGCAAGATGGTCGGGCACCTCGTCGTGGATGCCAGCCCGAAGCGGCTCGACAAGACGCTCGCGCGACTGCGCGCCGACGGCCTGCGCCTCAACATCAACCTCCTCGGCGAGGCGGTGCTCGGCGAGCGCGAGGCGAACCGCCGGCTGCAGGGCACGCGTGAGCTGCTGGCCCGCGACGACGTCGACTACGTCTCGATCAAGGTCTCGTCCGTGGCCAGCCAGCTCTCCATGTGGGGATTCGACGAGACCGTCGCGCGCGTGGTCGAGCGCCTCACGCCCCTGTACGAGCAGGCGGCACTGGCGTCCCAGGGTTCGGCGAAGTCCCGCAAGTTCATCAACCTCGACATGGAGGAATACCGCGACCTCCACCTCACCATCGCCGTCTTCACGCGGCTGCTCGAGCAGCCGGCGATGCAGCATCTCGAGGCGGGCATCGTCCTGCAGGCGTACCTCCCGGATGCCGTGGCGGCACTGCAGGCGCTGACCGGCTGGGCGCGCACGCGCAAGGCAGCCGGTGGCGCGGGCATCAAGGTGCGCATCGTCAAGGGCGCGAACCTCGCCATGGAGCGTGTCGATGCGACGGTGCACGACTGGCCGCTCGCGACCTGGTCGACCAAGCAGGAGAGCGACACCAACTACAAGCGCATGCTGGTGCGCGCGTTCACCCCCGAGAACACGGATGCGGTGCGCATCGGCGTCGCCGGCCACAACCTGTTCGACCTGGCGTTCGCCTGGCTGCTCGCCTCGAAGCGGCTGGTCACCGGCAAGGTCGAGATCGAGATGCTGCTCGGGATGGCGACCGCGCAGGCGGACGCCGTCCGCGCGACCGCCGGCGGCCTGCTGCTGTACACGCCCGTCGTGCACCCCGACGAGTTCGACGCCGCCATCAGCTACCTGGTGCGCCGGCTCGAAGAGAACGCGAGCAGCGACAACTTCATGTCGGGCCTGTTCGAACTGGATGACGCCGGCATCTACGGCCGTGAGCGGGACCGGTTCGCCGCATCCCTCGCCGACCTCGACCTCGACCTGCCCGCGCCGCGGCGCACGCAGGACCGGCTGCACCCCGCCCTGCCCGAGACCGGGCGCGAGTTCGAGAACGAGCCCGACACCGACCCCGCGCTCGCGGCGAACCGCGAGTGGGCGCGCGGCATCCTCGAGCGAAGCGTCTCGTCGGACCTCGGCAAAGCCTCGGTCGCCGCGGCGGCCGTGGACTCCGAAGAGCAGTTGCGCCGCATCGTCGCCGCCAGCGCGGCGGCGGGTGCCGCCTGGGGGCAGGTCCCCGGCAGCGAGCGGGCCGAGCTTCTCGACCGCATCGGCGAGGTGCTCTCGGTGTTCCGCGGACGCCTCATCGAGGTGATGGCCTCCGAGACGGGCAAGACGATCGCCGAGGCCGACGTCGAGGTCAGCGAAGTCATCGACTTCGCCCACTTCTATGCCGCGCGCGCTCGTGAGCTGGCGGTCGTGGACGACGCCCTGTTCGAGCCCGCCGGCGTGACAGCGGTCATCCCGCCCTGGAACTTCCCGGTCGCCATCCCCGGCGGAGGAGTGCTCTCGGCGCTCGCCGCCGGCAGCGCCGTTTTGTTCAAGCCCGCCCGCCAGGCGCAGCGAAGCGGTGCCGTCGTGGCAGAGGCGATGTGGGAGGCGGGCGTTCCGCGCGACCTGGTGACCCTCGTCGATGTCAGCGGCCGTGACCTCGGCAAGCAGCTGCTCACCGCGCCCGAGATCGGGCGCGCCATCCTGACCGGCAGTTTCGAGACCGCGGCGCTGTTCCGCTCGTGGAAGCCGGACCTGCCGCTGCTCGGCGAGACCAGCGGCAAGAACGCGATCATCGTGACCCCGAGCGCCGATCTCGATCTCGCCGTCTCGGATGTGGTGAAGAGCGCGTTCGGCAACGCGGGGCAGAAGTGTTCCGCCGCGTCACTGGTGATCCTCGTCGGATCCGTGGGCACGTCGGAGCGGTTCCGCCGCCAGCTCGCGGACGCCGTCACCAGCATGAAGGTCGGCTACCCGCAGGACCCGGCCACGCAGATGGGCCCGATCGTCGAGGCGGCGCAGGGAAAGCTGGCCCGCGGGCTCACGCAACTGGCCGAGGGCGAGACCTGGCTGGTGAAGCCGCGACAGGTGGACGACACCGGCAAGCTCTGGTCGCCGGGCGTTCGCGACGGAGTTCAGCCGGGCAGCGAGTTCCACCTGACGGAGTATTTCGGACCGGTCCTGGGCATCATGACCGCCCGCACCCTCGACGAGGCGATCGCGCTGCAGAACGCCGTCGACTACGGTCTGACGGCGGGCATCCACTCGCTCGACACCGACGAGGTGGCGCGCTGGCTCGACACCGTCCAGGCCGGCAACCTGTACGTCAATCGGGTCATCACCGGCGCGATCGTGCGACGGCAGCCCTTCGGCGGCTGGAAGCGCTCCGGCGTCGGACCGGGCGCGAAAGTCGGCGGACCGAACACGCTGTTCGTGCTCGGCGACTGGAAACCGGTCGAGGCCGATCCCGCCGGCGATCTCACGCTGACCGAGCTGGACCCGCGGGTCGCAGCGTTCATCGAGGCGTCGCAGCCCGCGCTCGACTACGCCGATTTCGACCGCGTGCGCCGCGGCGCCCTCAGCGACCAGGCCGCGTGGGACACCGAATTCGGCACGGCTCGCGACATCTCGAACCTGGGTGTCGAGCGCAACGTGTTCCGCTACCGTCCGGCCGAGATCACCATCCGGCTGGCCGAGGGCGGCGACCTGGTCGACCTGATCCGCGTGCTCGCCGCCGGTGTGCGTGCGCGCGCGCTCATGCACGTCAGCACGGCGACGCCTCTCCCCGCGGGTGTGCTCGCGCTCGCGACCGCGCCGAACATGATCCAGGATGCCGTGCTGCGCATCTCCAAGGTCACCGTCGAGTCGGATGAGGCCTGGCACGCCCGTGCGGCGGCCGACCGTCCCGCCAAGATCCGGCTCATCGGTGGAGACCCGTCGGCCCTCGCCAACGCGGTCGGCGGCGCCCCCGATGTCGCGATCTGGGGCGGACCGGTCACCCTCGCCGGACGCGTCGAGCTGCTCCCCTTCCTGCGCGAGCAGGCCGTCTCGATCACAGCGCACCGCTTCGGAAACTCAGACCGAGGCATGATCGCGCTGCCCGTCTGACCCGCCGCCCCGCTGGTTGCCCACTTTTGACGCCTCACCCTCGGCCGAGGCGTCAAATCTGGGCAACCAGCGGGTCGCGCACCCGCTAGTTGCCCTGGATGCAGGGGTTAAGTGGGTGGAAACCCCTGCTTCTAGGGCGAATAGCGCTGGTCAGTCGCGGAGCGCGGCGTCGATGTAGGCGCGGGCGCGGGTGGCGTCGACCCCGAGGGACCGGGCGCGGGCCGCGTAAGCGGCCGCATCCTGTTGGAGCGCCTTCTCGGCAGCGTCGGTCGACAGCGCCACGAACGACCCCGCGCGCCCGCGGGTCTCGATCACGCCGGCGGTCTCGAGCTCGCGGTAGGCACGCGCGACCGTGTTCGGTGCGAGGTCGAGTTCGTCCGCCAGGGCGCGCACGGTCGGCAGCTTCGTGCCGGCGGGCATCGAGCCGTCGAGAGCGCCCGCGACGACCTGCGCACGCAACTGCTCAAACGGCGGCTCGTGCGCTGCGGCGTCGATGGTGAACCTCACGGGGAGAGACTAGAACGCATGAACCTCGATCTCGTGCCGGCCCTCGACCATCCCGAGTTGCTCGCGCCGCCGGTCGCGGCTGCCGTCACCTCCGAGATGCAGGTCGCCCCGATCGACGGGACCCTCGCCGACACGGCCGCGTTCTGCGAGGCGTACGACGTGCCGCTCGAGATCTCGGCGAACTGCGTGATCGTCGCCGGCCACCGGCGCGAGGTCATCCGCTACGCCGCCTGCATGGTGCTCGCGACGACGCGGCTCGACGTGAACGGCGTCGTGCGCCAGCTGCTCGATGCCCGCAAAGCGAGCTTCGCCCCCATGGATGACGCGGTCGCGTTGAGCGGGATGGAATACGGCGGCATCACCCCGGTGGGCATCCCGGATGACTGGGCGCTGTTCGTGGACAGCCGCATCCCCGCGCTGCCGCAGGTGATCATCGGGGCCGGAATCCGCGCGGCGAAGATCCTGCTGCCCGGCGCTGCGCTGGCGGGGTTGCCGGGCGCCCAGGCGATCGAGGGGCTGGCGCGGGAGGCGGTCTGAGCGCGAAGCCGTCTCGCCGTCGAGAGCGGGCAGCAGAGAGCCGTCGGCTCAGTCGTACGACCGGTGAATCAGATGCGACAGCACGATCGCGCTGCGCGTGTGGTCCACCGACGGCGCGATCCGCACCTTCTCGAGCGCGTTCTCGAGTGACGGGATGTCGCGCGAGCGGATGTGCACCATGGCGTCCGCGGATCCGGTGACGGTCGAGGCATCCACCACCTCTGGCACACCCGACAGGATGCGCTTCAGTTCATCGGGGGCGACAGTGCCCCGGCAGAAGAGCTCGACGTACGCCTCGGTCGCCATGCCGTCGACCGCGGGATCGACCTGGATCGTGAACGCCCGGATGACGTGGTCGGCCACCAGCCGATCCACCCGGCGCTTCACCGCGGACGCCGACAGCCCGACCCGGTCGCCGATGTCGCCGTAGCCGGCGCGGGCGTTCTGACGGAGGAGGTCGAGGATGCCGAAATCGAGATTGTCCACCCCCGCAGCCTATGGTGGATCATTGCGTGGAAGCGAGCGATCCCGGCGATTCAATGCGCTTCCCAGCGATTATCGCCTGATGTGTGCGTGCGAGACTGGAAAGATGACGATGACCTCGCCCTCTTCTTCCGCGCCCACACGGGCCGCGACCAAGCGCACCGTGCTGATGTGCCGCCCCGAGCACTTCACCGTGAGCTACCGGATCAACCCGTGGATGCACCCCGAGGACCCGACCGACACCGGCCTCGCGGTTCGCCAGTGGGAGACCCTGTACGACAAGTACCAGGAGCTCGGCTTCGAGATCCACCTGATCGACCCCGTCGAGGGCCTGCCTGACATGGTTTACGCCGCGAACGGCGGCTACGTGCTCGACGGCAAGGCGTACGGCGCGAAGTTCGAGTATCCGGAACGCCAGCCCGAAGGCCCCGCCTACATGGACTGGTTCCGCGCCAACGGCTTCGACGTGCGGGAGCCGGTCGCCACCAACGAGGGCGAGGGCGACATGCTGCTCGTCGGCGAGACCATCTACGCGGGCACGGGCTTCCGCACCGACGTCGCCAGCCACCAGGAACTGCGCGACATCTACGGCCGCGAGGTCGTCACCCTCACACTGGTGGACCCGAGCTTCTACCACCTGGATACCGCGTTCGCGGTGCTGGATTCCACGGGCGGACCGGACAGCGTCGCGTTCCTGCCGAAGGCGTTCGACGCCGCGAGCCTCGACATCATCGAGGAGCGGTTCCCGGATGCCATCCGCGTCACCGACGAGGACGCCGCGGTGCTGGGGCTCAACAGCTTCAGCGACGGCAAGAACGTCGTGATCGCGGCTCGCGCCAAGGATTTCGAACGCCAGCTGATCGAGCGCGGATTCACCCCGCACGGCCTCGACCTGTCCGAGTTGCTGCTCGGGGGCGGCGGCGTGAAGTGCTGCACCCTGGAGCTGCGCGGATGACGGACTTCGTCGGCGTCGCCTCGATGGCGCGGTGGATCGCTGACCGCGGTCCCGGCCCGGTCCTGCGCGGCATGGTGGACTACATCGCCGATGACTTCCGGCGCTGGCCCGAGTTCGACAAGATCGAGCGGATCGCCAGCCACACCCCGTGGGGCGTCATCGAGCTGATGCCGATCAGTGATCCCGACCTCTACGCCTTCAAGTACGTGAACGGCCACCCGTCCAACCCGCTGCGCGGATACCAGACGGTCACCGCGTTCGGGGTGCTGTCCAATGTCCACAACGGGTATCCGGTGTTCGTCGCCGAGATGACATTGCTCACCGCGCTGCGCACCGCCGCGACGTCGGCGTTCGCGGCACGCGCTCTCGCTCGGCCCGACAGCTCGGTCATGGCCCTCGTCGGCACCGGGTCGCAGGCGGAATTCCAGGCGATCGCATTCCGCGAGGTGATGGGCATCTCGCGCCTGCGCATCTTCGACACCGATCCGGATGCCATGGCCAAGCTGGTGCGCAACCTGACGCCCCTGGGGTTCGACATCGTGGTGTGCGGATCGGCGGCCGAGGCGGCCCGGGGCGCGGATATCGTGACCACCTGCACGGCGGACAAGACCAACGCCACCGTGTTGAGGGATGAGGACGTGCAGCCCGGCACCCACCTCAACGCCATCGGGGGCGACTGCCCGGGCAAGACCGAGCTCGACCCGAAGATCCTCGACCGGGCAGCCGTCTTCGTCGAATACACGCCGCAGACCCGCATCGAGGGGGAGCTGCAGAACAAGCCCGCCGCCTTCGCGGTGACCGAACTCTGGGAGGTCGTCACCGACGCCACGCGCGGGCGGACCTCCGATGACCAGGTCACGCTGTTCGACTCGGTCGGCTTCGCGATCGAGGACTTCAGCGCGCTGCGCTACCTGCGCGACAGCGTCACGGGCACCTCGGCATGCATCGACATCGACCTGATCGCCGCACCCCAGGACCCGAAGGACCTGTTCGGCCTCGTGCCCCAACTCAGCCCGGTCGAGTAGCGGTGGTTGAGTAGCCGCGAAGCGGCGTATCGAAACCACCAGCACGTGGTCGTGGTTTCGATACGCGGCCTTTGGTCGCTACTCAACCACCGATAGCGTCGAACCATGGATCCCCTCGATGCCCTCACCGAGATCGCGTTCCTGCTCGAGCGCGACCGGGCGATCCGATACAAGTCGAAGGCGTTCCGCACTGCGGGTGAGGTTCTCGCCGGCCTCGACCCGGCGGTCGCGGCCGACCCTGTGCGTCTGAAGAACACGAAGGGCATCGGAGACACCACCTACAAGGTCATCCGTCAGGCGCAGGGTGGAGAGGTGCCCGAGTACCTCGCGAAGCTGCGCGAGACGTCGTCGGTCGCGGCCAAGAGCGAACTGCGCGCGAAGCTCAAAGGCGACCTGCACGCGCACAGCGAATGGAGCGACGGACTGACCCCGGTCGAGCTGATGGTGGATGCGGCCCGGCGGCTCGGCCACGAGTATCTCGCCATCACCGACCACTCGCCTAGGCTGACAATCGCGCGCGGGCTGAGTGCTGAGCGACTGGAGCAGCAGCTCGAACTGGTCGCGACGTTGAGTGATGACAAGCTCCGCGTGCTCAGCGGCATCGAGGTGGACATCCACGATGACGGCGAACTCGATCAGACCGACGACCTGCTCGGTCGTCTCGATGTCGTCGTCGCGTCGGTCCACTCCAAGTTGAAGATGGATGCGCGCCAGATGACCCGGCGCATGGTCGCCGCAGTCTCCAACCCGCACACCGACGTGCTCGGGCACATCACGGGCCGGCTCGTGGAGGGGTCGCGCGGCACGCGCCCGGGAGCGGAGTTCGACGCCAAGGCGGTGTTCGCCGCCTGCGCCGCGAACGGCGTCGCCGTCGAGGTGAACTCGCGCCCGGAACGCCAGGACCCACCCGACGACCTGATTCAGCTGGCGCTCGACGCCGGCTGCCTGTTCTCGATCGACAGCGACGCCCACGCGCCGGGCCAGCTCGGCCTGCTCGACTACGGCGCCGAGCGCGCCGAGAAGAATGGGATCCCCGCCGAACGCATCGTCACCACCTATCCGGTCGAGCAACTGCTCGCATGGACGAACCGATAGGTTCGCACGCGTGAGCACCCTGCCCCCTCATCCGCCATCCGCACCGCCCCCTGCCCCGCCATCTGCACCGCCCTCCGCGCTGCCTGCGGCGCTGCCCGCGCCCACCCACACCCCGCTGCGTGGCGGCAGCGCGCTGCGATGGGGGATCTTGGCGCCGGGCGTCATCGCCGATGCGTGGACGACCACGGTCCATGCCAACACCGATCAGCGCGTCGTCGCGGTCGCGTCGCGCGACGCCGAACGCGCGGGCGCATTCGCGAGCCGCCACGGCATCCCCAAAGCGTATGGAGACTACGAGCACCTCGTCGCCGACCCGGACGTCGACGTCGTCTACATCTCCCCGCCGCACACCGAGCACAAGCGACTCGCCCTGCTCGCGATCGCCGCCGGCAAGCACGTGCTCGTCGAGAAGCCGCTGGCGACGAGCGAGGCCGACGCCTGCGAGATCTTCGATGCCGCCACTGCCGCGAACGTCTTCGCGATGGAGGCGATGTGGACCCGCTTTCTGCCGCAGACCACGATCATCCGCCGGCTGCTGGACGACGGCGCGCTCGGCGCCTTGCGGCTCGCCGCGGCGGACTTCGGAGAGGTGTTCGGCTACGACCCCACGAGTCGCGCGTTCGACCCGGCGCTCGGGGGCGGTGCTCTGCTGGACATCGGCATCTACTCACTGTGGTGGACGACGTTCGCGCTCGGGACGCCGACGAGTGCGGTGGTGCGCGGCTCCCTGGCGCCGACCGGTGTGGAGGAGCAGGCGACGATCGTCACCCAGCACGCCCCGGCGGCACTGGGCATCGCGACCTCGACGATGATGGCCTCGACCCCGAATCTCGCGTCGGTCACCGGCGAACTCGCCCGCATCGAGGTCGCCCGCCCGTTCTGGGAGCCGGGAAGCTTCCGTCTCACGGCCGGGAACGATCAGCTGACCTTCACCGATCCGTCGACCCTTCGCGGCAGAGACGGCCTCGCCTACGAGGCAACCGCTGTCGCCGCGCACATCGCGGCCGGCCTGCTGCAGGCGCCCGAGCATCCGCACACCCGCACGCTCGAGGTGTTGCGGGTGATCGACGCGGCTCGTAGCGAACTCGGCAGCGCGTGAGCACCGGGCACGTGCGGATGCGCGCGCGGCGTTCCGACGAGGAGCACCGCGCCGCGACCCCCTTCGAGTTGCTCTTCGACCTGGTATTCGTCGTCGCGGTGGCGTCCCTCGTCACCCAGTTCGCTCACGCGATCGTGCACGGCGACCTGGCCACGCACATCGGGCCGTTCCTGATGGTGTTCTTCGCCATCTGGTGGGCGTGGGTGAACTTCACCTGGTTCTCGTCGGGCTACGACACCGGCGATGTGATCTACCGCCTGCTCGGAACCGTCCAGATGGGCGGCGTGCTGGTGCTGGCATCGGGGGTTCCCGCCGCATTCGAGCGCACCGACTATGTGCTCATCACGGCCGGCTACGCGATCATGCGCGTCGCGATGGTCGCGCTCTGGGTGCGCGCGGCGGTCGAGCACCCGGCGACCCGTTCGGCGTCCGCCACCTATGCGATCGGGATCTCGATCGTTCAGGTGCTCTGGCTGGTGCGCCTGCTGCTGCCGCCCGAGGTGCAGGTGGCGTCGTTCGTCGTGCTGGTGCTGGCGGAGTTCTCGGTGCCCGTGCTCGCGAACCGCCTGGGCGACGATCCGTGGCATCCCGGTCATATCGCCGAGCGCTACGGGCTGTTCATGATCATCCTGCTCGGCGAGGGCGTGCTCGCGGCCAGCAACGGGGTGCAGGCGGCGCTCGCCGCGGCCGGAGGGTCTGTGCCGCTGGTAGTCGTCGGGGCGGCGGGCTTCCTGATCCTCGTGGGTCTCTGGTGGCTGTACTTCCTCGAACCGGCGGAAGAGGGCCTCGCCCACAACCGCCGGCTCTCGTTCTACTGGGGATACGGTCACGTGTTCCTGTTCGCCGCCGTGGCTGCGGTGGGCGCCGGCCTCGAGGTGGCCGTGCAGGTGGTCTCCCACCACACCGCGGTGCCGGATGTGACGGCCGGCCTGGTCGTGGCCGTTCCGGTCGCGCTCGTCCTGGTCTTGGTGTGGGTCCTGCATCGCCCGCTGGTGGTGCACCAGGTGGTGACCGGGATCGCCGTGCTCCCCGCAGCGACGCTGATGATCGCGGCGGCGCTGGCGGCGCCGGTGCTGACCGTCGCCGGCGTGGTCGTCGCCGTCGCCGTCCTGACCGCCGTCGCGGTGACGATCACGCTCCTGCGCCAGAGGGTCGCGAAGC
>JAODAS010000179.1 GCA_025463555.1 Schumannella sp.
GAACGGCCGCCACCATCCGGTCGGTCGTGGCGAGGTCGCCCTGCGAATAGGCGGCGAGCGCGAGAGCACCCATGCACTCCACCTGCTCGGAGCGCGCGAGGTGCGCCGACAAGCCGTTGGCGTACTCTAGCCGGCGCCGCGCGGCGCCGAGCGCGCCCATGAGCAGCTCGACGACCCCGAGTTCGAGCGAGTGCCGAGCCGAGTGCTGGATGAAGGTGGGGGAGTCCACGCTCTCCTCCAGGAGCACGCCCGCGTCGGTGAGCTTCGCTTTCGCATCCGCCAGCCTGCCCTCGCTGCGCAGCGCGGCGGCGTGCCCGGTCATGATCGAGGCGAGCGAGCTCGGCGGGGCGGGTTGCGCGGCCCTCTGCATGGCGCTCTCCGCGGCACGGAAGTACGCCAGCGCAGCGCCGCCGGCGGGGGAGCCGGGCGAGCGGTAACTGGATCCCAGCGCGGCGGTGAGAACGGGGTCCCCATGCCACAGGTCCTCGGGCAGGCCGGTGATGACTTCGCGTAGGCGGGCGCCGTCCTCGAGCGCGAGAACGTGCACCACCGGATACATCGCGCGCAACGCTGCGGCCGTGTCGCCGGAGGCCAGCGAGGCGTCTACGGCGATACGGAGCGCATCGAGATCTGGTGTGGCTGGCACTGGGTGGTCTCCTACCGGCGGCCCGGAGTGCAAGCCGACGGCGGTTGTGGTGCGAAATGAGAGGGGTAGGGTGCTCTCGCCTTCGTGTCCCAGTGCCACGATGACAGGAGTCGACCGGAAGTCACGCTACCGGTCTGTACCCCGAATTGTCCACGAAATGGCCGACCGGCCGATCGGCCCAAAGCGGGGGACATGGCGGTGGGCCGGGAGTGGTGCTGCGGCTCCAGTGTGACCCGGGCGCTAGCCGCGACCCGGCACCGACACGGGCGGCGCGGTGGTGCTGGAGCGGACCTCCAGCCCGATCGGGATGTCGATAGCGGTGGACTGGAGCGGCTCATCCGGCCCGCCCATCGCCCGGACGACGAGGTCGACCGCCAGCTCACCCTGCTCACCGGGACGCTGCCGGACCGTCGTCAACCCGAACATCGCGGAATAGGGATGGTCGTCGATTCCGACGACGGACAACTCGGACGGGACCACGATTCCCAGCTGACGCGCCGCGGTGATCGCGCCGATCGCGATCTCGTCGCAGCCGGCGACGATCGCCGTGGGACGTGTAGCCGGATCCGCCAGCAGTGACATCGCCGCCTCGTACCCGCCGGGCACGCTGAACTCGGTCGCCCGGAAGTCGTCGCCCTGCGGAATTCCGGCGTCGGCCATCGCCGCCCGGAAACCCGTGAGCCGCCGGGCGTGCACATGGAAGTCCATCTGCTCGCCCAGGTCGCCGCCGATGTGGACGATGCGGGTGTGACCCAGGCTGATCAGGTGCCGCGTGGCGAGCGCGGTCGCCTGCTCGTCGTCGATGCTCATCGTCGTGATGCCCGGGATGGCGCCGCCGATGCCCACCGCCGGGCGGCGCAGCGTGTGGATCAGTTCCACCTCGCTGGGGGTGAGTGCAACCCCCACGCAGACGATCGCATCGACGCGCTTGCGCACGAGGAAGTAATGAAACAGCCGGCTGCGCTGTTCCGGTTCGGCAGGCAGGCGGAACAGCGTGAGGTCGTACCCGGCCTGGATCAGCGCGCCCTCGATGCCCTCGAGCACCTCGGCGAAGAACCATCGGTTGATGAACGGCGTGATCACTCCGACATTCTTGGTGCGGCCGGTGACCAAGCTGGCCGCGGTCGAGGAGACCACGTATCCCAGGTCGGATGCGGCGGCCGAGACGCGTTCCTTGGCCGCCGGCGAGACGTGGGCGGCGCCGCTGAGGGCGCGCGAAGCCGTCGCCTTCGACACGCCTGCGCGGCGTGCGACCTCGGCGAGCGAACTCACGGTCTCCTCCAGCCCATTCTGTGGAACCGGTTGCAGCATAACGGACCGGGTGCCACTACATCGAGGGCCAAAACACTTGCGAGCCTGGGCGGGAGTCGCCTACCTTGGTGCTGGAACCGGTTGCGAGACCGCTTCCATCCCTGCACCACAACATCTCGACCCTCAATGAGGAGGAAACACATGCGTTCACGTATGAACCGTCGTTTGCTCGCCACTGCGGTCTTCGTCGGAGCCTCGAGCATCGTGCTCGCCGGCTGCTCCGGCGGCGGCGGTGGCGGAACCGGCAACGGCCCCGGCGATGTCGGCAAGGCCGACGGAGTCGTGACCATCATCGGCACCATCGCCGACACCGAGGCCGACCTGCTCGAGCAGTCCTGGGCCGACTGGGAGACCGAGAACAACATCGACATCCAGTACGAATCGACCAAGGAGTTCGAGGCTCAGATCGGCTCGCTCGCGCAGGGCGGCAACCCGCCCGACCTGGCGATCTTCCCGCAGCCCGGCCTGCTGGCCGACCTTGCCACGCGCGGTTACATGCAGCCCGCGTCGGACGGCGTCGCCAAGAACGTGGCCGACGGCTGGAGCGATGACTGGGCGGCCTACGGCACCGTCGACGGCACCCTGTACGGCGCGCCGCTGATGGCCAGCATCAAGGGCTTCATCTGGTACTCGCCTCAGGTCTTCAAGGACAACGGCTGGGAGGTCCCGCAGACGTGGGATGACCTGCTGACCCTGACGCAGACGATCGCGGACTCGGGCAAGACCCCGTGGTGCGCCGGTTTCGGCTCTGACGCCGCCACCGGATGGCCGGGCACCGACTGGGTGGAGGACCTCGTCCTTCGCCAGGCCGGACCGGAGACCTACGACAAGTGGGTTTCGCACGACATCCCGTTCAACGACCCGGCCATCAAGGACGCGTTCGACTCGGTGGGCAAGATCCTGCTGAACCCGGACTACGTCAACGCCGGATTCGGTGACGTCGTCACGATCAACAGCACCCCGTTCGGCGACCCGGCACAGGCCCTCGTCGACGGCAGCTGCATCCTGCACCACCAGGCCTCCTTCTACGAAGGCTTCATCACGGATGCCGGTGGCACCGTCGGTGAGGACAAGGGCATCTGGGCCTTCATCACACCCGGCACCGAGGCCGGCGCCAATGCCGTCACCGGTGGTGGCGAGATCGTCGGCGCGTTCTCGAACGACGCCGACACGATCAAGGTGCAGGAGTACCTCTCGAGCGGTGACTGGGCGAACAGCCGCGTCAAGCTCGGCGGTGTGATCAGCGCCAACAAGGGGCTCGACCCGTCGAACGCTTCGTCCGCGATCCTGTCGCAGGCGATCCAGACGCTGCAGGACCCGAACACCACCTTCCGTTTCGACGCCTCGGACCTCATGCCCGGTGTCGTGGGAGCGGGAACGTTCTGGACCGGCATGGTCGACTGGGTGAACGGCACGAGCACATCTGATGTGCTCGACGCCATCGAAGCCAGCTGGCCTGCCGGCTAGCTCCACCTGAAGCGGCGGGCCGCTCGGTGAAAACCGGGCGGCCCGCCGTCACATCTCTGCCTGTAGGTTCGGAAAACCACCGCAGTGCGCATCCCCCGTCGTCAACGAAGACAACGAAAGGCGATTCATGAAGGATCTCCTCACCTGGCTCGGCACGCTTCCTCCGCTGGCCCAGATCCCCATCATCGTGGTGCTGTTCCTCATCGCCGCGACCGTGCTCGTCTTGCTGATCGAGGTGGCGCCCCGTCCGGGTCGCCGGTACACGATCATCCGGTTCATCGCGTGCCTCGCGATCCCCGGCATCATCTTCCTTCTCCTGGGTTCCGTCTGGTGGGCCGTCGCGGTCGCCGTCGTCCTCGGCGGCGGGTTCTTCCTGCTCGACTACCGCAGCCGTGAGGGCAAGGGTTACCTGTTCGCGCTGCTCGGATTCCTGGCACCCGCGATCGCGCTGCTGATCGTCGGGCTGGTGTATCCCACGATCGCCACGATCTACAACTCCCTGCTCAGCAACCGCGGCGCCTTCATCGGGCTCGACAACTTCGCGTGGGTGTTCAGTCAGCCGCAGAACCTGGTCGTCATCCGCAACACCATCATCTGGGTGCTGGTCGTGCCCGCCTTCTCGACCGCGATCGGGCTGGCCTACGCGGTGTTCATCGACAAGTCGCGCGGCGAGAAGTTCTTCAAGATCCTGGTGTTCATGCCGATGGCGATCTCGTTCGTCGGGGCGAGCATCATCTGGCGCTTCGTCTACGCGTTCCGCCCCGAGGGCGAGGACCAGATCGGCATCCTGAACGGGCTCGTCGTGCTGTTCGGCGGTTCGCCGGTCAACTGGCTCCAGCAGGTCCCGCTCAACAGCTTCCTGCTCATGGTCGTACTGATCTGGGTGCAGACCGGATTCGCCATGGTGGTGCTGTCCGCATCCATCAAGGGCGTGCCGATCGAGCAGGTCGAGGCGGCGCAACTGGACGGCACCAACGCCTGGCAGCGCTTCTGGAACGTGACGATCCCGTCCATCCGGCCCTCGCTCATCGTCGTGCTCACCACGATCTCGATCGCCTCTCTGAAGGTGTTCGACATCGTGCGCACCATGGGCCTGGCCTATCCGGATACCGGCGTCATCGCGAACGAGATGGTCACCCTGCTGCAGAAGTTCGAGGCGGGACGCTCATCGGCCTTCGCCGTGATCCTCTTCCTGCTGGTGCTGCCCATCGTCATCTACAACGCACGTCAGATCCAGAAGAGCCGGGAGATCCGATGACCACCACGACCGGCTTCACCGTCAACCCCGCCCTCACCGAATCAGCGGTGAAGGGCGCCACGCGGCGGACCAAGCAACGGCTGACCAGCCGGGGCGCCACGATCGGCTCCCTGATCATCGCCGTGTTCTGGACGGTCCCGACCGTCGGCCTGTTCATCACGTCGATCCGGCCGGAGGTCGAGACCCAGCGCACCGGCTGGTGGCAGATCTTCATCAACCCGACCGTCACTCTCGAGAACTACCAGGCGGTGCTGTTCGGGCGCGACAGCCTGCTGGGCCCGTTCTTCAACTCGATCGCGATCTCGATCCCGGCGACGATCTTCCCCCTCGTGATCGCATCCCTCGCCGGATACGCGTTCGCGTGGATGAAGTTCAAGGGACGCGACGTCATCTTCGTGCTGGTGTTCGCGCTGCAGATCGTGCCGATCCAGATGGCGCTTGTTCCGCTGCTCTCGCTGTTCTCGCGCGGAGTGCAGGTGGCCGGGGACCCGCTCTATGAGGGTCTTCGCGGTGCCGGGCAGTTCTCGCAGGTCTGGGTCGCTCACACGATCTTCGCGCTGCCGCTGGCGATCTTCCTGCTGCACAACTTCATCAGCGAGATCCCCTCGGACGTCATCGAGGCCGCACGAGTGGATGGGGCCAGCCACGGGCAGATCTTCTTCCGCATCGTGCTGCCGCTGTCGCTGCCGGCGATCGCGTCGTTCGCGATCTTCCAGTTCCTGTGGGTGTGGAACGACCTGCTGGTGGCGCTGATCTTCGCGAGCGGTCCTGCCGCCCCGATCACCAGGGCGCTGGCAGAACTCACCGGCGAGTTCGGGCAGAACGCCGAGCTCCTCCCGGCGGGGGCGTTCATCTCGATCCTCATCCCGTTGATCGTGTTCTTCGCCCTGCAGCGCTACTTCGTGCGCGGCCTGCTCGCGGGCTCGACGAAGGGCTAGAAGTACCGGTGGTCGAGTGCCGCGCGGAGCGCGGTGTATCGAGACCACCCCACGGGTAACTCGTGGTGGTGATCTCGATACACCGCTCCGCGGCACTCGATCACCGGTTCGGCATAGGCTCCGAGAATGAGCATGCGGGGTGGCGGCGGTCGCGCGACCAGTCGGGTCAGCAGCAGTGACGCGGCAGCGCAGAGGGCGGCGAACGCCGAGGCGCCGAAGATCCCCGACCTGCTGCCGCGCATCTGGTCGCTGTTCGGGCCGTACAAGAGCCAGCTCGCCATCACCATCGTGCTCGTGCTGGTCGGCGCCGGACTCAGCGTCGCGCCGCCGCTGCTGACGCAGCAGGCGTTCGACCGCGGGCTGTTCCCCGACGAGGGGCGGTCTCTGCCGGACGTGCCCGTGCTGATCGAACTGGTGTCGATCATGGTGGGGCTGTGGATCGCCTCCAGCGCGCTCGGGGTGTGGCAGACCTATCTCACGGCGAGAGTCGGCAACAGCGTGATGGGCCGGCTGCGCATCCGGTTGTTCTCGCATCTGCAGGCGATGGAGCTGGGGTTCTTCACCAAGACCAAGACGGGCATCATCCAGTCGCGGCTGCAGAACGACGTCGGCGGCGTGGCCGGGGTGCTGAGCAACACCATCCAGAGCGTGATCGGCAACACCGTCACCGTGATCGCGGCCCTTGTGTCGATGATCGTGCTGAGCTGGCAGATGACGATCGTGGCGGTCATCCTGCTGCCGGTGCTCGTGATCGCGCAGCGCCGGGTCGGCCAAGTGCGTGCGCGCATCGCGACGAAGACGCAGGAGTCGCTGTCGGACATGACGGCGATCACGCAGGAGACGCTGAGCGTCAGCGGCATCCTGCTGGCGAAGAGCTTCAATCAGCAGAAGACCGAGGTCGGCCGCTACACCGCCGAGAACGAGAACCAGATCTCGCTGCAGATCCGCCAGACCATGAGCGGCCAGTGGTTCTTCGCGATCGTCGGCATCTTCCTCTCGGTCATCCCGGCCGTGATCTACCTGGTCGCCGCCTGGCTGATCTACCAGGACGTGCCCGTCACGGCCGGCACGGTCGTCGCGTTCACCACGGTGCAGGCGCGGCTGATGTTCCCGCTGATGGGGCTGCTGCGCGTCGCCCTCGACCTGCAGACCTCGCAGGCGCTGTTCGCCCGCATCTTCGAGTACCTCGATCTGAAGCCCGCGATCCGGGATGCCGCTGACGCCCAGCCGGTGACGACCGGCCGCCTGGGTGAGGTGACGTTCGACGACGTGGTGTTCCGCTATCCCGATGCCGGGCCGGATACCCCCGCCACCCTCAAGGGCGTCTCGTTCGACATCGAGCCGGGCCAGTACGCCGCATTCGTCGGGCCGTCGGGGGCAGGAAAGACGACGGTGTCGTACCTGGTCCCGCGCCTGCACGATGTGACCGACGGGCACGTGCTGTTCGCCGGCACCGACGTGCGCGAACTGCAGCAGGAGTCGCTCATCGGCGCCATCGGCATCGTCTCGCAGGAGACGTACCTCTTTCACGCCACCATCGCCGAGAACCTGCGGTACGCGAAGCCCGGCGCGAGCGACGACGAGCTGGTCGCAGCCGCCAGGCAGGCGAACATCTATGACACGATCGCGTCGTTCCCCGACGGCTTCGACACCGTCGTGGGCGAGCGCGGCTACCGGCTCTCGGGCGGTGAGAAGCAGCGGGTGGCGATCGCGCGGGTGCTGCTGAAGGACCCGGCCGTGCTGATCCTCGACGAGGCGACATCGGCGCTCGACACGGTCAGCGAGCGCATCGTGCAGGGGGCACTGGATGCCGCGGCACGCGGTCGCACCACCATCTCCATCGCGCACCGCCTGTCGACCGTGGTCAACGCCGACGTCATCTTCGTCGTCGACGGCGGCCGCATCGTGGAGAAGGGCACGCACGCCGAACTCCTCGCGCTCGGCGGCGTCTACGCGACCCTCTTCGCCGAGCAGCTGGCGGCCGCGCAGGTCGAAGGCTGACGCCCACCGAGTACGTTTCCGCCGAGCGAGCACGGCGCACCATGCTCGCTCGGCGCAAACGTGCTCGCTCGGCGGAGGGGGCTAGCTGCGCGCCGCCAGGAGCTGCTGCATCGCGTCGATGTCGGACTGCTGCGACACGATGATGCCCTTCGCCATCGAGACCACCTGCGGAACGGTCGTGCGCGCCAGCACCCCCTCTGCCATCGCAAGACCGCCCCGGTGGTGGGCGATCATGAGGGTGAGGAACAGCTTCTCGGCCTCGACTCCTGTCGCCCCGCGAAGCTGGGCGAGCTGAGCAGACGTCGCCATGCCGGGCATCGTGCCGTCGGTCGTCGCCCCATGCCCGTGATCGCCGGATGATCCGTCGAGAACCGGCTGCGACATCCAGGTCATCGCGGGTTCGGACGACGCCTGCGTGAGGTTCCACGACTCGAGCAGGCCGTACATCTGCCCGGACTGCTGCGACTGACCCAGCGCGATGTCGTACGCGAGGCGCCTGACCGCAGGGTCGGTGCTGATGTCGCGGATAGTCATCGCCATGTCGACGGCCTGCGCGTGGTGCACCTGCATGTCGCGCAGGAACCCGGCCGCCGCACTCGAGGTCGCCGGCACCGCCGCGGCCTGCGGCGAGCTGAACCGGCCGATCAGGAACCCGCCGGTGCCGAGCAGCACCGCCGCGAGGACCGCGGCGACGACGAGCCGCGCGCGGTTCACTCCTTGCCGGGGGCGTCCACCCCGCCGGTGCAGGGGGCGCCGGGCTCGGGTGAGTCGGCCGACTGCCAGTACTTGTCGATGAAGGCCTGCAGGGCCGGGTCGTCGGTGTCGGTCAGCTTGAGCTGGGCGCCCCAGGCGCTGATCGCGATGGGACTGTCGAGGCCGGTGTACGGCGAGAGCACCGCATAGGTGCTGGGCGTCTTCGCCTTCAGTTTGTCGATGTCGGACTGCGGCAGGTCCGGCGCGTACGTGATCCAGATGGAGCCGTGCTCGAGGTCGTGGACGGCGTTCTCGTTCGGCACCGGCTGGTCGTAGATGCCGCAGTTCAGCCAGACCGCGTTGTGCGGTCCGCCGGCGGGCGGCGACATCGCGTAGTCGACGGTGCCCTCGACGTGGGTCGACTCGAGGTTCGAGAACGTCTGCACATTGTCGAGCAGCCCGGCCTGGTCGGGCTTGGGCTGGATGTTGATCACGATGACCGTGGTCACCAGGGCGGCGACGGCGACCGCGCCCAGAATGCTCAGGGCGATCACGGCGACACGGCCTCGTTTCGCCGCCGACTGCTTCTTCTTGAACGACTCGAGCTGGGCCGCGCGCTGCTCCGCCTGGCGCTGCGCCTTGGTCTGCTTGGGTGCTGTGCTCACCCCATGATTCTGGGGTATCGAACCCCTGAACGCGCTGAGGCTAGAGTGGGGCATTCCCTCAGCACCCCTCGGGAGGCACGGTGAGCAGCGACGCGCCTGGCGGCGATCACGCCTTGGCGCGCCCGCGCCGTCGCAGGTCGTCACTCAGCATCAAGTCGCTGCTGCTGCTGATGCTGCTGGCGGTGAGCATCGGGTCGAACCTGGTGGTCGGCATCATCGGGTACATCAACGGCACCGACTCCCTCCGGACCGCCTCGCTCGATCGCCTCGTCGAGGTGCGCGACTCGCGTGCCCGTGAGGTGATGGGGCTGCTCGATTCGGTCGAGAACTCGCTCCTGCTGGCCAGCCGCGACAGCGCGGTGGTGGATGCCGAGCAGGCCTTCGCAGGCGGCCTCGCCGACCTGGACGCGGCTGGCGGGCCGGCCCTGACGCCCGAGCAGGATGCGGCGGTCACCTCCTACTTCACCGACGACTTCGCGCCGGCACTGCACGACGCGACCGGCAAGCCGGCCGAGGCCGACAGCTTCGATCCGTCCGACCCCGGCACCCGCTACCTCCTGTACCACTACCTGATTGCCGACTCGGCGGGCGAGGACCCGTCCGCGCAGGATGATCCGGGCGACGGCAGCACCTGGACCGCGGCGCACGTGAAGTACCACGACTACCTGCGGCGCATGGCCGACCTGCTGCAGTTCGACGACATAGTGCTGATCGACGGTTCGGGCCGCATCGTCTACACCGAGAACAAGGGGGTCGACCTGGGCGCCAGCCTGGCCGACGGCACTTACAGCTTCAGCAGCCTCGCGACGGCCTACGACACCGCGATGTCGGCGAACCAGGGCCTCGACTCGGTGGTGTTCAGCGACTTCGCCCGCTACCAGCCGGCCCTGGGCACCCCGGTGGCCTGGGTTGTGGCGCCCCTGAACGGCAACGACAAGGCCGTCGGCGCGATCGCGGTGCAGCTGCCCATCGACCGCATCAACTCCGTCATGACCGGCGACGGCGGCTGGGTCGACAGCGGGCTCGGCAACACCGGCGAGGCGTACCTCGTGGGCAACGAGGGCACCGCTGCACCGACGATGCGCTCGCAGTCCCGCGAGCTGGTCGAAGACCCGAAGCAATACGCGGCCGCTGCCCTCGATGCGGGTCTCGATCAAGACGTGGTCGACGAGGCAGTCTCGTCCGGCGAGACGCTGTTGCTGCAACCCGTCGACACCACGGCCGCCCGCAAGGGACTCGACGGCGAGCGCGGTACGGTCACCGACAAGAACTACCTCGACACCCAGACCATCGCCGCCTACGCCCCGTTCCGTTCGCACGGGCTCAACTGGGCGATCGTGGCCGAGATCGACGCGGACGAAGCCCTGGCGCCGGTAGAGGAGTTCACCAAACGGCTGGCGCTGTCATCCGCCATCATCGTGGCGATCGTGTCCCTGATCTCGGTGATCATCGCCGGTCTGGCCGTCCGTCCGCTGCGCCGGCTGCGGGATGCCGCGCGCCGGATCGCCGCGGGCGAGCAGGGCGTGCAGGTGGAGGCCGGCGAGAGCGACGAACTCGCCGATGTCGCGGCGGCGTTCAACGACATGAGCCGCAGCCTCGAGCTGAAGGCGACGCTGATCGACGAGCAGCGCGCCGAGAACGACCGGCTCATCGGCACCCTCATGCCCGAGAAGCTGGCGAAGCAGTACAAGCAGGGTGCGCGCACGATCGTCGAGGACCATCAGGAGGTCACGGTGCTCTTCGCCGACATCGTCGGCTTCGAGGAGTATGGCCGCGGCATGACGAGCGACAAGGCGCTCGACATCCTGAACGACATCTTCCGCGCGTTCGACGAGGCGGCCGAGGTGCTCGGGATCGAGCGGGTCCGCACGACCCGTCAGGGCTACCTGGCGAGCTGCGGTCTGAGCGTTCCGCGCGTCGATCATGCCCGCCGGGCGGTCGAGTTCGCGATCGAGATGCAGAAGATCGTCGACAGGTTCGGCGCGCAGAAGGGCGCCGACCTCTCGGTGCGGGCGGGGCTCGACACCGGCACGGTCACGAGCGGCCTGGTCGGGCGCTCGCATGTGGTCTACGACCTCTGGGGTGACGCCGTGAGCCTGGCCTTCCGCCTGCAGGGCGGGGCGAACGAGGCCGGCATCTTTCTGACCCAGCGGGTCGTCGACAAGCTGCCCGACAGCCTGCCTTTCACCGACTCGGGCGTCGTCGAGACGAACGCCGGATTCCAGCGGGTCTGGCGGATCGACCCGAAGGCCATCGACGCACCGGCTCCGAGCGCATGATCGGCGACATCCTGGCCGACGTGCTGGCGAAGGACTGGTTCTGGCCGGCGCTCGCGGTGATCATCGGCCTGCCGATCGTGCTGCTCGTCCTCGGCGAGGTGCACACCGCGATGCTTCGGCAGGGCACGCCGGGCGCGCGCATCGTGATGCTGGTGCGCAACGTGCTCGCGCCTCTGGCCGCGGTCATCATCCTGTTCACCCAGATCAAGCAGGACGACGGCACGACCGAGTTCACCTGGGCGAAGGTGGCCGCGACCGCGTTCGGGCTGGTGGTCGTGGTGATCCTGCTGAGCGGGCTGAACCTGGCGATCTTCGTCACCGCCAAGCAGGGCACCTGGCGCAACCGGTTCCCCTCGATCTTCGTCGACATCGCCCGTCTGCTGATCATCGCGATCTCGCTGGCCGTTCTGTTCGGCTGGATCTGGGGGGCGGATGTCGGGGGCCTGTTCACGGCGCTGGGCATCGGCTCGATCGTCATCGGTCTCGCTCTGCAGAACGCGGTCGGCTCGGTGCTGTCGGGTCTGTTCCTGCTGTTCGAGCAGCCGTTCGAGATCGGGGAGTACATCGTCACGCCGGCGGGCAAGGGCCGCGTCGTCGCGATGAACTGGCGGGCGACCCACCTCGACACGGCGAACGGCATCCTCGTGATCCCGAACTCCACGCTCGCGGGCGACACCTTCAAGAACCTGACGCGCGCATCGTCGCCGTATGAGGCGTCGGACGTGTTCCGGTTCGCGACCGACGACCCGCCGCACCGCGTCATCGAGGTGATGGTCGAGGTCGCGTCGGGGCTGCCCGAACTTCATCCCGGTGAGACGCCGTACGCGATCCCGCTGGACAAGGCGAAGTTCGAGATCAACATCGCCCTCACCAGTCCGGCGAAGCAGTACATGACGCTCGCCCTGTTCCGCACCCGGCTCTGGTACGCCGCCCGTCGCGCCGGCCTGCACCTCGACCGGGACCTCACCGACAACTACGCCACGCCGGAACGCGTGCGCGAGAACCTGCTGCGGCTGGCGCCCCGCTTCCAGATCACCCGGGAAGACGCCGAGGTCATGGTCGATCAGGTGCGACTCGAACGGTACGGCGAGGGCGAGGTCGTGCAGAAGGCCGGCGCGATTCCGGACGGCGTACGCGTGATCGTCGAGGGCGTCATCGAGCTGCAGGTGGCGGCGGCGCAGGGCGCGATCGTGCCGGTGGTGCAGCTGAAGCGCGACGAGCTGCTCGGCCTGACAGCGCTGACCCGTCAGAGCGTGGGCGCGCGGGCGACCGCTCTGACCGACGCGGCGCTGCTCTACATCCCGGTGGGGATCGTCGACGAACTCGTCAAGACGAGGCCGGGACTCGCACGCGACATCGGCGCCTCGATCGATCATCGTCAGCACCTGGGCGAGAAGGCGCTGGCATCCTTCGGCGAGCCGCACGCGCTCGACGCTCTGGTCATCGCGTGACGGGGCTCCCCGATCGCGGGATCTGCTCCGGCGCATTGCGCGGATAGGCTCGAACCGTGGCGACGACGCAGAAGCGCAGCATGTCCGAACGGATCGATGTCGGCCTGCCGCTGATCAGTGTCACGATCGCCATCGCCGCAGCGGGCATCGCAATTGCCGCGGGCTGGACCCAGGATGGGGCGGTGCGGGGCAGCATCCTGGCGCTCGCGGCTGCACTGATCGCGGTGCTGTGGATCGTGGCGATCCGCAACGGCCGCCTCGAGCGAAACACCCGCCTGCGGCTGCAGGAGGAGCATCCGGGCGCCCTGGTGGAGCGGGTGCGGCTCTGGTCGCTGCCGCGCGGACGCGTGGATCCGGACACGCCGCCGCACTTCATGGTGGCCGACACCCGCGAGATCACGTTCGAGACCTACTCGCGCACCGTGCTGCTGCGCATCCCGGTCGCGGACCTGGGATTCGTCGACCTGGTCACGGCGCAGCACGACCGGGTGCGTGACAAGGCCCTGACGCTCGTCTACGGCGACGACGAAGACACCGTGCAACTGTTCACCGTCACCTACGACGCAACGGAGCGGCTGCGCAGCCGCCTGCGGAAGGCGATCGGCTGGCCCGCGAACGGTACTCCGGCGGACACCGCCTAGCCCGTAACCCGCACAGCACCGCCGGTAGGCTCGACAGCATGAAATATGCCGAGACCGTGCTCGACCTCGTGGGCGACACGCCCCTGGTCAAGCTCAACTCGGTGACCGAGGGCATCGCCGCCACCGTGCTCGCGAAGATCGAGTACTTCAACCCGGGCGGATCCAGCAAAGACCGCATCGCATCCCGCATCATCGACGCGGCCGAGCGCGAGGGCAAGCTGAAACCGGGCGGCACGATCGTGGAGCCGACGAGCGGCAACACCGGCATCGGCCTCGCCCTGGTCGCCCAGCAGCGCGGGTACCGGTGCGTGTTCGTCTGCCCCGACAAGGTCAGCGAAGACAAGATCAACACCCTCAAGGCATACGGCGCCGAGGTCGTCGTGTGCCCCACCAACGTCGCCCCCGAGAGCCCCGACTCCTACTACCAGACCAGCGACCGGCTGGCGCGGGAGATCCCGGGAGCCTTCAAGCCCGACCAGTACTCCAACCCGAACGGCCCGCTCAGCCACTACGAGACCACCGGTCCGGAGATCTGGCGCGACACCGACGGCAGGGTCACGCATTTCGTCGCCGGCGTCGGAACGGGCGGCACCATCTCCGGCGTGGGCAAGTACCTGAAAGAACAGAACCCGGATGTCGTGGTGATCGGGGCGGACCCCGAGGGTTCCGTCTATTCCGGCGGGTCCGGCCGTCCCTACCTGGTCGAAGGCGTCGGCGAGGATTTCTGGCCGACCGCCTACGACGGCACCGTGGTCGACGAGATCATCGCGAGCTCCGACGCGGAGTCGTTCGACCTCACCCGGCGGCTCGCGCGAGAAGAGGGCCTGCTCGTCGGAGGATCCAGCGGTCTCGCCGTCGCATCCGGTCTCAAAGCCGCGCGCGAACTCGGCCCCGACGACATCATGGTGATCCTGTTGCCGGATGGGGGCCGCGGTTACCTCGGCAAGGTCTTCAACGACAAGTGGATGCGCTCGTACGGGTTCCTGCCGGCGGAGGAGGGCGGAACCGTCGCCGACCTCGTCGGCACCAAGGAGCCGGAGCTCGCCGGCCTGGTGCATGTCCATCCCAGCGACACCGTGCGCCACACCATCGACAAGATGCGCAAGTTCGACATCTCGCAGATGCCGGTTCTCACCGCCGAGCCGCCCGTCGTCATGGGTGAGGTCATCGGCTCGATCGATGAACGCGCGCTGATCGACGCCGTGTTCAGCGGCCGCGCCCAGCTGACCGATGCGCTCGCGGAATTCGTCGAGCCCCCGCTCGGTCTGATCGGGATGAACGACTCCGTCGACGCGGCCCGCGATGCGTTCAGCGCCGCCGATGCACTCCTCGTCACCAGCGATGGCAAGCCCGCGGCGGTCGTCACCCGCCACGACCTGCTCGCCTTCCTCAGTTCCTGAAAGAGCTCATGACCGACTACGACTTCTCCACCCGCGCGATCCGCACCGGACAGGAGTTCGACCCGACCACCGGTTCGGTCATCCCGCCCGTCTATTTCACGACCACGTTCGTGCAGGACGGGATCGGCGGCTTCCGCAACGGCTACGAGTACGCCCGTGGGGGCAACCCCACGCGCACCTCGCTCGAGACGCTCCTCGCGGGTCTCGAGGGTGGGGACCGCGGGTTCAGCTTCGCCTCCGGCCTCGCCGCCGAAGACACCCTGCTGCGCGCGATCCTGGCGCCGGGTGACCACGTGCTGATGGGCAACGATGTCTACGGCGGCTCGCACCGGCTCGTGTCTCGTGCGTTCATCCCGTGGGGCATCTCGCTGTCGACGGTCGAGATGGTCGACCTGGATGCCGTGCGGGCCGCCATCCGGCCGGACGCCACGAAGGTGGTCTGGCTCGAGACGCCCTCCAACCCGCTGATGAAGATCACGGACATCGCCGCGGTCGCCGAACTCGCTCACGCCGTCGGCGCGATCGTGGTGGTGGACAACACGTTCGCCTCCCCCTACCTGCAGCAGCCGCTGTCGCTGGGCGCCGACGTCGTCGTGCATTCGACGACGAAGTACCTGGGCGGCCACAGCGATGTGCTCGGGGGTGCTGTGATCCTGAACGAGGGCGACCTCGCCGAGAAGGTCGCGTTCCTGCAGTTCGGGATCGGCGCCGTGTCAGGTCCGATGGACGCCTGGCTCACCATCCGGGGCATCAAGACGCTCGCGGTGCGCATGGATCGCCATTCCTCGAACGCGCAGACCATCGCCGAGAAGCTCGTCGGCCACGCGAAGCTCGAGCGGGTCTACTACCCCGGACTGCCGGATCACCCCGGCCACGAGCTGGCAGCGACGCAGATGAAGAGCTTCGGCGGGATGATCTCGGTGCAGCTCGCCGACGGACCGACCGCGCGCAGGTTCGCCGAGTCGATGACCCTTTTCCAGCTCGCGGAATCCCTCGGCGGTGTCGAATCGCTGGTCTGCTACCCGGCCGAGATGACCCACGCCTCGGTGAAGGGCACCTCGCTCGAAGTCCCGGACAGCGTCGTGCGCCTCTCGGTCGGAATCGAAGGGGTCGACGACCTGCTCGGCGATGTGCTGGGGGCGCTGGATCGGGTGTGATTGAGGTGGGGGTTTCGATACGCCGCCTGCGGCGGCTACTCAACCACCGGGTTCAGGCGATTCATAAGGTTCACGCCGGTTCGTCATAGGGTGCGCGGGTTGCATGATCCTCATGGCCGATGCCCGTGAGCTCGCACTCGAAGTCGTGGTGCCGGTCTACAACGAAGAAGCGACCCTCGAGCGCAGCGTGCGTGCGCTCGCCGAGTCGCTCGCCCAGCAGTTCGACGAGCCGTGGCTGATCACGATCGCCGACAATGCGTCCAGCGATTCGACCCCGGTCATCGCGGACCGGCTGGCGTTGGAGGTGCCGGGAGTGCAGGCCCGGCACCTCAGCCAGAAAGGCCGGGGTCGTGCGCTCGCCGAGACCTGGCTCGCGAGCCGCGCCGCCGTCGTCGCGTACGTCGACGTCGACCTGTCGACCGACCTGCGTGCGCTGCCCCCGCTGGTCGCACCGCTGCTCTCCGGGCATTCGGATGTCGCGATCGGCACCCGCCTGGCGCCCGCATCGCGCGTGGTGCGCGGTCCGAAGCGCGAACTGATCTCGCGGTCGTACAACTTCCTCCTGCACCGGACGCTGGGGGTCACCTTCTCCGACGCGCAGTGCGGGTTCAAGGCGATGCGCCGGGATGTCGCGCAGCGCGTGCTTCCGCATGTCGAAGACACCGGCTGGTTCTTCGACACCGAGCTGCTGGTCATCGCCGAGCGTGCGGGGCTGCGCATCCACGAGGTCCCCGTCGACTGGGTCGACGACGAGCAGAGCACCGTGGATGTCG